>JAJDNC010000088.1 GCA_022340865.1 Gemmatimonadota bacterium
CCCGCGCAATGCGGCGGCGCGGACGGCGTCCAGCGCGAAGATCAGGGCGCCTGCCCGGATGGAGCCGAGCTCCCCGGCCGCCGCGTACGGCAGCAGCCCCAGCTCCGACACGACCTGCCCCACGAAGACGTCCGCGGGATCGCGGCTGGCCCTGAGCCACCACCCGTGGAGCGTGGCCAGGGCGTCGCGCACCTCCGGGTGACCTCGTGATCCCGGGCGCATGGCATCCAGCGATCCGCCGTCCAGGCGGTGGGCGACGAGCGCCTCGTAGTCCAGTCCGAAGAAGAGGCCCACGAGGACCGCGACGACCTTCACCGGGTTGGTGGGATCGATCATGCACTCCAGGAGCGCCACCAGCTCCTGGAGCTCCTCCTCCACGCCCACCCCGGCGCCGGTGACCTGCACCGGAACGCTGCGCTCCTCCAGCGCCCGGGCGTAGGCCGACAGGTAGCGGGTGTCGGGGGTGAGGATCATGAACGCACCCGGCGACCGCTCCCCGGCGTCGAGGCGGCTCCGGATCCACGAGGCCACCCGGGCCGCGTCGTCGCGGGTCACGGCGCTCCGTGCCCGCCCGTCGGGCACCACGGTGTACCAGAAGACGCCCTCGGCCGGCGCGGGCGTGCCCTTGGGCCGGGTGACGAGCGGCTCGAAGCGGGCCTGCTCGGGGGTGGATTCGGCCGGGAAGAAGTCCGGGTGGTCGAACACCTCGTTCACCAGGTCGCCGATGCGCGGGCGGGACCGGAAGTTGGCGGTCAGCCGCACCAGCCCCCCGAAGTCGGCGAAGCGCTCCTTCACGAAGTCGTAGAGCTGGATGTCCGCCCGCCGGAACCGGTAGATGCTCTGCTTGGGGTCGCCGACGACGAAGAGGGCGCCCGGACGGGGGACCGCGTCGCGCCAGCCGGCGGACCGGCCTTCGCCGACGGACGACGCCCCGCCGTGTTCGGTGGTCTCGACCCCGCCGACGGACGGCGAGGCGTCCGTGGGCTCCGACGCCAGCAGCAGCACCACCTCGGCCTGGAGGGGATCGGTGTCCTGGAACTCGTCCACGAGGATGCGCCGGTAGCGCATCCCCAGCTCCCGGCGCACGCCTGGGTCGACGCGCAGCAGGCGGGCGGTAAGCAGGAGGAGGTCCTGGAAGTCCAGGCGGCCGGTGCGCCGCCGCTCCTCGGCGAAGTCCGCCGCCGCGTCCCGGGCCAGGCGCACCGACAGCGCGTAGCGGTGCGCGTACCAGCGATCGAGCAGCCGATTCGCGGGCCGCTCCTCCCCCACCCCGAACGCGTTCACCTGGTCGCGGAACGCCTTGGCCAGCGCTCCGTTCCTCCACCGGTTCTGGGTGACGTCGTGTCCCTTGGGGCCGGGCTTGCACACCTTCCCCAGAGCGTCGAAGAAGTCGGCCGGGTTCCTCCAGCCGGTGACGTCCCGGGTGAAGTGCAGGGTCCGCATCTTGCGTTGAAGCGGATCCCAGCCGCGCTCGGGCTCCCGCTCGGGCATCAGCTCCATGGCCTGGTCCACGAGGGAGCTCAGCTCGCCACGGACGGCCGCGATCTCCGCCGCCGAGGGAGCCTCCGCTTCCTCCGTCGGGAACTCTACGTCCGAGTTCTCCACCACGCGGTCGAAGAGCCCGAAGAGCTGCGTCGGCCGCAGCCCGGCGTCGCTGAGCTCCTCCAGCGCCGGGTCCACGTCCCGCGTGAGGCGCTCCAGGTAGGCGTCCCAGAAGCGCCGCCGCAGGGTCTGGCGCTCCTCCACGGGGAGCTCCTCGAAGCTCGGGTCCAGGCCCGCCTCCAGCGGGTGCTCGCGGAGCAGGCGCGCGCAGAACGAGTGGATCGTTCCCACGAAGGCCAGGTCGATGTCGTCCAGCGCGCGGCGGAGACGCTGCGCGGGGTCCGTGGACGGGACGGCCGGGCCGAATCCGGAGGAGGCCTCCCCGGCCTCACCGTTCCGCGCGGGACGGCCGGCCTCCCCGCCGTCATCCCGCGCCTCCAGCTCACGAATGCGCTCCTCGAGTCCGGTCTGGAAGCGCTCGCGCAGCTCTCCGGCCGCCTTCCGCGTGAAGGTGACCGCGGCGATCTCCTCCACCGTGGCGGTGCCGGTCTCCACCAACGCCACCATGCGGGTCACCAGCTCGGTGGTCTTCCCGGATCCCGCGCCGGCCTCCACCAGGAGGTTGGTGTCCAGGTCCTCCGCGATGCGCCGGCGCGCGTCCGCGTCGGGCAGCGGCATAGAGATGACGTCGGCCCGGGTCATGGCGCCGATGTGGACGCGGGGCTTCCTGTCATGGAAGCCCCGCGCACCTCGTCCGCGGTGAGCATCGGCAGGTGGCCCGCGCGGCGGCGCGCTAGCGCCCCCCGCCCCGCACGGGCCGTCCCGGGCTCCACGGCACGCCGGCGTCATCCAGGGACTTGAAGAACGCGGGCACGCGCGCCAAGGCCGCGTTCAGCTTTGCGATCTGCGCATCCAGCATTCCCGGGATCTCGGCCAGGGCCTGCTGCTCGTACTCGGTGGGCATGGCCGTGGCGCGGTTGATGCCGCTGGCCTGCGCCACGAGCTGCGTCACGGTAGGCGTCTGCACGACGCCCCCGCCACCCTCGCCGCCGCCGAAGCCGAAGCCACGGCCGCTCCGACCACGGAGCACCTGGATGACCGCACCCACCTCACGTCCGATGGCGTTGGCCTCCGAGGTGACCGCGGCAGGCACGGTGACCCGGGCCATGGCCGCCCTGGCCCCGGTGAGCTGTTGCTGGACCTCGTCGGCCTGCTTCAGGGCCACGGCGAGGCGGCCCTGCATCGCGGCCAGCGAGCGGCGCATGGCCGTGAGGGAATCGATCTGCGCGTCGGTGAGTCGGACCTCGGGATCGCGAATCGCCGTGAAGCGCTGCTCCAGCACCGTAGGCGCGCCGCCGCCCCGCGGCGTCACCGTCAGGCGCGCCACGTACGGTCCCGGGGCCACCATGGGTCCCTGGTTCCCCCGGCCGAAGCGCCCGAAGCCACCGCCGAAGCCGCCGCGACCCTGCTGGGCCTGGCCGTTCTGCTCGGGAGGACCGGTGTAGGGGGCGTTGTAGCGGAAGTCCCAGAACACCCGGTGCATCCCCGGTCCCCGTGACGCCTCGAGCTTCCGCACCTCCCGGCCCGAGGGATCCAGGATCTCCAGCGACACGCCGCCTCGGAGATCGAGGGGGAGCCAGTAGCTGACGGTCACGCCCACCCTCGGGTTCGGAGCGGAGTAGTTCCGGCTGGCGTGGGTCCCGCTGGTCTTGGAGCCGTCGGGCACGAACAGGAGCTGGCTCTCGACCGGCACGAGGTACGGGCCCCCGGCCTTGCGCGCCTCGGCGAGGTACTCCAGAGGACGCAGATCGTCGACGATGTAGATGCCGCGGCCGTGGGTGGCGATGAGCAGCGCATTATCCCGCGGCTGGACCTTGAGGTCCGTCACCGGCACCGTGGGCATCCCGTCGGTGAAGCGCGTCCAGTGCTGGCCGCCGTCCACCGTGACGAAGGGGCCCGTCTCGGTGCCCGCGAAGAGCAGGTCGGGGTCCTTCGGATGCTGCACGAAGCCGCGCACGCTGCCGAACGCGGGCAGGTTCCCGGCGATGGACGTCCAGGACTTGCCCCAGTCGGTGGTCTTCAGGACGTACGGCTTGAAGTCGTTGCTGCGGTGGTTGTCGAAGGTGACGTAGAACGTCCCCAGGCTCTGGTACGAGGCGCGCACCTTGCTCACGTATGCGGTGTCGGGCACGCCGGGGAAGTGCATGATCTTGTTCCAGGTCTTGCCGTCGTCCTGGGAGATCGACACCACGCCGTCGTCGGTCCCGGTGATGAGCACCCCGGCCTTTATGGGCGATTCATCCAGCGTGGAGATGTTCCCGAAGGCGGCGGTGCCCTCCCCCAGTGCCACCGCGTCCGGCTTCTGGATCACGCCCATGAGCTTCAGCGAGTCCGGGTTGATGTGGCGCGTCAGGTCCTCTCCCAGGCGCTGCCAGTGGTCGCCGCGGTCCGTGCTCTTGAAGACGTAGTTCGCGGCGAAGTAGATGGTGTTGTGGTCGTGGGGCGAGATGAGGATGGGCGCGCTCCAGTTGAAGCGGTACTCCGGCTGGCCCACCGCGGGCTGCGGCCGGATGCTCTTCTGCTCACCGGTGCGCCTGTCGTAGCGGACGATGCCGCCGTTCTGCGACTCCACGTACGAGATGGTGGGGTCGGTGGGGTCGGTGACCGCGTAGAAGCCGTCGCCCCCGGTCATCTCGAACCAGTCGGCGTTGACGATCCCCGAGCGCTGCCGGTTGCGGGACGGGCCGCCCCACACCGAGTTGTCCTGGAGGCCGCCGTACACGTTGTAGAACGGCTCCGCGTTGTCGAAGCCCACCGTGTAGAACTGCGACACTGGGAGGTTCACCGAGAAGTCCCAGGTGGCGCCGCGGTCGTACGAGACGTAGAAGCCACCGTCGTTGCCCACCATCAGGTTGTCGGAGTCGTCGGGGTTGATCCACATGGCGTGGTTGTCCGCGTGGAGCCCGGGGCCCACCCGGTTCCAGGTGACGCCGCCGTCGGTGGAGACGGACAGCGACACGCCCAGGTGGTAGACGACGTCCGGGTTGTTGGGATCGACGCGGATCTGGCCGAAGTACCACGGGATCGACTCGATGTCGCTCTGCTTGTGCCAGGACGAGCCGCCGTCGTCGGAACGGTAGACGCCGTGCTCGCTTCCCTCGATGACGGCGTAGACCGTGTTGGGTTGCGAGCGGCACACGTCCAGGCCGATGCGCCCCATGTCGGAGGTGGGAAGCCCGTCGGTGAGGCGGGTCCAGGTGTCGCCTCCGTCGGTGCTCTTCCAGATGCCGCTCCCCGGGCCGCCGCCCACGAAGCTGTACGCCCGGCGCTCGCGCTGGAGCATCGCTGCGTAGACGATGCTCGGGTCCGTGGGATCGAGCACCACGTACGTGGCGCCCGTCCACCTGTTCCCGGTGAGGACGGCCTTCCACGTCTTGCCTCCGTCGGTGGTGCGGTACACGCCCCGCTCACCACCGCCCGCCCACAGCGGGCCCACCGCCGCGATGTACACGATGTCCGGGTCCCTGGGGTCCACCGCGATGTGGCCGATCTGCTGCGACGTCCTGAGCCCCATGAACTTGAAGGTCTTGCCCCCGTCGGTGGACTTGTAGACGCCGTCCCCGTACGAGGAGCTGCGCATGTTGTTGGCCTCTCCGGTGCCCACCCACACGATGTCCGAGTTGGAGGGCGCCACCGCCACCGCGCCGATGGACGACACGCCGTAGTGGTCGAAGACGGACGTCCAGCTCGCGCCCGCGTCCGTGGACTTCCACACGCCGCCCGTGGCGGCCCCGACGTAGACGACCGTGCCGAGGCTGCCGCCCCGGGCGTTCGCCGAGGACGCCACCGCGATGCTCACGATGCGGCCGCTCATCACGGCCGGCCCGATGGAGCGCACGGGGATGCCCGCCACGACGGCGGAGTCCGTGAGGGCGGCCGGGCCGCCGTTGCCGTTCCGCATGCCCTCGCCGCGCATCCCCGTCCCGCCGCGGCCGCGTTGGGCCAGGGCGGGGGAGGCGACGAGTGCCAGGGCGGTCGATGTCGCGAGAAGGAGGGTCTGAAGCCTTCTGAAGCGCGTATCCATGGTCATCGAATCGATGGAGGTGAGCGGTTGGACGGGGTCATGATCGCGGGGCGGCGGAAACCCGGCAACCGGGGAGACGACGCCTCCCTTCGGACGCCCCGCATCCGGGGCGTCGCGTCCCTCATCCGGCGGACCGGACCGTGCCGTCCTCCAGCACCTCCAGAACGCCGTCGGCGAGGGCGCTCAGACCCTCGGCGGGAAGCTCCAGCATGGGGATCGTCGGGTGCCCCAGCTCCCCCGCCACCACCACCCCCAGCGCGAGGATGGCGTCGGCCCGTGCCGTGAGGACGGCCGCCGGAGCGGTGCCCTCGCGGAGGAGCTCCAGCATGACCGCGCTGGACGACGACGAGCCCACCGTGGCCGGCACGGCGAGCACGGTGCCGGCGATGCACACGCCGTGATCGGGGTGGCGCGGGTCGACGATGCGTCCGCTCACGGGGTCCACCCCGCCCCAGAAGCTGATGGGCGCCCGCAGGCACAGGAGCGGCCCCCGGGCGCTGCCGGCGACGAGGACCCGCCCCCTCACCACCGCCACACCTCCGCCTCGCGCACCACCCGGCCCTCCAGCGCGGAGGCCACGCACTCCTCCAGGCTCCCGTAGACCACCTCGTATCCGGTGTTCGACGGGCCGTAGTGGGCGAACTTCCCCGAGCACGTCATGAGGGTGCCTCCCTCGGCGGGCAGGATGGGGGTGACCACCACACAGGTGTCGGCGACGATCTCCACGCCCGCCTCCGCCAGCAGGGCGGCGGTGCCGTCGGCCTCTAGCGCTTCGAGGACGCCCCGGCCCGTGCACGCATAGAACGGCACCACCAGGCGTCGGCCCGCCACCAGGCGGGCGAGCTCCACGAACTCCGCACGAGAGAAGTGGGGGCTGCCCACGGCCACCGCGTCGATGCCCCCCTTTCCGGTGGTCGTGCTCAGGCGGTCCAGCGCCGGACGCAGCGTGTCCGCCGTGAGGCGGACCGTGTGGATCGGCGCGGTCCCTCCCGTCGCCGCCTCCAGGGTGGGCGCCTCCGGCGTCACACCCACCACGTGGAACAGCGCCACCGACCCCGACGAGGCCGCAGCGGCCCCCAGCGCCTTGAGCTGATCCTCGGTGACGCTCGCCGGGAGTCCCAGGAGGGCCGCCACCTCGTCCCCCACCTCCAGACCCAGCCAGGTGCCGAGCACCGGGTAGAACACGTCCCGGACCTTGAGAGGGTCGGGAACGTCCGTGACGTCCACCACCACCGTCGCCCGCCGGTTCTCCGTCAGGTGCAGACCGTACAGGGGCGCCCGCCCGGTGAGCGCGCAGCACACGTCCAGGAA
>JAJDNC010000093.1 GCA_022340865.1 Gemmatimonadota bacterium
CCGTGTTCTCCCTGGGCTTCCCCCTCAACCTCACCGGCACGGTGGTACAGGGGAGCTTCAACGGGCTCATGCCCCACAGCCTGGAGGGGACGTTCCACTTCACGGGCTCGCTCAACCCCGGCATGAGCGGCGGCCCCACCCTGCTGGCCGACGGGCGGGTCGTGGGGGTGAACGTCGCCACGAGCGGGAACCAGCTGAGCTACCTCGTGCCGGCGGCCCGGGCACGGGAGCTCCTGGCCCAACCGCGGGACAGCAATCCGGACCTGGTGGCGGACGTGCGCTCGTCCCTCGAGGCCGTGCAGGATCGGGTCCGGCAGATGGTGTTCCGGAAAGGCATGGAAGAGACCGACATCGCGGGCTTTCGACTTCCCAAGCCTCCCGGGGATTCCTTCGACTGCTCCGCAAGCCCCGTCGACACCGGGGACCTGGATTACGACGGAGTGATCTATCGTTGTGGCCTCGACGACTGGCTCTGGCTGGATCCCGACGACGCGTCTCCCATTCTCGTCGTCGAGCACGTCGTGATGTCCAGCCACAAGCTCACGCGCCTGCGCTTCGCGACCCTCTACTCGGAGTGGTTCTCCACCGTCTTCGACGGCGAGATCTCGAAC
The DNA here is from genome assembly GCA_022340865.1 of Gemmatimonadota bacterium. Classification (GTDB taxonomy): domain Bacteria; phylum Gemmatimonadota; class Gemmatimonadetes; order Longimicrobiales; family Gaopeijiaceae; genus SZUA-318. The sequence goes on from JAJDNC010000093.1 coordinate 612, forward strand.
TCGGACTGGGCGACGAAGTACCGGTGTGAGGCTGGTAACGTGCGGAATGGGCATGGGCTGAAGTTCCGGCTCGTGCAATGCTGGCGACGGAGGCCCGATCTGCCGGGTCTGTACGATCTCTTCGTCCGCACGGCGATCCTGGGCGGGAGCGACGCGGGGGTCGTGAGCACGTACCGCATGAACGGAACGACCCGGGAGAACGGGCTGGCGCTGATCCGTCAGGCGCTGGAGCACACGGGGAAGGTCCGATGATCATAGCCGAGATTCTCGGACCCGACGGCGCGACGCTCTCGCGGGTCAAGCTCGACGGCACGTGTGTGGTCGGCTCGGACCGATCGTGTGGCCTGGTTCTCGTCGACCCCACGGTGGCGCCCCGCCACCTCGAGCTGCTGGAGGGGCCGGGGGAAGGAACCGTGACTCTGCGGCGCCTCGCGGACGACGGAGAGACGCGGGTCGGGAGCCTCATCGTCGGAGCCGAGGCCGAAGTCACGTTGCCGGCCACGGTGAGCGTCGGTGCCGTTGCCGTCCGCCTCTCCAGCGCCGCCGCGACGGGGCCGGCAGACATGCCCCCTCCGTCGCCGATCCTGTCCAGGCCGGCCACGGCCTGGGCGCTCTGCCTCGTCACCGTGGTCCTCTGTGCCGCGGAGGATTTCCTCACTACGGACAAGGCGCATCCCTGGCACGTGGGCCTGGGCATGGCCGTCGGCTCTCTCTTCCTGCTTCTGGCGTGGGCCGGAGGATGGGCCATCGGGAACCGCCTCTTCGGCTACAGGAACCGGTTCCACTCGCACCTCTCCGCAATCTCCATCTGGGTGTTGGTCGCCGGCTGCATCGAGCTGGTGGCGACGAGCGCCGCGGAGGTCGTGCACACCGACGTGACACGGGTGCTGGGGTCGGGCCTTGGACTGCTCCTCTTCGCGGCGCTTCTCTACCTGCACATCCGCGTGGCGAGCCGGTGGCGGCCCCGCACGAACGCGACCATCGCCGTCGCTATCCTCGTGGCCATCGGGAGCCTGGCGCTCATACCGTCCGATTCCGATGCCGACGAGCCCGTCAAAGGCGCGCTCACGTCGTTGACGGCCCTGCCCGCGGCCGTGTATGTGACGCGGCCCGCGGACGGAGTGGCGGCCAGCACGGACAAGATCCTCCACGAGCTGAACGGGATGAAGGCGAAGCGATCGGTGAAGCGGGCACCGGAGGGTCCCTGAGCCGTCCCCGGGCGGCCGCCCACGGTCGTCCACCACCGTCACTTCGGCTCCCTTGTGTATACATTGATGTTCCATGTATACTACCTCTATGTATGATCCCCCAGGAGCCACGAGCCCCCGAGGTCGCGAGTCGTGAACATCGGCAAGGACCTCGTCGCAGCGTCCGCGACACCGCTGGTTCTCGCGATCCTCAGCGAGGGTGAGAGCTACGGCTACGCCATCATCAAGCGCGTGGACGAGCTCTCGGGCGGTGAGCTGAAGTGGACCGACGGGATGCTCTACCCGGTCCTGCACCGCCTGGAGCGGAACGGCTACGTGAAGGCCACGTGGGGCAAGTCGGAGACTGGCAGGCGACGGAAGTACTACCGGATCACCGACCGGGGCTCGGAGGAGCTCACGCGCCAGCGACGCCAGTGGCAGGTGGTCGACGCGACGCTGCGAGGCACTCCCTTCCACTCGTTCATGATGGTACCACTCGGAGTGTGACGGCCATGACGCACGGAGACGGGCAGATGTTGGAGGAACGGATTGCCGAGTGGCGTTCGTACGTGCGACGCCGGGAGGCCATCGACCCGGCGGACGTCGACGAGCTGGAGGACCATCTCCGGAGCCAGGTCGCCGCCCTCGAGGAGGCGGGGCTCGCCGAGGACGAGGCCTTCCTCATCGCCGTGAAGCGCATCGGCGCCCTCGATACGCTCTCCGACGAGTTCGCCCGGGAGTACTCGGAGCGGCTGTGGAAGCGGCTGGTGGTGGCCCCCGCCACCGCCGAGGGAAGCGGCGAGGGCCGCAGGGAGGCGCTGGTGGCCCTGGGACTGGCGGTGGCGGCGGCGGTGGCCATCAAGATCCCGGCGCTCTTCGGCGTGACCTTCGACACGAGCACCGCGCACGCCGCGGGCGCCGCCAACGAGTCGTTCTACATCCGGAACTTCAGCCTCCTCGTGCTCCCCTTCCTGGCGGGCTTCTTCGCGTGGAAGCGGAAGCTGGCACCGAGCGGTCGGTACTGGCTGGCGGCGCCGTTCGTCGCGGCGGCCCTGGTGATGAACCTCATCCCCTTCACCATGGGCGGCTACACGGAGTCCCTGGCGGCCATTCATCTGCCCATCGCCCTGTGGCTGGCCGCGGGCTTCGGATACGCCGCGGGAGCGTGGCACGATCACGACCGGCGCATGAACTACGTGCGCTTCTCCGGCGAGTGGTTCATCTACTACGCCCTCATCGCCCTCGGGGGCGGCGTGTTCATCGGGTTCACCGTGTTGCTCTTCAGCGCCATCGGTCTGAAGGTCGAGCTGCTCGTGAACAACTGGATCCTGCCGTGTGGGATAGCGGGCGCGGTGATCATCGGCGCCTGGCTCGTGGAGGCCAAGCAGAGCGTCATCGAGAACATGGCGCCGGTGCTGACCCTGCTCTTCACGCCGCTTTTCACGCTCCTCCTGCTGGCCTTCCTCGTCACCATGGTGGTCACCGGGAGCGCCATCGCGGTGGACCGAAAGGTGCTCATCGGCTTCGACCTGCTGCTGGTGCTGGTGGTGGGCCTGATCCTCTACGCCATCTCCGCCCGGGACAACCGGGCCGAGCCGCGCTTCTTCGACACCCTCCAGCTCATCCTGGTGGTGTGCGCCCTCCTCGTCGACGCCGTCGCCCTCTGGGCCATCGCCGCCCGCATCTCGGAGTTCGGGTTCAGCCCCAACAAGGTCGCGGCCCTGGGGGAGAATATCGTCCTGCTGGTGAACCTGGCGGGGTCCGCGGTGCTGTACGCGCGCTTCGTCGCCGGAAAGGCGCCCTTCGCGGCGCTGGAGCGATGGCAGACGGCGTATCTCCCCGTCTACGCGGTGTGGGCGTCGGTGGTGGTGGTGATCTTCCCGTTCGTGTTCCGGTTCCAGTAGGAGAACACACTGCCGACGGACTCCGGCCAGGGACTCCTTCTCGAAGACGGCCGGGGCCCCGGGGTCGGAAGGCCACCAGGTTGTGCCGGCGGCAGGTCGAAGCGAAGCGCTTCGCGGATCCCGCCGCCGGCCGTCCCCGGAGCCGGTCCGGCTCTAGTCTCCGGCCGCCGATCCCGCTCCCTTGTACACCACGCCGCCCTTCATCACGAACTGCACGTGCTCCACCGCGGTGATGTCCTTCAGTGGATTACCGGGCACCGCCACCACGTCCGCATAGTATCCGGCCTTCAGTCGTCCCACCTCGTTCTGCCACGTCAGGATGCGCGGATCGTTCAGGTAGTCGGCCTGCAGCACGGCCAGCGGCGTCATGCCGTACCTCACCATGAGCTCGAGCTCCTCCGCCTGCGTCCCGTGCGGGAACGGCCCCACGTCCGACCCCACCGCCATGGGAATCCCCGCAGCCACCTGCCGTTGGAACTCGTGGATCTTGTACTGCAGCATGGCGTGCTCCCGTGCCGCCGCCGCCGCGTTGGGGGCGTGGTCCGCGAAGTACTGGAAGACCACGAACGTCGGCACCGCGGGAATGTGCTTCTCCTTCATCAGCTCCATCGTCCCGGCGCTGAGCTGTGTCGCGTGATCGATGGACGCCACGCCCGCCTCCACGGCGAAGCGCGCCGCAGGCTCCCCCTGGCAGTGCACGCCCACGTTGGTGTCCAGGCGCGCCGCCTCGGCCACGGCCGCCCTCAGCTGCGCCTCCGTGTACTGGTACGGCGTGTGGAAGTCCCAGAACTCCGGATCGCCCGCCTGCTCGCCGATCCCCAGCTGTGCGCAGATCGGGTCGCCCAGGCACGGAGCCGACCCGTGGGGCACCATCTCGTCGTGCCCCGTCTCGTAGATCTTCACGAAGCTCGACCCTTCCTTGTGCTGCTCGCGGATCGTCTCGACGAGCTGCTCGATGTCGTTGGCGTAGTCGGCGTTCCCCAGTACGTGCTGTGCCGGGTTGAAGCCCACGGCGTCCTCGTGACCGCCCAGGATCGAGATGGCCATGCCGCTGATGCGCAGCCGAGGCCCTGGGATCAGACCCCTGTCGATGGCGTCGCGCACCGCCGCATCAGCCGGTCCGGCGCCTTCCGTCCCCATGTCCCGCTCGGCCGTGAAGCCAGCCATCAGGTCCGCCTTCGCCGCCAGCGTCGCCTGGATCGTCCGCTGCGGCGCCGATTCGTCCACCGTCTGCATGCCCTCCGAAGGCGGGGCCGGGTGCAAGAAGAGGTGCACGTGCGCGTCGATGAGTCCCGGCATCAGCGTCCTGTCGCCCAGGTCGATCACCCGCGCCCCGGCCGGATGCGGCACGGATGTGCCTGCGGCCTTGATGCGGTCGCCCTCCACCAGCACCTCGCCGGGGCTGACGATCCTGCCCGGCACCACCTCGAAGAGCCGTGCCGCGTGCAGCACGATAGGCTGCGCCTTCACGGCGAAGGCGGAGCCCTCGGCCTGCGCTCGCGCCACCGTCGGGGCAGCACCCAGAATCACCAGAGCCACGGTCAGTAGAGCAGTCTTCTTCATCGATCCCTCCAGACGGCCGCCCGGAACAGGGGCGAGCCGCACCCGATCAGTGCCCGAAGCGATGCGTCAGCCGCAAGTAGCCCGTCGACGAATCTCCGGACCATCGTACGTCGGGCCGGAGACGATCGGCCAGTGGGGTCGCTGGCACCTTCATCCGCCGACCTCCCGCACGGACCGACCGCGACGCCGGGAGACCCGGGGATCCCTGTTGACGCGGCGTTGTAGAAGAGAGAAACTGAATGAACATTCATTCAGTACCCGTGGCGGGTCATGCCCCGAGTCGGGCGCCATGGTCCGCGGTGGGAAGCTCTCTCGGAGACGGCATGCCCAGGACGGCAGGTGCGACGAAGGCGCGGGACAAGGAGGCCCGCATCCTCGCGGCCGCCGTCCGCGTGTTCGCCCGCCAGGGCTACCACGGCAGCACCATGGCCACCGTGGCGGCCGAAGCCGGCGTCGCCACCGGTACCATCTACCTGTACTTCGAGCGGAAGCAGGACCTCCTGGTGACGCTCTTCCAGCGCCACTTCAACGAGTACCTCGAACGGAGCCGCCCGGCCCTGGCAGCCGCGCCCGTCGGCGTCGAGCGCCTGCGGCTCCTGGCCGAGCTGCACCTGGCCTTCTTCGCCGAGGATCGCGCTTTGGCGTCCGTCTTCCAGATCCACATCCGCGAGCCGGATCCCGTGGTGGCCGAGGGCATCCGCCCCAGCATGGCCGCGTACTTCGACCTCATCGGCGACGTCATCGGGACGGGCGTGGAGGCCGGGGCCTTCGCCCCCGACCTGGACGTGCGCCTCGCCCGCCAGGTCTTCTTCGGCGCGCTGGACGAGACCGTCACCGGATGGCTGCGCTCGAAGCGCACCTTCGCACTCATGTCCGCGCTGGACCCCGTGGTGGGCATCCTCGCCCGGGGCTTCGGCGCACCTTCAACCGGAGACCCGTCGTGAAGGACAGTGACTCCCTCGCACCCGATCGCATCGGCCGAGCCGCCGTGCTGGGCGCCGGCGTCATGGGCGCCGCCATCGCGGCCCACCTGGCCAACGTGGGTATTCCCACGCTGCTGTTGGACATCCCCCCCGCCGGAGGCGACGACGGCGACAAGGACGCTCTGGTGCGGGCCGGCCTGGAGCGTGCCCGCAAGAGCAAGCCGGCGTCGTTCTCCTCGTCCCGCGCTCCCGCCCTGGTGGAGGTGGGGAACTTCGACGACGACCTGGGCCGGCTCGCCGACTGCGACTGGATCGTCGAGGCGGTTGTGGAGAACCTGGACATCAAGCGGTCGCTCTTCGAGAGGATCGCCCCCCACGTGGCGCCCCACGCGCTGCTGACGTCCAACACGTCGGGGCTGTCGGCGGCGGCCCTCTCCTCGACCCTCCCCGAGGCGCTGCGCCCCCGCTTCATGGTGACGCACTTCTTCAACCCGCCGCGCTACCTGAAGCTGCTGGAGCTGGTGCGGGGGCCGGACACCGACGACGCGGTGGTGGACTTCTTCGTCGGGTTCGGGGACCGGGTCATGGGCAAGGGCGTCGTCCACGCCAAGGACACGCCGAACTTCATCGCCAACCGCGTGGGGTGCTTCGGCATCTTCCACGTCCTCCAGGTCATGCTGGACGAGGGCTACACCGTGGCGGAGGTGGACAAGCTCACGGGCAGGGCCGTCGGCCGGCCGGGGAGCGCCACCTTCCGCACCGCCGACCTGGTGGGGCTGGACACGCTCGCCCACGTGGCGGGGAACCTGTACGAGGGCCTGGAGCACGATCCCCACCGGGACCTCTTCGACCCGCCGGACTTCATGAAGAAGCTGGTGGCCGACGGGCGCCTGGGGGAGAAGAGCGGCGCCGGCTTCTACAAGAAGGTCAAGGGCGCGGACGGTAAGAGCGAGATCCTCATGGTGGACCCCGCGACGCTGGAGTACGTGCCCCAGGGCAAGATCTCCTTCGGGGCCCTGGACATGGCGAAGAACGTGGAGGACCTCCGGGAGCGCATCCACGGGCTGGTGCGGGCGAAGGACCGGGCCGGCGCGTTCCTGTGGAAGACGTTCTCGGCGTCGCTGCGCTACGCCGCGGCCTGCATCCCCGAGATCTCCGACGACGTGGTGAACGTGGACCGCGCCATGCGCTGGGGCTTCGGCTGGGAGCTGGG
>JAJDNC010000095.1 GCA_022340865.1 Gemmatimonadota bacterium
GACCCCGACACCCGGGTCGTCGACTGCACCGGGCTGGTGGTGACGCCCGGGCTCATCGACGTGCACGTGCACTTCAGGGAGCCCGGCGAGGAGCACAAGGAAACCATCGCCAGCGGTGCCCGGGCGGCGGCGGCGGGGGGCTTCACGTCCGTGTGCGCCATGCCCAACACCGATCCGCCGGTCGACGATCCCGCGGCGGTGGGCTTCGTGGCCGCCGAGGGGATGCGCGCCGGTGCCGCCAGGGTCTATCCCGTGGGGTGCATCTCCGAGGGACGGAAGGGGGAGCGCCTCGCCCTCATCGGCGAGATGGTGGAGGCGGGGGCGGTGGCCCTCACCGACGACGGCAGCCCGGTGATGGACTCCAACCTCATGCGCATGGCCCTGGAGTACTCGCTGGCCTTCGGGGTGCCGGTGGCGGATCACCCGGAGGACCTCACCCTGGCCGCCGGCGGGCACATGAACGAGGGCCTGGTCTCCACGCGCCTGGGTCTACCGGGAAAGCCCGGTGCCGCCGAAGAGGCGCACATCGTGCGCGACCTGCTCCTGGCCGAGCTCACCGGGGGGCACATCCACCTCCAGCACGTCTCCACGGAGTTCGGTGTCGAGATGATCCGCCAGGCGAAAGCCCGCGGCGTGCGCGTCTCCGCGGAGGCCACGCCCCATCACCTGGTGCTCACGGACGAGGCCGTGGAGGGGTACCGCACCGAGGCCAAGATGAACCCGCCCCTCCGCTCGGCGAAGGACATGGCGGCGGTCCGTGCCGGGCTGGCGGACGGCACGCTGGACGTCATCGCCACGGACCACGCCCCCCACCACTACGACGAGAAGGAAGCGGCGTTCACCGACGCTCCCAACGGGATCGTCGGTCTCGAGACGGCTCTGGGCGTCGTGCTGACCCAGGTGGTGGGCGAGAACGTCATCGACCTGCCCACCATGGTGGAGCGCATGAGCTGCCGGCCCGCTCAGGCCTGGGGGCTGCTGGGGGGCACGCTGGCTCAGGGCAGCGTGGCGGACGTCACGGTCTTCGATCCCGAGGAGGAGTGGACCGTGGATCCTTCGACGTTCCGCTCGAGAAGCCGGAACACGCCCTTCGGGGGGTGGAAGCTGAAGGGCCGGACCCGCTACACCATCGTCGGTGGGCGGGTGGTCTTCGCGGGGTAGGGGACGCTCAGGCGGAGAGGCTGCTCACGTGGCGCTGCAGGGAGCTCTTCCACCGCGCCACGGCATTGGCGGAATGGAGCCCGCGGGTGGCCGCACGGTCCAGAAGGGCCTGGGCCTCCGCATAGCGGGCCTGGGCTTCCTCGGCGGTGGTGGCTTCACGCACGCGCTTGACGGCGGTGCGCACCCTCGACCGCTCCGCCCGGTTCTTGGCGCGGGCGGTGTGGGTGAGCTCCATGCGCTTCTTGGCGCTCTTGATGTTCGGCATGCGTCCTCTCGGGGCGCGACGGAAGAGATCGTCCTGCTCGCGAGCCAACAAAGCTAGATGCAGGCCGCGGACCGATCAATGGGGCCGCCGCCGCGGGTCATGGGCCGCCGACCCGAGCCTCCCGGCGGCCGGAGCGCCGCTACCCCTCGCTGCCCCTCAACGAACCAGGTCCGCGTAGCTCACCACCCGCGCCGGCACCTTGAGCTTTCCCGCGTGGGCCAGCCGCAGGGTGAGGTGCAGGGTGTCGCCCTTCTTCGGAGTCCGGGTGAGCGCCTCGAGCATGCCGTGGAACCCTCCGGGAGCCAGGCGCACGGTGTCTCCGGGGGGCAGCGCGATGGCCGCCACGGGAGTCATCTGGTCCATGTTCCCCGAGTGGGTGGTCTCGTGGAGCGAGGCCATGGAGGACACGTCGGAGTCGAGACCCAGCAAGGTGTCGGCGGCGGTGCCCTCGTTGAGGAGGGTGAGGTAGACGGCCATGGTGGTGGCCCCGGCCGGCGGTGCCGGTGCGTAGGCCGCGAGGACCCGGACGTCGCTGGTGGCCGCCCGGGCGGCGGCGGCGGCGGCCATCGCCGCCGGCGTCGCTCCCGCGGTATCGGCGGACGCGGTCCAGTGGTGCGCGGCGATGAGATCGAGGTCGTGGACCCACTCCGCCTTCTTCGTGTCGGAGCCGTACATGACCCGCCCCTTGTTGTCCGGCGTGAACGCGTAAACCAGCGCCGGATGGCTCACCACGTACCCGTCGCCCACGGAGGTCTTCTTCGCCGGAGCGAAGCCGTAGATCGCCATGAGCGAGTCCACCTCCGGCATGGGACCCCGGAGCCCCACGAAGGCGGTGTCGAAGGACCCCAGCCAGCTCTTCAGCCGCTCCTGCGTGTCCCGCTCCGGGTCCACCGTGACGAAGACCAGCCGGACCTCGCTGCGGACCTTCGGGGAGACCTCCTTCAGCGCGGCGCCCAGCGTAGCCATCATCAGGGGACAGGTGTCGGGGCAGTACGTGTATCCGAAGTAGAGCAGGGCGATCTTGCCGTCGGTCTCCTTGCGGAAGTCGTACGGCTGGCCGCGGGTGTCGGTGAGGGTGAACTCCGGCTTCGGGAGGAAGGAGTAGGGCTTGGTGCCCAGGAGGGGAAGGTCGTCGGGGTCGGTGGTCTTCTTGGCGGAGGGGCCGCAGCCCACGGTCGCCGCGGCCACCGCGGCCAGCATCAAACAGGTGGCGGGTCGCATGGCGGTAGAGTCGGGGTAGTCTTGTTCGAGTGCCGGTTCTAACCCGTCGGCGCCCCTGAGTTGCGTCGACCCTGGACCCTCGCACCCTCACATCGGTAGCTTTCGCGTCCTATGCAAGTCGTGCAAGTCGTTCTCGTCATCGTCGTCCTGATCTTCTCCGTGGTGGTCCACGAGGTGGCGCACGCGTGGCAGGCGCGCCGCGAGGGCGACGACACCGCGGAGCGCCTGGGGCGCATCACGCTCAACCCGTTGCCGCACCTGGACCTCATCGGGTCGTTCATCGTGCCGGCGGTCCTCTATGTGACCCACGCCGGCTTCCTGTTCGGATGGGCCAAGCCCGTGCCCGTGAACCCGGCCAACTACCGGGACTTCCGGGGCGGCGACATCCGGGTGTCGCTGGCGGGGATCGTCGCCAACCTGGGCCTCGCCGTGCTCTCCACGCTGGCGGCCGCCCTCATCGTCATGGCGGGGAACGCCGTAGGGTCCCTGGGTGGCGTCACCGGTGTGCTCTTCCAGATGGCGCAGTACGGGATCGCCATCAACCTCGTGCTGGCGTTCTTCAACCTGATCCCCATCCCGCCGCTGGACGGGTCCCACGTCCTCTTCCACCTGCTCCCCCCTTCGGCGGCGATCCGCTACCACAGGGCCGGGCGTTACGGCATCCTGGTGGTGGCGGCGCTGCTGTTCCTGGTGCCCGGATTCTTCGACATGCTCCTCACGCCGGTGACCTGGCTCCTGGGCCTCGCCGACTCGTTCATCCGCCTGTGGATCTGACCGTCGCGGAGGGCGTCCAGCGGGAGGGCTTCCTCCTCGTCGACATCGAGCGCTTCCAGGGGCCCCTCGACCTGCTCCTGCACCTCATCCGCACGCAGGACATCGACATCTTCGACATCCCCATCTCGAAGATCACCGACCAGTTCGTGAAGGCCATCCGGGAGATCCAGGCCCATGACCTGGACGGAGCCGGCGAGTTTCTGGAGATGGCGGCCACGCTGGTGCGCATCAAGGCGCAGATGCTGCTGCCGCGGACCGGGGAGGAGGAGGAAGAAGACCCGAGGGCGGAGCTGGTGCGGCGGCTCCTGGAGTACGAGCAGATCCGCGAGATCTCACAGCGCCTCGCCGCGGCCGAAGCCGATCGTGCCCGCCGCTTCGCCAAGGGCTACAACCCGCCCCGGCCCCGGCGGGTGGCGGCGGAGCTGCCCCTGGAGACCACCTGGGAGGAGCTGTTCGCGGTCGCCCTGCTCGTGGAGATGCCCCTGCCCCGGGAGCGCCATCACCGCGTGACCCCGCGCACGGTTGCGATGGAGGACAAGATCGTCTTGATTCTCGACACCCTCCGCGAGACCACCCGTGTCGAGTTCACGAAGCTCCTCGAGGGCTTCCGCGACAAGATGCACGGGGTCATGACCTTCCTGGCAGGACTGGAGCTGACCCGCAGGCGGCTGCTCTTCCTACGGCAGGCCCGCCCCTTCGCGGAGCTCTGGATGTATCGTAGGGAGGACCAGCCGGATGCCGGTCCCGAGGCGTCCGAGGCGGACGCCGGGGATGCGGGGGACGCGGGGGACGCGGGGGAGGCCGCGAGGACGACGGGGGCAACGGAAGCAACGGAAGCAACGGACGCCGAGGAAGGAACGGTGGAGGCGTGAACCCACACCAGATCGTGGAGGCGGTGCTCTTCGCCTCCGACGCGCCCATCACGGCAGACGAGATCGCGCGCGCCGACGAGCATCTGGACGAGGACCAGGTGGAGATGGCCATCCGCCAGCTGCAGGCGGAGTACGACGACGCCGAGCGGTCGTTCCAGATCGTGGAGCTGGCCGAGGGCTACCAGGTCCTGACGCGCCCCGAGTTCGCGCCCTACCTGGAGCGCTTCGACAACGTGCCTCGGCCCTCCCGGCTGTCGGGACCCGCCCTGGAGACCCTGGCCATCATCGCGTACCGCCAGCCCCTGGGGCGCATGGAGATCGAATACATCCGCGGCGTGGGCGCGCAGGGGGTGCTCAAGACCCTTCTGGATCGCGAGATGATCGAGGTGGTGGGGCGGGCCGAGGGGCTGGGACGCCCGGTGCTCTACGGCACGACGCGGAGGTTCCTGGAGCACTTCGGGCTCAAGTCGCTGGAGGATCTGCCCCATCCGGAGGAGTTGCCCGTCGTGCTCCGCGAGAGGATCCCCCTGGGGCCCGAGGAGCCCGAACAGGCGGAGGGCGAAGAGGCCGGGGCCGAGGAGGGTGGGGGGGAGGACGGGGTTGCGGCGGCCGCAGCGGCACCGCCGGACGCGGAGGAAGCGCATGCTCCCGGTGACGCCGGAGAAGCCACGCCGGACGCGGAAGAAGCGCGCCGCGGCGGTGAAGCGGGGGAAGCGCCGCCCGACCTGGAGAAGGTGCCCGGCACCGGTGACGCGGGGACGGCCCCGCCCGGGGCGCCGGGGGACGAGGAGGCACCCGTCGGGGGCGAGACCCCGGACGACGACATCCTCGCCTGACGGCCAGTGGCTGAAGGAATCCGCGTTCAGAAGTATCTTTCCATGGCGGGGCGAGCGTCCCGCCGGGAAGCGGAGCGACTCCTCGTCGCCGGGCGTGTCCGGATCAACGGGGAGGTCGTGGCCGAGCTGGGGACCCGCGTGGTGCCCGGCCGTGACCGCGTCGAGGTGGACGACCTGCCGGTGGAGCTGGCCGGGGAAGTCCGCTGGATCGCCCTGCACAAACCGGCGGGTGTGCTCACGACCCGCTCCGACCCTCACGGCGGCCGCACCGTCTACGACGTCCTGCCCGCGGATGCCGCAGGGCTGCGCTACG
>JAJDNC010000099.1 GCA_022340865.1 Gemmatimonadota bacterium
GCCCCGCGCGCCGGCGCGGGACGACCGCCGGGGGGGCGCGGCCCCCGGACCGCGCCCCCCGATCTTTCCGACGTGACGAGCCCCGCTTCAGGGGCCCGGGGAGCCGGGCACCCGGACGCCGAACGCCTGGAGCAGAAGCACCGCCCCGAGGTAGACGAGCACCACCACCAGAAGACGCACCACCGTCGAGCTGTGTGTGTGGTGTGAGAGCTTCGCACCGAAACGGGACCCGAGTTGCACGCCGATCACCGCCGGCACCGCCACCGAGAGGTCCACGAGGTGGTGCACGTAGTAGACGAAGGCACTGGCCGAGACCGTGATCCCCACCATGAAGACGCTGGTGGCCGCGGCAGCCTTCACGGGCACCCGCATGACGGCGTGCAGGAGCGGCATCTTCACCACGCCGCCTCCGATGCCGAGCATGCCCGATATGAGCCCCGCCATGGAGCTCAGGCTCAGCCCCAGGGGAAGGCGCTGCGGCACGTAGGCGACATCCGCTCCCGCCGCGGTATCCCGGAAGACCCGATGCAGCCGAAGCGGATCCGGACCCGAATCCATCGCTTCGGTCTGCTTCGGCTTGAGCAGCATGGCGAGTGCCAACACGATGAGGCTGCCGCCGAAGATCGCACGCAGCGTCTGCGGCGCGATGGCCACCACGATGATCCCGCCGACGATGGCCCCGAGCACCGTGCTCAGCTCCATGACCAGCGCCAGGCGCACGTTGGTCATGCGGTCGCGGAGGTACGCCGAGGTCCCCCCCAGCGAGTTCACGACCACCGAGATGGCGCTGGCGGAGATGGCCGTCTTCATCGGCACGCCGAAGAACACCGAGAGGATGGGGACCACGAACACGCCGCCCCCCAACCCCAGGGTCACCCCTACCGCACCCGCCAGGACGCCGGCCAGCAGCACGCCGGTCTCCGGGAGCAACGGCATGGCCAGCAGGTAGGTCTCTTCCGGTGCGGACTGCGCCAGCCATGCCATGGCGAGCCCCGACATCACCAGCACGAACACGGCTCCGGCGATGAGGGCGTAGATCCGGTCTCCGGCGCGGTGGAAGTGCCCACCCAGGTAGGCGATGGCAGCGGGGGGCGTCGCCAGGAAGACCAGGATGCCCAGCGTGCCCCACGCCGCCGGGTCCAGGCGGATAACCCCCATGGGCAGGTCGACCAGACCGACGGCGGCGGTGGGAAGCGCTCCCTCCCTCACCAACCCCAGCGCACCCGCCACCAGGACGAGCGCCACTCCCACGGCAAGCATCGCCCGGATCAGGACCGCCATGGAGCCGACGACGTCCCCTTCGTCGTACGGCGCGGCAACGGGTGCCGCAGACCCCTCGGGTCCTACCACGGGCATGACTCCATGCGCACGTTCCTCTTGGTGGGGATGTTCCGGTCACGCCTCTTCGAGCCCGGAAGCTAACCCAACGACGGACCGCGCCGACAGAAGCTCGCGCAGGCTCCACTTCGCCCGTGCCTGGCGCGCCCCCGGGCGGTGCCGCACACTGTGGTCGCAGGTTCCCAGGGACGCAACCGCTGGACACCCGAGAGAGGCACAGCTCCGTGAAGCCCATCCATGCCACGCCCGTCTTCGCCGTCGCCCTTCCCGTCCTGGCGTGCATCTTCTCCGCCGGCCCGGCCACCGCGCAGAAGGCTCCGACCACCTATCCGAATCTCCCCTCCGAGACCCCTGCGGTGCTGAAGCCGGCCACTACCGACTTCGACTACGAGCGTCGCGACGTCATGATCCCCATGCGCGACGGCGTCCGGCTGCACACGGTGATCCTCGTGCCCAAGGGAGCGCACGATGCGCCCATCCTGCTGACGCGCACGCCCTACGACGCCACGGGGATGACCACCCACGCGCACAGCGCCCATCTCGGCCCCCTCCTGGAGGGATACGACAACGCCACCGACGTCATCGTCCAGGGCGGTTACATCCGCGTGGTCCAGGACGTCAGGGGCAAGTACGGCTCCGAGGGCGACTACGTGATGAACCGGCCGCTGCGCGGTCCGCTGAACCCCACGCCCGTGGACAACGCCACGGACACCTGGGACACCATCGACTGGCTCATCCACAACATCCCCGAGACCAACGGCAAGGTGGGGATCCTGGGGATCAGCTACGACGGCTTCCTGCCCCTCATGCCCCTGGTGGATCCGCACCCTGCCCTGAAGGTCTCGGTGCCCATGAATCCCATGGTGGACGGGTGGATGGGCGACGACTGGTTCCACAACGGCGCGTTCCGCGAGCAGATGATGCCGTACATCTACCAGCAGGACGCCACCCGTGACAACAGCGCCTGGTGGCCCATCACCGACTTCGACGACTACGACACGTATATGCGGGCCGGCTCCGCCGGGGCGCTGGCGAAGCTGCGGGGCCTGGACCAGGTGGGCTTCTGGCGGAAGATCGTGGCGCACCCCTCCTACGATTCCTTCTGGCAGGACCAGGCGGTGGACAAGGTTCTGGCGGAGTATCCCCTGAAGATCCCCGTGATGCTGGTGGCCAGCGAATGGGATCAGGAAGACATCTACGGCGCGCCGGCGGTGTACCGCGCGCTGGAGCCGAAGGACACCGCCAACGACATGGTCTATCTGGTGCTGGGGCCATGGCATCACGGCCAGGAGATCGGCGACGGCAGCACGTTGGGGCCGCTCCACTTCGGCCAGGACACCGGTCTCTGGTTCCGCCAGCACGTGCTGGCGCCGTTCCTGGCCCACTACCTGAAGGACGGCTCGCCGCCCATGGACGTGGCGCCGGTCACGGCCTTCGAGACCGGCACGAACCGATGGCAGCGGCTGAAGGCATGGCCGTCCGGGTGCGTGAGCGGGTGCTCCGTGACCCCGACGCCGCTGTACCTCGAGCCGGGCATGAAGCTCGGCTTCTCGGCCCCCGCGGACGCGTCGGCAGCCTACGACGAATACGTGTCGGATCCATCCAAGCCGGTCCCCTACCGCCAGCGTCCCATCCAGTCGGTGAGCTTCGTGGGCAACCGCACGTGGCCGCTCTGGCTCGTGGACGACCAGCGCGAGGCGTCCGGACGGACGGACGTGCTCACGTACACCTCCGACGTCCTGACGAAGCCCGTCAAGATCGCCGGCCGGCCGATGGCGCACCTGGTGTCATCCACCAGCGGCACCGACTCGGATTGGGTGGTGAAGCTCATCGACGTGTATCCGCCGCAGGTGGCGGACAACCGACCGATGGGTGGTTATCAGCTCATGATCGCGGCGGACATCTTCCGCGGCCGCTATCGCGAGAGCTTCGAAACGCCGGAGCCCATCCAACCCGACGTGCCGCTCCTGTACCGGTTCCCGCTTCCCGAGGCGGACCACGTCTTCCTGCCGGGGCACCGCATCATGGTGCAGGTGCAGTCGAGCTGGTTCCCGCTCTACGATCGGAACCCGCAGAAGTTCGTGCCCAACATCTTCTTCGCCAAGCCGTCGGACTTCCAGAAGGCCACGCAGCGCGTCTATCACGCGCCCGGACACGAGAGCTACGTGGATCTGCCGCTGGTGGTCACCGGAGGCTGAGGAAGGGCCCCGCGGCCGCCGGGTGAAGCTCCCGGCGGCCGCGCTCGACACTCGTGCTCGGAACGCCCTCCGGCCGTCTACTCCATGCGCATGGACTCCATGGGGTCCACCGCCGCGGCGCGGCGCGCGGGCAGGTACGCCGACAGCAGGGCCACCGCCAGCAGCAGCAGCGCCGTCCCGACGAACGTCAGCGGGTCCAGAGCCTTCACGTCGTAGAGGATTCCCTCGAGGAGCCGCGTGAGCGCGGCGGCGCCGGCCAGCCCCACCAGGAGGCCGATCACGGTGATCCTGGCACCGTCGCGCACGACCATGCGCATGACCACGCCGCGCTCCGCCCCCAGGGCCATGCGCACACCGATCTCCTGCGTGCGCTGGGCAACCGAGTAGGAGAGCACGCCGTAGAGACCGACGGCGCCCAGGACGAGAGCCAGCAGCGCCGCGATGCCCAGAGTGAACATGGTGAAGGAGAGCTGGATCACCGACGCGGACACCAGATCCTCTCCGGTGCGGACGTCGGCGATCGGCATGTCCGAGTCCACGCTCCACACCGTGGAGCGCACCGACGCGGCGAGCGCCGCCGGATTCCGCGCGCGCACGACGTACGTGGGCATGCGCACCGCCCATCCCCTGTCCCCGTCGGGGCTCACCATGGGATAGTACACGAGGGGCTTGGGCTCCTGGCGGACACCAAGGTCGAGGACCTTTCCGACCACGCCCTCCACCGTGTACCAACGGGTGGTGTCGTTCAACGGCCGGAGCTGCTTGCCCACGGCGTCCTGCCCCGGCCAGAAGCGCTCCGCGATGGTGCGGTCCACGAGGACGTGGCCAGCGCCGTCGCTCAGATCGGAGGGTACGAGGGTGCGCCCCGCCAAGAGGTGGATCCCCATGGTCTTCACGAACCCCGGCGATACCCTCCTGTAATGGAGCATCGGCGGAAGCTGGCCGGGCTCCGTCGAGTGCCCCTCCACTTCGAACGTGGTACCCGGTGCGCCCTGCTCCAGAGGCATCGCCGAGGTCAGCGCCGCCGACTCCACGCCCGGGAGTGCCCGCAGGCGTGCCAGCAGATCCTCGTGGAAGGCCTCCACCGCCGTGGGTGTGGCATACTTCGCCTGCGGCAGCGAGAGGCGGAAGGTGAGGAGGTCGGCCGGGTCGAAGCCCAGGTCCGTGTTCCGGGCGCTCCAGAAGCTCCGCACCATGAGCCCGGACCCGACCAGGAGCACCAGCGCCAGTGCCGTCTGCACCGCCACCAGGAGGTTGCGGGCCCGCTGGCGACGGCCACTCCCGGTGGCGGCTCCACGCCCCCCCTGCTTCAGCGCTCCCAGGAGCGCCGCGGGCGAGTAGCGGAGCACCGGGGCCACACCGAAGAGCAGCGCCGAGAGCGCCGTCACCCCCAGGGTGAAGAGCACCACCGTGCCGTTCATGCCCACGCCGTCCAGGCGGGGAAGCTGTGGCGGAGCGTGGGAGAGCAGCAGCGGCACGCCGAGCCAGGCGACGAGGAGGCCTACGGCTCCCCCCATCACCGCCAGGAGCGCGCTCTCCGCCGCGTTCTGGCGGATGAGCACCCCGCGTGTCGCTCCCAGGGCCGTGCGCACCGCCGATTCGCGACGCCGTACCTCGGCGCGGATGAGGACCAGGTTGGCCACGTTGGCACAGGCGATGAGGAGGACGAAAGCCACGGTTCCGAGAAGGACCCACAGAGGACGCTCGAGGTTGCCCACCAGGTCCTCCTTCATGGAGTGCACCAGCGGAGCGTAGTGGCCGTTGTCCAGGAAGGCCTTGTACTGCTCCGCCTCTCCCAGGCCGTCCCGGAGCCGCTTCACCAGGGGGACGAGCTGCGCCTGGGCGTCCGCCGCGGTCACGCCGGGGGCGAGGCGGGCGATGGCGGGAAAGGAGAAGCTCCCCGTGGGTGGGTTCTTCGCATCCAGGCCCAACGGGAGCCAGAGGTCGATGTGCCGTGGAAACCCGAAGTGCGGCGGCATCACACCGACGATCTCCCGTGACACGTCCCCGATGTCCAGCGTGCGCCCCAGGACCTTGGGGTCGCCTCCGAAGCGGCTCTGCCAGAGCCCGTAGCTGATGACCACCACGTGGGGTCCGTCGGGAACGTCCTCCGCCGGCGTGTAGGCTCTTCCCAGCAGCGGTGCCACACCGAGGGTCGAGAAGAGCGACGCCGTGGCCGAGACCGTGTGCACGCGCTCGGGCTGACCGTTCCCCGTGACGCTCATGTCCTCCGCCGAGTAGAGCGCCATGTCCGCGAAGGCGTGGCTATGCGAGCGATAGAAGTAGTAGACGTCCGGCGACAGCGGGAACTGGTTGTAGCCCAGCCCCGGTGCGCTGCTCCACACGTTCACGAGCTCCTGGGAGCGCGGGTACGTCAGGTCCTTCAGGAGCACGCCGTCCACCACGCTGAAGACGGCAGTGTCCACACCGATCCCCAACGCGATGGTGAACACGGCGATGAGGGTGAACCGTGGCGTACGCGCCAGAGAGCGCGCCGCGTATCTCAGGGCCCGCGTGAATCGCTCGATCATGGGATCTCCCCTTCCCCGGCCTCCATCCGTCCGCGGGGTGAGCCTCGGCTCCCCCGACCATCTGCCCAACATCCGGTCCCGCAGCGCGCGAGCCGCGACCCCCAACGCCGCTCGTCGGTACCAGCGGCGAGCCACCCTCGGATCACGGTCGGCGCGGCTGGCATGCTCCTCTCTCAGATCACCGAGGATGCTCCGCCCCACGGTCCCCGGCGGCAGCACCCGACGCAACAGCGACTCCCACGCCCGCGGCGGCTCCACGACCCGTCCTCCTCGTCCGACTCACCAGTCCGTCAGGGTTCGCCCAGCTCCAGAACGCCCTCCAATCCCTCCGTCAGGTTGCGCAGGGCCCGTTGGTGCTCGCGCAGAGCCTCGAGCCCGGCCTCCGTGAGGGAGAAGATCCGCGAGGGATGCCCGCCCCGCTCCGGCGTGGATGCCTCCACGCGCCAGGTCAGGAACCCCTTGGACTCCAGTCGGTCCAGTGCCGAGTACAGGGCTCCCCGCGACACGCTGCGCCCGGCCTTTTCCTCCAGCTCCGCGCTCACCGTGTTGCCGCTGGCGCCCCTACCCAGGCGCAGCACCGCGAGGAGCAGGAGCTGCTCGAACTCTCCCAGTTGGGCCTGTCTCGGCACGATCGATCCCCCGGAGCTTGTCTGCTTTGCAGACTCAGTACGCAACACAGACACGTCGGGTTTCACCAGGGGTGGCCCCGGCGCGCGGTGCCCCGAGGTGGTGTGCGGGTGGGCCGGCGGCGCGAGGGTCCGGGGTGCAGGACCCTCGCCCGCCCCACCTCCCTCAGGCTTCGATGCGCCCTCCGTCCGTGAGCTTCACGATGCGCATGGGCCTGTACCGGTCCAGCACGACGATGGAGTTCACGGGCACGTCCACCCACGAGGGGTCGTCCGTGAGTCGCTCCGAGGACACCACCACCGCCTCGCCCTCGTCCCCCGCTCGGCGCTGGACGAAGCGCCGTCCCGCCGGCTCGTACAGCTCTTCCGTGAGATAGTGCAACGACTCCGGCTTCTCCGTCGGCGAGTCGGTGAAGCGTGAGACGGCGGCATGGTGGCCGTCCGAGACGGCCACGTTCAGGAAGCTCGGCGCGCCGTCGGCGAACTCCCTCACCAGCGAGAGCACGCGCGCCAGCGCGTGCGAGAGCCGTTCGGCGAGATCCATGGCCGCATCGGGCTCGTCCCCGGAGGCGGCGGGAGGGGATCCGTTGCCGTGACGGGGGTCCACCGGGCACCCGTTGCGGATGATCTCGTCCACGAACACGGCGAACAGGTGCTCGGTGTCCGTGCTCCCGCGCACGACGGAAAACGCCTCGTCGGTGAGCTCCTCCAGGAGCCGCCGGCGCACCTTCGGGAAGCCGCCGATGGCGCCGTTGTGCATGAGCATGTAGGAGCCGTACCGGAAGGGGTGACAGTTGGCGAGGTTCACTTCCATGCCCAGGCTCGCGGCGCGCACGTGCGCGAGGATGCACGGGCTCGCCACGGCCTGGGCGACGCTCGCCAGGTTCCGGTTGTTCCAGGCCGGCGTGATGGCGTGGAAGAGCGCCGGCTCGTGGGAGAGCCGGGGAGCGTACCATCCCACGCCGAAACCGTCGCCGTTGAGGGGCTCGGCGCGCTCCTCCGACCGGTACGATTGCAGGATCAGCGAGTGCTTGGGCTCGATGAGCAGCGTGGAGAGGCGCACCGGCGGTCCCAGGTACAACGTGAAGCGGCACATGGAGCCTCCGGCGTCATCTCACCGTGAACCCCACCGTCCCCTGCGTGTCCCCCCACGCCAGAGTTATGGTCCCGGCCCGCGCTCCCGCCGCCGTCACCGCGATGGTGAACACCTCCATGGGCTCCGGCAGCTTGGACACCTTCAGCGGAATGTGCGCGAAGTCCTGGGTCGCGTCGTAATCCGTGCCCCACTGGCCATGCTGCTTGTTGATGATGAGCGTCCAATCCCCGGACTGTGTGGCCTGGCTCCAGAGGGAGTAGGTGCCGGCGGGCACGGGTGTCCCACCGATCACCAGATCCCGGTCGGTGATGAGCTGGGTCGCGGCGTTGGCGCCGGTGCGCCACACCTGGTCGAACGGGATGAGCCCACCCCATACCGTCCGTCCGCGTACGGACGGGCGTCCGTAGTCGATGACGACATGGGCCCGGCCCACGGTCGCCCTGGCGGTGTCCCTCGGCGAGAGCGGGCCCGGCTGCGGGCGGGCGCCCCAGGCCGCTGCGATGGTCGGGACATCCAGGGATCCCACCGACACCACGGTGTACTTACTCGTGGTGTGCGTCATGTCCAGGTGATTCAGCCCCCCGCTCTGGTCCAGGGTAGCATGAACCGTTCCCCAACCCGGGAACCCGAAGTCCGCCTCGGTGGGGCTCGTGCGCCGGAACGTGACGGGCTGGACGTTCGTGCCCCACAGGACACCGAACGTGGTGGAATCGGCCTGGGACGACATGGCGCCTTTCAGGGACACGTCCCAGAACGCGAACAGGTCCTCGTAGAAGGGAAGTGGCCGCTCGCCGTTCGTGGCCACGGCGACGCGGCGTGTCAGGGTGTCACGCTTGGCCTCCACGACCACGGAGTCACCCGTGTAGGTGTAGTCGGTGGTGACGCTCGGCGTCGCCCCCGGCGCACCACTGGTGAGGTGCACGCTCTGCACCTCGCCGCCGGGGCCGAAGGTGATCTTGTAGGATCGCACCGCGACCCGGGGGTAGGCCCGCACGTTCGTTCCCGAGAGCGTGTCCCCGGAACGCGTGTCGACCTCCACGGCCACGGTGTCCTTCGCGGCCGCGCCGATGGTGGCGACGAAGGCGCTGGTGACGGGCTTCTGGGCACAGCCTGCGGCGGCCCACACGAGCGCCAGCGCTGCGGCTGTCCGGATTCCAACGTGGGTGTGCGTGGTCATCGTCGTATCTCCCGTCATGGGTCCCAACCCTCGGCGTCGGCCACCCGGCGTGGGGGCCTCGGGCACCGGTTGGGGTCGCTGGACGACGTACAAATGGGCCTCCCCGGGCGTCCGGCGCAATCTCGGAGCCTCGGGTGCGCGCGGCCTGGCACGTGGGTTGCTGATCGGATGGAACCGTGAAGATCCCTCTGCCTCGCCTCGACTCACGTCGCGGACGCGCCGCCGCGGTGGCGCTGGTGGCTCTCGCCGTGTGGCTGGGGGGCCGCCCCTTCTCCATCTCGTGCGGCGGGAGCTCGTCGTGCATCACCCTCTCCGAGCTCGCGCGGGGGGCGCCGCTCCCGGAGGCCATGCACCTCTTCGACCGCTTCGGCGAGCCACTGGCGAGCGTGGCGGGCCCCATGCGCGTCACCCTGGCGGAGGACCGCATTCCTCCGCGCCTCGCCGCGGCGTTCGTGGCGGTGGAGGATCGGCGCTTCTGGAGTCACGACGGCGTGGACTACGAGGGCGCGGCGCGCGCCCTGGTGAGGGACCTCGCCGCGGGCCACATCGTCGAGGGCGCCAGCACGATCCCGATGCAGCTGGTGCGCACGGTGTGGGCGGACCGCCTGAGCACCATGGACCGGTGGCGCCGCAAGATCATCGAGGTGCGCACGGCACCGCTCCTCGTGGATCGGCTCGGGCGCCGGCGCGTGCTCACCCTCTACTTGAACTCCATCTATCTGGGAAACGGGATCTACGGCGTGGAGGCGGCGTCGCGCTACTACTTCGGCGTGCCCGCCGACTCCCTGGACCTCTCCCAGATCGCGACGCTGGTGGGCATGACGCGTGCGCCCGAGGTCTTCGACCCCCGGGACCATCCGCGCAGAGCACGCGCGCGCCGGAACACGGTCCTGGGGGTGCTGGCGTCGGCGGGCATCGCCACCCCCGCCGAGGCGCGACGGGCCACCGCCCGCCGGCTGGAGACGGTGCCGGAGCCCGAGATCTCCCGGGAGCGGAGCTATCTGACCGCGGCGGTGACGCGGGAGATCCGGCAGATGGCTCCGGATCTGGCGGGAAGGCCGGGGCTCCGCGTCTTCACCGGTATCGATCCGCGGATCCAGGCCGCCGGCAAGAAGGCCATGGAGCGGCAGCTCGCGCGCGTCGAGGGAAGGTCGCGCTACCGCGACACCCTCGACGTCCTGCAGTGCGGCGCGGTAGCCCTGGACCCGTACACGGGCGTGGTGCGCGCCTGGATCGGGGGCCGTGACTTCCGCGACTCGCAGTACGACCACGTGTCCCAGGCCCACCGGCAGGTGGGATCGTTGATGAAGCCGTTCATCGTCGCCACCGCCCTCGAGCACGGGCTCGGCATCCTCGACCTGGTGTCGACGCTTCCGGACTCCGTGCGCTCCGGCGGCGTGGATTGGGCCCCCGCCGATCACGTCACGACGCCCATCCTTCCTCTGCGCGAGGCGCTCATCCACTCCTCCAACCGTGCAGCCGTGAACCTCGGGCTCTACCTGGGGATCGACGCCGTGCGCACGGTGGGGCGCGAGGCCGGGATCGAGAGCCCCATCCCGACGTTCCCCTCGTCGTTCATCGGTGCCTTCGACGCATCCCTGCTGGAGATGACGACGGCCTACGCGGCGTTCGACAACGGCGGTCTGCGCGTCGCGCCCCACCTCGTGGAACGGATCGAGGACGCCGACGGGAACGTCCTGTGGCGTCGGAGCGACGACGTACCGGAGCAAGTCATGGACTCCGCCACGAGCTTCGTGATCCTGGATGCGCTCCGCGGCGTCGTGGATCGCGGCACCGCGTCGTCCATAAGGGCGGCGGGGTACGACGGTCCCGCGGCGGGAAAGACGGGGACCACGAACGGAGGACAGGACGCCTGGTTCATCGGGATGGTCCCCGACCTCGTGGCGGGCGTGTGGGTCGGGTACGAGCAGCCCCGCCCCATCGTGCCCGGCGCCAGCGGAGGGTCGGTGGCGGCGCCGGCGTGGGCCCGCTGGATGGAGGGAGTGGACGCGAAGCTGGGCACCCCCCGGGGCGAGTGGCTGCCTCCCGAGGGAGTTCAGCGGATCGCCTACGACCGGAACACCGGGGAAGCATACGGGGCCGGGTGCAGCGCGGGCGACGCCGAGGAGGCCTGGGTGCGAACCGGGCAGTACGCCACGAGACCCTGCCCGGGGAGCCTCGGGGCCTGGATCCTCAGCCTCTGGCACGCCGTCGTGCCGCGGCATCACGAGTCCGTCGTGGGGCCCTCGCCGGGAGCGGGTGGAGGCTGATCCACGCTCGCGCTCCCGCGGGCGTCACGCCCGGGAGCCTCGCGGGTCCCCGACCCTCACCCTTCTCGGGTGCCGTCCCCGTCCACCCGGCCGTCCACGATGCGCACGAGCCGTCTCGCCCGCTCCATCACCCGGGGATCGTGGGTGGAGAAGATGAAGGTCACGCCGTGGTCCTCGTTCAGCTTACCCATGATGTCCAGCAGGCGCTCGGCGGTCTCGGAGTCGACGTTGGCGGTGGGCTCGTCGGCGAGCACCACCGCGGGGCCCGCGGCGATGGCCCGGGCGATGGCGACCCGCTGCTGCTGGCCCCCGGAGAGCTCGTCGGGCCGTCGATCCTCCATGCCCTCGAGGCCCATCTCCGCGAAGAGCTCGCCGACCCTGCGCCGGCGCGTCCCGGCCTCCACCCCCTGGAGCGCCATCACGGTCTCGGCGTTCTCGTAGGCGGTGAGCACGGGAATGAGGTTGTAGGCCTGGAACACGAACCCGATCCGGTCGCGGCGCAGATGGCTGAGCTCACGCCGGCTCAGGGCGCCGAGGTGGCGGCCCTCGATGAGCACCCTGCCCGAGGTGGGGTGATCCAGGGCGCCGATGAGGTTGAGAAGCGTGGTCTTCCCGGAGCCCGACGGGCCGTACAGGGCGGTCAGCTCGCCCGCCCGCACCACCAGGTCCAGGCCACGGAGGGCGCGCACCTCGACCCGCCCCTGCTGATAGATCTTGGTGACGCCTTCGACGGCGACGATGACGTCCGACGTGCTCATGGTCGATGCGACCTCCGTCGATGACTCGTTGCGCGCTGCCACGTTCGCCCCCTCACACGAGGCGGATGGTCTCCACCGGAGCCACCCGACCCGCCCTCCACGCGGGATAGACGCCTGCGGCGAGGGTGGCCACCAGCGCCGCCACCGCGATGAGCACCGCGTTGCCCGGGAAGATCTCCACCTTGAAGATCGACGACACCCCCACTCCGGCGACCTCGGTACCCCCCTTCCCCACCATGGCCGACATGTCGAGGCCGTGAGCGTGCAGGTACATGTAGGGGCCCACCGTGAGCAGGAAGCCCACCACCAGGCCCACGAGCCCCATCCACAGGCTCTCCATCATGACGAGGGCGCGGATGTCGCCCGGGCTGTACCCAATGGCGAGCATGATGCCGAACTCGCGCATCCGCTCCGTCACGCTCACGAAGAGCGTGTTGAAGATCCCCGCCGCGATGAGCACCGCGATGAGGATCTTCATGAAGTTCGCTCCCCCCACCTTCATGGCGATGAAGCCGGCCAGCTCCGGCTGGCTCTCGTGCCACGGGAGCGCCACGGTGCCGCTGTCCAGGGTCGCCCCCAGGCGCGCGGCCACCTCGTCGCTCCTGCGCTGGTCGGAGATGAAGACCGCGACCTGCGTCGCCTCGTCCGGAGCGTATCCGAGGATCTTCCGCAGGGTGTTCAGCGGCAGCAGGCACATTCCACCGTCCACCCCCGGCGAGCCCGTGTGCACGATCCCCGACACGCGCGCGAGCCCCGCCACCAGCTCGCCGTTCCGGTCGGTCATGTTGTAGACGACCTTCTTCCCCAGCGTCACCCCCAGGTTCTCGGCCAGGCGGGAGCCCAGGACGATCCCCTCGCCCTCCGCCGAAGGGAACATCGCGCCCTCGCTGAACGCGTTCGCCACCGCGAGGGTCGTCGAGTCCTCCCGCGTGGGGTCGATGCCCACGAAGCGTGCCCCCCGGCTCTTCGTCGCGGTGGACAGCAGCGTCTGCCCGACGATGCGGACCACCACCCGCGTGACCCCGGGCTCCGCCCGCGCCCGCTCCGCGATGGCGTCGCTGCCGCGCACGGTCTTGTCCAGCGTCGGCGCGTCCAGGAAGCCGGCGTGCTCCACCGTCACGTGACCGCCCCCCAGGCGGGCGGCGAGGTCGATCATGTCCGCCCAGTTCCGGTCCTGCATGGCCGTGAGCAGGATGGCCAGGAGGAGCCCGAAGGCGATGGAGGCCAGCGTGAGCATGGTGCGGCGGCCGTTGCGCCACAGGTTGCGCCAGGCCATGCGCAGCATCTGCGGGAATCCCATGGGCTCCTCCTACTCCGCCGTCATCGGTGCTGGATGGCCCGGATGGGGCTGATCCAGGCGGCCCTGGCCGCCGGATACGCCGCCGCCAGCCCGACGATGGCGACCAGCGTCACCAGGGGCATGGTGAAGACGCTGGGGTTGACGACGCCTCGCCAGATGGGATCCAGCACCACGCCCATCATCGCCATGCCCCCGAGCTTTCCCATGTCGATGCCCACCCGCGTCAGGTACCAGAGCCCCGGCCACGCCAGGAGGAGGCCCGCGACGATGGCCAGAAGGGTCTGCATGGCGCACTCGCCGAGAATGACCAGAAGCACCTGACCCGGGGCATAGCCTATGGCCTTGAGGACCCCGAACTCCCGGATGCGCTCGAAGACCGCCATGAGCATCGCGTTCAGGATGAGGATGCCGATGGCGACGTACACGATGAGGAAGACCACCACCATGATGCTCCGCGCCGAGTCCAGCAGCGAAGCCAGGGTGGGCGCGAGCTCCCGCCACGTCTGCACGCGCTCGTTCGGTGCCAGCTCGCGCACCGACGCCGCGAAGGCGTCCACGTCCATGTCCGGGGGGCGGCGCAGGATGATCTCGTGGGCGCCCTCGGGAAAGGCGAAGAACCTGCGGAACGCCGCGTCGGTCATGAACACCCCCACCCTGTCCACAGCTTCGCTCACACCCTGGAGGACGCCCCGTACCGTGTAGATGTCGTTGGCGGTGCTGCCGTCCGCCGCCTGGCTCAGCAGGATCAGCTCGTCCCCCGGCTTCACCACCAGCGTCCGGGCCAGCTGGGATCCGACGACGACCTCGTGCGGCGCGCCCGGATCGAGCCAGCGCCCCTGCTTCACCCGCTCGTAGATGCGGCTCACCCGCCGGTCCCGTACCACGTCGATGCCCTGGATCTGCACCCCCGCCGACGCGTCCGCGCCGGCGCCCAAGCCGAAGCCCAGCAGCCGGGCCGACGCCGCGTATCCCTTCGCGTCGAAGCGCGCCAGGAGCTCGGACGCGTCGGCGATGCTCGAGTACAGCGAGGGGTCGTCCTGGTACCGGGGATCGTGGACCTGCACGTCCCCGAGCTCGAGATCCAGGAGGTTGCGCTCCATGGCCACGAGGTAGCCCTGGACGAGGCTGGAGTACAGGACCATGACCGTGAACGCCAGCGTGGTGGCCGCCACCGTCACCAGCGAGCGGCGGCGGTTGCGCCACACGTTGCGCCAGGCCATGCGCAGGATGCTCATCGAAGCTCCGCGACGACTCCGAAAGCCCGGAAGGCGCGCCCGAGGCGTTCGGGCACGAGTCTTTCACGATAACGGAAGGAGAAGGGAGAGGCAGGCCCCGGCCGGTACCGCCCCGGGCTGCCCCCCCGGATCCTACGTGGGGAGCTACGGCGCTCCGCGAACTCCGGCAAGGTTCAGGCATATGAGGAGCGGTGGGAACCACTCCTCGGGAGGACACCATGAACGACTCGCCCCCGAATCCTGACGAGTCGCCGCATCAGCCCCTGTTCACGTCGCAGAGGCGACAGCGTAGGCTGCTGAGAAACCGGCGCATGAAGAGGGCTGGACTCGTTGCCCTGGCGGTGGTCGTCGTGGGGGTGGGCGGGTGGCTGTGGCACCGCTCGCGCACCCACCCGGCCCCGTCCCAGCCGGAGGTGGCCGCCGACACCACCGCGCCTTCGGCAAGCTCCACGCCGACGACGGCGGCACCCCTCGACCTGCCGGCTCTGGATGCCAGCGACGCGTTCGTGCGCAAGCTCGTGTCCGGGCTCTCTTCCCGGCCGGAGCTCGCCTCGTGGCTGGTCAGCGACAAGCTGGTGCACCGCTTCGTGGTCTCGGTGGTGGACGTGGCCGACGGCAAGAGCCCGGAGGATCAGCTGGGGTTCCTCACTCCGCGACAGCCGTTCCGGGCCCGGACGACCGCCGACGGTCTGGTGGTGGACCCCGCGACCTATCACCGGTACGACGCTCTCACGGCGACGTTCGTGTCGCTGGACGACGCGGGCGTGGCGCGTCTCTACAAGGAGCTGAGCCCCCTCATGGAGGAGGCGTACCAGGATCTCGGGCTGCACGGCGGCACGTTCGAGTCGGCGCTGGCGCGCGCCTTCGGGCGGCTGCTGGCGGTCTCCTTTCCGAACGAGCCGCCCGCCCTCGTCCATACCAGCGTGCCGTACTCCTACGAGTCACCGGCCCTCGAGGGTCTGAGCCCGGCTGCGAAGCACCTGCTCCGCTTCGGCCCCACCAACGGCAGGAAGATCCAGGTGAAGCTGCGGGAGCTCGCGAACGCCATGGGGATCGTGCCCCAGCCTCCCGCGGGAGGCTAGCCCGACAGCCGCCTCCGTCCCGACGGAGACGACATCGCCGGAGCTCAGCCGGACCGACACGTCCGGCTGCGGCGCTGCCGCCAGGCAAATGCCGCTGCGGTCGTCCCTGCCCGGAGGGTGCGTTCCAACACCGGACACCTTCGTCCCGTCGAACCCGTAGTAGGCACGGGGTCGGCCACCGGCTCCGGACACGGACGCGCAAAGGGGAGGACGCATGCTGGGCAAGGTCATGAGGTACGGGATGGCGACGGCGGCGCTGGCCGCGCTGTGCGGGACGGCGGTGTCGGCACAGCAGGAGAATCCCTTCCGGTGGTCCGGGACGCTCGGCCAGGGCCAGACCCTGGAGGTCCGCGGCATCTCGGGCGATATCCACGCGGAGCTGGCCTCGGGCAACACGGCGGAGGTGGTGGCGGAGAAGCACGGGCGGTCCAGAGACTTCGACCGGGTCGAGGTGCGGATGGTGAAGGAGAACAACGGGGTGACGATCTGCGCGGTCTACCGGCCGGACGAGAACCCCGAGGGATGCGACATGCGAGGCAGCCACGGCCATGACGACAACATCCGGGTGAGCGTGGACTACACGGTGAAGCTCCCGGCGGGCGTGGACTTCGTCGGCAAGACGGTGTCCGGCGACGTGGACGCCCGGGACGTGCGCTCCGACGTGAGTGGGTCCACGGTGTCGGGAGACGTGACGATCTCCACCACCGGCAAGGCCTGGGGCTCGACGGTGAGCGGCGATCTCGACGTGGAGATGGGGAGCCTGGACTGGAAGGACCTGAGCTTCAAGACGGTGAGCGGCGACATCACGCTCAGGCTCCCCAGCACGTTCGCGGCGGCGGTGGACTTCGAGTCCGTCTCGGGTGACTTCGACTCGGACTTCGACGTCACGCTCACGCGCCGCGACCACCGTTGGGTGGGCTCGCACATCCGCGGTACCATCGGCGGCGGAGGCGGGCGGACCCTCGAGGTGAAGACCGTGAGCGGGGACGTGCGCATCGTGAAGATGTGAAGGCGGGGCCGATCCGGGGCCGACGCGCGATGGGGCCGGGCCGAAGTGGCCCGGCGCCCTCCCCGGGGCGGGCGGCGGGCGCTACCATGAGCGCCGAAGTCCGTCGATCCGCCCTTCTCACCTGGTTCCGCCATGCCCGATCCAGCCCTGTCTCGACCCGAATCCTGGGCCCCGTACCTGACGTGGGCGAAGCACCATCCGCACGCGCGCTACGACCTGTGCGGGAGCAACCTGCTCCACTGCTCCGTGGACGACCTCCCCGGGGCGCGTGAGTCCCTGGAGCTCTTCGCCCGGAACGACGACGGTTATCCGCCGCTCGTCGAGGCCATAGCCGAGCGCTACGGCGTCGCCCCGGATCGGGTGACCACGGCGTCGGGGGCGGCGGGCGCCACCTTCCTGGCCCTGGGCGCTCTGGTGCGTCCCGGCGACACCATCCTGGCGGAGTGGCCGGGGTACGACCCCCAGACGGGTGCGGCGCGCTTTCTGGGCGCGAACGTCAGGATGTTCGACCGGGCCTGGAGCGACGGCTTCCAGGTGGATCCCGACCGGGTCGCCCGGGAGCTGACCTCGACGACGCGGGTCATCATGCTCACCAACCTCCACAACCCGTCGGGGGTGTATGCCGACGCCTCGACGCTCCTCGCCATCGGCGAGATGGCGGAGGCCGTGGGCGCCAAGGTCCTCGTGGACGAGGTCTACCTCGAGGCCGGCCTCGACCTGGACACGACGCCGGCGGCGACACGAGGCGACGTGTTCGTGAGCGTGAGCAGCCTCACCAAGTCCTTCGGGCTGGCGGGGCTGCGCCTGGGATGGATGCTGGCGGACCCCGACACGGTCGAGGCCGTCCGCCGGACGCGGGACGTGGTGGACGGGACGGGCGCCGTGCCCTCCGAGCGTCTCGGCACGCTGGCCTTCGAGCACATCGACCGCCTGCTGGAGCGGGCCCACGCCATCCTCGAGCCCCATTGGCACATGCTCGAGCGCTTCGTGGAGAGCCGCTCCGAGCTGGAGTGGGTGGCCCCGGTGGAGGGGAGCTGCGTGGCCTTCCCGCGCCTCGTGGGCACAGCCGACGCGGGGCCCTTCGTGGACATGGCCCGCGACGAGTTCGGCGTGGGGCTCGTGCCCGGAAGCTTCTTCGGAGCGCCCGCCCACTTCCGCATCGCCATCGGCGGGAAGCGCCAGACCCTGGAGGACGGCATCGAGGCCCTGGGCAAGGCGCTGGACAAGGGGATGGTCTGATTCCCCCAGGGCTCAGCCTCCCCGCTTCCACTCCAGCGCGGACATCCTGCTCGTGCCGGGGTAGGGCACGTTCCGGCCCTTGATGATGTCCCAGAGGATGTGGTTGAACAGGCTGTCGTTCGACATGTCCTCGAAGCGCAGGTCCAGCTTCCGGGACGCCTGGGCGTCGGGGCCCGTGGAAGGGTTCTTCTGGTCCAGAGGCGTGCTCGGCGTCAGCGCGGTGTAGGGCGCCAGGTCCGGCTTGTCCCGCCAGATCCCCCTCAGGGGCCGACCGTAGAAGTCGAACTGGGAGAGCGAGCCCAGGTCGAGGATCTCGGCCATGGTGGCGATGACGTCAGTGGTGTTCGTCCACCGGTGGTTCACGCCGGGCCGCGCCCACGGGGAGATCACCAGGAAGGGTGAGCGGTGCGAGTCCACGTGGTCGGGGCCGTTCTGGGCGTCGTCCTCCACCACGAAGAGCACCGTGCTCCCCCAGAACTCGGTCTTCGACAGCGCCGCCACGATGCGACCGAGAGCGAGGTCGTTGTCGGCGAAGTAGGCCTGGGGAGTAGGCGCGCCCGCCCGGCCCCCGGCCGTGTGGTCGTTGGGCAGACGGAGGATCTGCAGCGCCGGCATGGCTCCGGCCCGCACGTAGCCCCGGAGCGCGCGGATCCATACGTCGGCCCGCTTCTGGTCGGGGATGCTCAGATCGAAGCCCGGGTACGCGCTGTCGGTGTGGGCGCGCAGGAACGGCTTGTCCCCCCGGTAGCCCGCCGGCACGTGCTCGCCAGGCTTCACGTAGTCGGGCACGACGAACTCGCCGAAGTTCCGGAACGTGATGCCCGCCCTCTGCGCCAGGTTCCAGAGGTAGCCGTTCGCGGGCTCGGTGGCGTCGTCGTCCCCGTGCTCCCAGGGGATCACGCCGCGGTTGGTGCCCTCGTAGTCGTAGGTGCGGCCACGGTCCGAGTAGTTCTCCTGGAGGGTCTTCTCCAGGTAGTCGGTGGCGTAGGCGGCGGTGGACCAGTTGTGCCCGTCCGCGCTCACCTCCGCGTTCACGAAGAACCGGTCGTAGAGCCCGAAGCGCTCGGCCAGGGCGTGGTGGTTGGGGCCCACCGGGCGGGGAAAGAAGACCAGCGCGGTGTCGCCGTCCCCTTCGGGCACGTCCCCGAACACCTGGTCGTAGGTGCGGTTCTCCTTGATGATGTAGATGACGTGCTTGAGTGCCGCGGGATACGCACGGGGGCGCCGTGTATGATCGGTCCACAGGTTGGCGCGCGCGACCCGGGCGGACAGCGGGGCCAGCTGCGCGTCGGTGGCATCGGCCAGCGCTACGGTGCTCAGCGTTCCGGTGAGCTGGCCCAGCGTGTAGTTCGTCTGACGCGCGGGGCCGGATTGGTTCGGCTGCGGAAGCCCCGGGTTCGGGGCGGTGCCCGCCCCTTTGGCGTTGGCCACCAGGATCGTGTCGCCGCTCACCGCCAGCGCCGCGGGATACCACTGCACGGGGATGCGCCCCACGAGCTGGTCGGCGTGGCCCATGGGCGCGGCCGAGGCGACGGCCGCGGGAGGCCCGGCGGACGCGCCCGTGCCCTCGGAAAGCACAGGGGCGCCGGCGGTGACCGGCGCCAGGTCGAACACGGCCACCGCGTTGTTGTCCGCTTCCGCGACGAAGAGACGGCCGCCGTCGGACGACAGGGCCAGCGCGTCGGGCGTGCTCCCTTCGTGGGGCCCGGCAGGCGGGTCGTCGTGGAGAAGCGCGACCCGGTGCAGGGTCTTCGTGTCCAGGACCGTCACCCGGTCGGTGCTCCCCGAGGCGACGAAGAGACGGGAGCCGTCGGCGTTGAGGAGAAGAGCCGAGGGGTGCCTGCCCGCCGGGACCCGTCTGTCCAGCGTCGCGGTGCCGTCGTCCGCGAAGCGGAAGACCGACACCGTGTGGCCGCCCCACGCCGACACGTACACGG
The DNA here is from genome assembly GCA_022340865.1 of Gemmatimonadota bacterium. Lineage (GTDB taxonomy): Bacteria > Gemmatimonadota > Gemmatimonadetes > Longimicrobiales > Gaopeijiaceae > SZUA-318. The sequence continues at coordinate 19,797 of JAJDNC010000099.1, forward strand.
TGCCGTGGGGTCCCACCACCACGCCGTACGGATAGCGCTCGGTGGCGTAGCGGGCGAGGACGCGTCCGGAGGCGACGTCCACGACGGCCAGGGAGTCGGCGAGGTTCTCCGCCACGTACAGGAACCTGCCGTCGGGAGAGACGGCGAGCTGAGCCGGGTAACGCGTACCCGAGCGGCGGGGGCGCTTCACCGCCAGCACCAGCGAGTCCCTGAGCGTCGCCCGGCCGCCGGCCCAGTCGTACCGGTAGACGACGTCCTGATTGCCCCCGGACGCGTACAGCGTACGCCCGTCCGGCGCGAAGGCGAGACCCAGGAACGCCGCGGCCTGCGGCAGCGTCTGGGTGACCCGGCCGCTGAAGCGATCCACGACCTGGATGCCCTGCTCCCCCCATCCGTTCAGCAGGAGCACCACCTGGCGGCCGTCGGGGGACAGCGCCAAACCCAGGGGAAAGGACCCCACCTTCACCGAGGTCCCGGCGGGATCCAGCGACTTGCCGGTGGGGAGCCGCCCGATGACCGGAAGGAAGGGCTCCTTGCCCGGGCCGGGGGTGGACGGGGTGGGGCCTGCGCACGCCGCGAGGCCGAGGACGGAAACGAAGACGAGGGACGCGCAACGCATGGGGATGCCCGGGAACACGAGGAGACGACGGGGTCCGAAACGGGACCCGGGTCAGGAAGGTCGGCTGCGGGACGGCTTACGGCAATTCCTCCCCCCCACTCCCCGTTACTTCTCTTCGCCCAGCCTCTCGTCCAGCAGCTCGCGGATGCTCCTCAGCTCCTCATCGGAGAGACTCCGGTCCGAGACGAGATGGGTCACGAGGAGCTTCGCGGAGCCGTCGAACAGCTTCCGGCGCACCCGCGCCAGCGCGCTCACCCGCGCCTCACCCCGATCCACGAGGGTGTGATAGCGGAACGCCCGCCCCTCTTCGACGTGGGCCACGTGGCCCTTGTCCTCGAGGGTGCGCAGCACGGTGAGCACCGTCGTGTACGCCAATGGGTCCGCCAGGCGATGCCTCACGCCGGCCACCGTGGACGGGCCATCCTCCCACAGGACGGTCATGATGTCGAGCTCTCGATCCGTAAAGACCACGTTCGCCACGTGCTGCCTCCGCTCACGAACAGGATGGTTGCGGGTCGGCCCGGGCAGTCGCCGAACGGCTTCGCTGCATTCCTGCTACCCCGTGATGCTGTACTCGTACCGGCCTCGGACCGGGTCTCCTTCGGCGTAGCGAGACAGGCGGAAGAGACGGGCGTCGAAGGTCGGCGTCTCCCCGGTCACCATATCCGCCATCAGGCGTCCCACCGCCGGGCTCAGCTTGAAGCCGTGGCCGCTGAAGCCCGTGCAGATGAAGTGCCCGCTTCCCTCCGGCACCTCGTCGATGACGGGGTGCCAGTCGGGGGTGATGGCGTAGAGGCCGGCGTATCCCCGCCGGCGCTGGGCGGCTTCCATCGCCGGGCATCGGCGCATCCAGCGCTCGCCCACGAGAAGGTCGAAGGCGTCGTCCGTGTACTCGGGATACCGGTCCGGGTCCACCACATCCTCCGCCTCCGACGGGTCGATGAGGCCCACGAGCATGAGGTCGCCGGTCTCGGGGCGGAAGTAGGATGCGTGCACGAAGTCCAGCACCACCGGATGGGGCCCGCGCTGACCCTCGGGCCTGGCGAAGACCGCCACCTGGGCGCGACAGGAAGACACCGGCACGTCCAGCCCGGCCATGGCCGCCACCCGGGCCCCCCACGGTCCCG
>JAJDNC010000130.1 GCA_022340865.1 Gemmatimonadota bacterium
AGTGGTGCTCCACACCAACCTCGGACGCGCGCCCCTCGCCGAGGCGGCCATCGACGCCATGGTGGAAGCGGGACGGGGCTACAGCAACCTCGAGTACGATCTGGCGGCAGGGAGGCGGGGCTCCCGATACGTGCACTGCACCGAGCTGCTGTGCGAGCTCACCGGCGCCGAGGCGGCGCTGGTGGTGAACAACGCCGCCGCGGGTCTGCTGCTGGCCCTGAACACGGTGGCGTCGGGGAAGGGGGTGGTGGTCTCCCGCGGTGAGCTGGTGGAGATCGGCGGGGGCTTCCGCATCCCCGAGATCCTGGAGCGCTCGGGGGCCAGCTTGCTGGAGGTGGGCAGCACGAACCGGACGCGCCTCGGTGACTATGCCGCGCCGGTGCAAGGAGGCATGGCCGCGGCGGTCCTCAAGGTGCACCGCTCGAACTTCCGCATCCGTGGCTTCACGGAAGAGGCGTCCCTGGAGGATCTCGCCGCGCTGGCCCACGCAGCGGGGATCCCTCTGCTGCACGACCTGGGCTCCGGGCTGCTCGCCGACCCCGACGTCCTCGGCCTTCCCCGCGAGCCGCGCGCGGCCGAGTCCCTGGCGGCCGGGGCCGATGTGGTGGTGGTCTCCGGCGACAAGCTCCTGGGCGGCCCCCAGGCGGGGATCGTCGTGGGACGGGCAGGGCTCGTGGCGGCCATGGCCGGGAACCCGTTGTGTCGCGCGCTGCGGGTGGACAAGACGACCCTGGCGGGCCTCGAGGCGACGCTGCGCCTGTACCGGGACCCGGAGGGTGCGGTGGCGAAGATCCCGGCGCTGCGCATGGTGGCGGAGGACTCCGGCGGGGTGCGGGAGCGCGCCGAGGCCCTCGCGAAGCGTTTGGGCGCGGCGGGCGTGGAGGGGGCCCAGGTGGTGGAGAGCCGGTGTGCGGTGGGTGGCGGCACGTATCCCGACATCGATATCCCCTCGTGGGCCGTGTCTCTCCCCACGGATCCGGAGGGGGAGATGAGCGCCGACGCCCTCGCCGGAGGGCTGCGCGAGGGATCTCCGCCGGTGGTGGCGCGCATCGAGGCGGATCGCCTGCTCCTGGAGGTGCGCACGGTGATACCCGGCGAGGAGAACGACCTCGTGCGGTGCGTGGCCACGGCCGTGGCGGCGGTGAAGGGCGGGGCGCGGTGAAGGGGAGGCGCCGCGCCGCCGTGTACCTCGACCGGGACGGGACCCTCGTCGTGGAGCGCCACTACCTGTCGGACCCCGACGACCTCCACCTGGTGCCGGGCGCGGGATCGGCCCTGGAAGCGCTGAAGCGCGGGGGGTACGCCCTCGTGGTGGTCACCAACCAGTCGGGGATCGCCAGGGGCCTGTACACGGAGGCCGACTACGAGGCCGTCGCCCGTCGTTTCGAGGCGATGCTGGCGGACGTCGGTGTCGAGCTCGACGGCAGCTACCACTGTCCCCACCATCCGGACGTCACCGGGCCGTGCGCGTGCCGCAAGCCATCCACGGGGATGTACCTGCAGGCCGCCATGGATCTGGATCTGGACCCCGAGCGCTCCTGGTACGTGGGGGACAAGACCACGGACGTGCTGCCGGCCCTGGAGCTCAGGGGACGGGGGATCCTGGTGCGCACCGGCTACGGGGCGGAGCACGAGGCGGGTGTGCCTGACGGCGTGGCGGTGGTGGACGACGTCGCGGCGGCGGCACGGCACATCCTGGCGGCCGGCGGGAGGCGATAGCGGGAGGAGCGCGGGAAGCCCGGGAACGCAGGCGGTTGGACGCCCACAGGCCCCTCCGGCGTTGACCCCTTCGGGCGCGTCTGGATAGGTTTTCCCTTTGTCCGAAAGGCCCGGGAAATCGAAACCTCGGCAGCCGCTTCGGGTACTTGGAACCCGTCACGAACGAACGCCACGTCGGAGGGCGCGAACGCAATGCTGACGCTAACGCACACCGCCAGTGAGAAGGTACAGGACTTCATCCACGAGCACGGCGTGGAGAGCGGGGAGGCGGGACTGCGTGTCGCCGTGCTTCCCGGAGGGTGCTCCGGGTTCCAGTACGGGCTCAACATCGAGGACGCCCCCGAGGACGACGACGAGGTCTTCGAGGTGGGGGGCGTGAAGGTCTTCGTCGACCCCTTCAGCGCGCAGTACCTCGACGGTGTCGAGATCGACTACGTCACCAGCTTCATGGGCCAGGGATTCACCTTCCGGAACCCCAACGCCACCGGCGGCTGCGGGTGTGGGAGCTCGTTCACGGTTTGATCTCCCCGGCAGGCGTCCTCACGGACGCACTTCCCACGCCTCTCGATTACGCGGAGATCTCCCGCGAGGAGCTCCGGGAGAGGATCCGCGCGCGTAAGGCCGCCCTCAACGCGGTCATCCTGGGACACAACTACCAGCGCGTGGAGATCCAGGACGTCAGCGACTACCTGGGCGACTCGCTGGGACTCTCCCAGGAGGCGGCGGCCACGGACGCCGACGTCATCGTCTTCTGCGGCGTCCACTTCATGGCGGAGACCGCGAAGATCCTCTCGCCCCGGAAGACCGTGCTCATGCCCGACCTGCGCGCCGGGTGCCCCATGGCGGACTTCGTCACCGCCACGGCGCTCAAGCGCCTGAAGGCCGAGCACCCCGGGGCCGCGGTGGTCACGTACGTGAACTCCACCGCCGAGGTGAAGGCCGAGTCCGACATCTGCTGCACGTCGTCCAACGCCGTGAAGGTGGTGGAGTCCATCCCCCGGGAGCAGCCCATCATCTTCGTGCCCGACCGCAACCTCGCCCGCTACGTCATGGAGCGTACCGGCCGCGACGACATCATCGCCTGGGACGGTTACTGCTACGTCCACGACGACATGGTGCTGGAGGAGCTGGACCGGGCGAAGAAGGCGCATCCGAAGGCCTTGGTGGTGGTGCACCCCGAGGCGCGCAGGGAGCTCCTGGAGCGGGCGGACGTCGTGACCTCCACCTCGGGCATGGTGGAGTATGCCGAGAAGCACGATGCGGTGATCTTCGGCACCGAGCGGGGCCTGGTGGACCGCCTCAAGGCGCGCTTCCCCGAGAAGACGTTCGTCCCGCTCTCGGGCGCCGCGGTGTGCGGCAACATGAAGCTGAACACCCTGGCCAAGCTGGCGTGGTCGCTGGACCATCGGCAGCACGAAGTGGTCATGGACGAGAGCGTGCGCTCCCGCGCCGAAACGGCGCTGCGCCGGATGCTGGAGCTGTCCGGCGGGTGGACCGCCCCCACGGAGGAGGAGAAGGCCCTGGAGCTCGCCGGGGTCCACCCCTCGGGCTGCGGCTGCGCGTGACGTGATGCGCGTCCGCACCTTCACCGGGGGCGGGTTCGCTGAGAACGGGTACCTGGTTGTGTGCGAGGCCTCCGAAGCCTCCGGCGAGGCCGTCGCCGTGGATCCCGGCGCCGCCGCCGACCGCATGGCCCGCGCCGTGGTCACCGAGAAGCTCCACCTGGCGGCCGTCCTCCTGACCCACGCCCACCTGGACCACATCGAGGGCGTGGAGCGGCTGCGCGCCGCCGTCCCCGACGTGCCGATCTGGCTCCACAGGGCCGACCTCGGCATGTACCGGGCGCTCCCCCAGCAGGCCGCGAGCTTCGGCTACGACGCGCAGGCCCAGCCCGAGCCGGACCACTGGCTGGAGCACGGGCAGCGCGTCTCCTTCGGGGCGTGCACCTTCGAGGTGCGCCACGCGCCGGGGCACGCGCCGGGGCACGTGATCTTCGTGGCGGCAGAGGGCGGGCTCGCCCTCGTGGGCGACGTGATCTTCCAGGGCTCCATCGGCCGCAGCGACCTGCCCGGCGGAGACTTCTACACGCTCATGCGCTCCATCCGGGAGCAGGTGCTCACCCTGCCGGACGAAACGGTGCTCTATAGCGGGCACGGGCCGGAGACCACGGTGGGCGACGAGCGAGCCGGAAACCCCTTCCTGGTACCCGGCTTCGGTGGGGAGCTGGCGTGAAGCGGCGCGGGGTCCCGGCGCGGGGTCCCGGTGCGGGTCCCCCCGCGTTCAGCATCGGTCTCGCTGCAGGGCGACGCCATGGCCGGACCGGCCTTCCGTGATCCCCGCTCCCGGGGGAGCCGCGATGCCTGAGCCGCTGAACGCGGCGGTCTTCGCCAGCGGTGGGGGCACCGACCTGCAGGCGCTCCTCGACCACCAGGCAGCGCAGACCCGGCACGACGAGCGGAGTGCGAGTAGGGCGCGTCCATGTTGGCGGATCGTCCTCGTGGTGAGCGACCGCGCGGACGCCGGCGCCCTGGAGCGGGCGCGAGGGGCGGGCGTCGCCACCCGGGTCATCCCGACGAAGGGCCGCTCTCCGGACGACGTGGCGGCGGACACCCTGGCCGCTCTGGAGGAGCACGGGGTGGGCGTGATCTTCCTGGCAGGCTACCTGAAGCTCGTGCCGAGCCGGGTGGTGTCCGCCTACCGGCGCCGCATCCTGAACATCCATCCCGCGCTCCTTCCCTCGTTCGGAGGCAAGGGCATGTACGGGATGAACGTGCACCGGGCGGTCATCGAGTCGGGCATGCGCCTGAGTGGGCCCACCGTGCATTTCGTGGACGAGGATTACGACCGGGGCACCATCGTGGCCCAGTGGCCGGTGCCGGTACTCCCCGGCGACACCCCCGAGGCGCTGGCGGCCCGTGTGCTGGAGGTGGAGCACCTGCTGTACCCACGGGCGGCGGACCACGTGTGTCGTGCGCTCCTGGAGGGCAGGGAGCCCGGGCCCATGACCCTTCCGGGCGAAGCCTTCGTCCTCGCCGCCGATGCCGGCGGGACCGGCCTGGGGGCTCCCGGCGAGGCTGCCGACGATCCAACCTCCGCCGTGCCCGACGCCGACCATCCTGAGTCCTGAACCGAGAAGCGAGGTTGCTGATATGAAGCGGGCGCTCCTGAGCGTATCCGACAAGACCGGAATCGTCGATCTGGGAAGAGCGCTGACCGAGCGTGGCTGGGAGCTCGTCTCCACCGGCGGCAC
>JAJDNC010000062.1 GCA_022340865.1 Gemmatimonadota bacterium
GAAGGCGAGCTTCCGGTGCCGGAGGCGGCGCGGCTGCTTCGGGACGTGGTGGACGCCCTGGCGGCGGCCCACGCCAAGGGGATCGTGCACCGGGACATCAAGCCCGAGAACGTCATGCTCTCGGGCCACCACGCCATGGTCACGGACTTCGGCGTGGCGAAGGCGGTGAGCGAAGCCACCGGGCGCCATCCCCTGACCACGAAGGGCGTGGCGCTGGGGACGCCGGCGTACATGGCGCCGGAGCAGGCCGCGGGCGAGCCCAACGTGGACCACCGGGCCGATATCTACGCCGTAGGGGTCCTGGGGTACGAGCTGCTCACCGGGCTGCCGCCGTTCAGCGGAAGCACCGCCCAGCAGATCCTCACCGCCCAGGTCATCGAGTCGCCTCGGCCCGTGCGTGAGCACCGGGAGTCGGTGCCGCCTACCCTCGAGGCCATCGTCATGCGGTGCCTGGAGAAGAAGCCGGCGGACCGGTGGCAGAGCGCCGAGGAGATGCTGCCGCACCTGGAGGCGGTGGCCACGGCCAGCGGCGGGATGACGCCCACCGACCTGCTCCCCGTGACGAAGACCGATCGCAAGAGGCGCTCCTTCCTGCCCTGGATCCTGGCGCCGGTCGCCCTCGCCGTGGTCGCTTTCGCCGTCGCGTGGTGGGGAGGGCGTGAGACGGCGGGTCCGCGTGCTCCGGCCGCGGGAGGTCCGACGCGGGCAGCCACGGGCTCCGGCGCACCTTCCGCGACCCGCCGTCACATGATCGTCGTGCTGCCGTTCGAGAACCTGGGGGCGCCGGACGACGCCTACTTCGCCGACGGCGTGACCGAGGAGCTCACGAGCCGCCTGGCCATGGTGAGCGGCATTGGGGTGATCTCACGCACGACGGCCGTGCAGTACCGGAACACCACCAAGACGGTGAAGCAGATCGGCGAGGAGCTGGGCGTCGACTACGTGCTGGAGGGGACGGTGCGCTGGGCGCGCTCCACCACGGGAGCCGGCCAGGTGCGCGTCACGCCCCAGCTCATCCGCGTCGCCGACGACAGCCACGTGTGGACGGGCACGTACGACCGGGAGCTCCGGGACATCTTCCAGATCCAGTCGGAGATGGCCCTGAGCGTGGTCGAGGAGCTGAACGTGGCCCTGGCCGAGCGCCAGCGGCAGCTCCTGAGCGAGCGGCCCACAGAGAACATGGAGGCGTACGACTACTACCTGCGAGGCAACGACTACAGCACCCGCACGTACACTGCGGAGAACCTTCTCCAAGCGGTGGCCATGTACCAGAAGGCTGCGGAGCTGGATCCGGCGTTCTGGTGGGCGCATATGGCCGTCGCAATGGAGGACAGTTGGATCTACAGCGTGGGTGTCGACCACACTCCTGCGCGCTGCGCCGGCTCCCGCGAGGCCCTCGAGCGCGCCACGGTTCTGGCTCCCGGCCATCCCTATGTCCGTAGGAGTTGGGCCTGGTACCACTACCGCTGCTTCCTGAACTACGGCCTCGCCCTCGCCGAGCTCGACAGCGTGGCCGCGGAGGTCCCCAACGACCCGGGTGTGCTCCAGCTCCGATCGTACATCGAGCGGCGGCAGGGCAAGTTCGACGAATCCGCCTCCCACGGTGAGCAGGCGCTCGTGTTGAACCCCCGCGACGCGACGGGTGCCTTGCAGCTCGCGCTGACCTACGACTGCCTCCGCCGATACCGGGATGCCCGGCGGCACCTGGAGACAGTCGCCCGTCTCCGGCCGGCCTTTGCCGACACGTACGCGTGGCTCGCGGAAGTGATGCTGAAGGCCACGGGCAGCGTGGACTCGGCCCTGGCCGTCATGCAGGCGTCCAGCGTATACACCGCGCCCGACGATCCCGGCATCATCACCTCCTGGCTGTACTTCGACCTGGTCAGGCGCGACTACGACAGTGCCCTTCGCCGGATCGCACGCATGGACCCGAGCGAGACGGAGTTCCAGGACGCGGTCATCCCCGTCCCCTACCGCAGGGCCCAGGTCGAGGACCTCATGGGCCGCCGCGAAGCCGCTCGACGGGACTATGAGGAGGCCCGGGCGTTCCTGGAGGCACGCTTGAAGGAGCAACCGGAGGACGCGCGCCTCTATACGACCCTCGGACAGGTCTACGCGGCCCTCGGGCGCCGCGAGGACGCCCGCCGCGCGTCCACCCGCGCGGTCTCGCTCGTGCCCACGTCGAAGGACGCCCTTGCAGGACCGTCCTACGAGTACGACCGGGCCGTCACCCTCACCATGGTCGGCGACACCGCCACCGCCCTCGACGCCCTCGAGCGGGTCCTGGCAGTGCCGTCGTACTTCGACCCCGTCAACTTGCGCGTCGAGCCCTGGTGGGACCCCCTGCGGGACAATCCGCGGTTCCGGAGGCTGGCGGGGGGGTAGGGGAGACGCGGACCCAGGTGGAACAGCGTACCACGCGTTCCCCTGAGAGCCGCCGGGTGCGTATCATCTCCGTCGCCGCCTGCGGCGGCTCAACGCCGCATTCGTTCGCCCCGTCCCGGCACCGAGAATAGAGGAGTGAACATTTGAGCTCCCCCTGTGAGTTGGCGGTTGTATATACAATATGTATATTCAATGAAGTACAGCTGGGACCCGGAGAAGAGCGCTGCGAACCTCCGGGAGCGAGGGTTCGACTTCCTGTTTGCGACGCTCATCTTCGACGCCCCTCGGTTGGAGAAGGAGGACACGAGGCACGACTATGGTGAGCGGCGGATGATCACCATCGGAATCGCGGACGGAATCACCCTCACGGTGGTATACACGGATCGACTGGACCCTGAGGGACAGGTCGTGCGCCGAATCATCTCTGCGAGGAAGAGCAACCGTCGTGAACGCGAAGCCTATGAAGAAGCCGTCGGGAGCTAAGCGTCCCTCACGGGGTCGGGCCGACCTTCCCCGCCTTCGGCGCCAGAGCGAAGCGGAGGTGAACGCGACGGCGCCGAGCGATCTCGCGGATCTCCCGGAGGACTTCTGGGACGACGCGGAGCTCGTGGCTCCGGAGCCCAAGGAGCCCATCTCGATCCGCGTGGACCGGGACGTACTCGCTTGGTTCCGCCAGACGGGCCCCGGCTATCAGACCCGCATGAACGCGGTCCTCCGATCCTTCATGGAGGCGGTGACGCGCGGCCCGAACGGCGGAGCCTGAGGAGCACGGAATCGAGTTCACCGAAGCGCTTGGAGACGAACCATGACGATGAAGGTCCGAGGACTCCGCCTGTCCGAGGATCTGGAGCGCCAGATCGAGCGCGCTTGTGCCTGGGGTTATACTCCGGTATGCTCATGGTATGAAGACAGCCATCTCCCTTCCCGACGAGCTCTTCGAGTCCGCTGACGCCTTGGCCGAGCGCCTCGGCATGTCCCGAAGCCAACTCTACGCCAGAGCCGTTGAAGAGTACTTGGCGAAGCACCGCGACCAGGACATCACGGCTCGGCTCAACGACGTGTATGGTGAGGAGGACAGTGGCCTCGATCCCGCTCTTCGCCGCGTCCAGGCCCGCACCGCCCGGGCCACCGAGTGGTAGTTCAGCGCCGCGAGGTGTGGTGGGCCGAGCTGGATGAGCCACGTGGATCCGAGCCTGCGTATCGCCGCCCGGTCCTCATCGTTCAGTCCGACGCGTTCAACCGCAGTCGCCTGCGGACGGTGCTGTGTGTCGTGCTCACCTCGAACACCCGTCTCCTCGACGCCCCTGGCAACGTCCTGTTGCCTGTGGCCGCAACAGGATTGCCCAAGGACTCGGTTGCGAACGTGACGCAGGTCGTCACGCTGGATGAGGACTTCCTGAGGGAACGGGCCGGCCGGATCCAGTCCAAGCTCATGGCGCATGTGGACGCGGGGCTTCGTCTGGTGATGGATCTCTAGGCCTCGCTCAGCCGGCCTCCCCCCTTGACCAAACCCACACATGGACCAGATTTGTGCACATGGTGCACAATGTGCACAAACACCTGGAGACCAACCATGACCACGAAGGCCCGCGGACTTCGCCTACCCGAGGATCTGGAGCGCCAGATCGAGCGGGAGGGAAAGGAACGCGGGCAGTCGTGGACCGGTGCCGCTCTGGATCTCCTGTCCGAGGCAGTGCGCATGCGGCGCGCGCCGGGGATCCTGTTCGCCGATGGCCCCACGGGCCGTCGACCCGTGGTCGCGGGCACGGGTCTCGACGTCTGGGAGGTCATCCGGACGTGGCAGGACGGCGGGAGGAGCCTCGACGAAACGAGGGCGAACTACCCCTGGCTCTCCGAGGCACAGATCCGGGCGGCCATCGGCTATTACGAGCTGTACCCCATCGAGGTCGACGAGCGCCTGCAGCGCGAGCGCGACTGGACTGCGGAGCGGGTCAGGAACGAGCTCCCCTTCGCCACACCCCGGCGCGAAGGGCCTTGAGTGTCGTTGCGGTACCTGCTGGACGAAGACGTCAATCCGGCGGTGTCCGAGGCGGCGCGCGCCTTCGACCTGGACGTCGTGAGCGTCCACGAGATCGAGCGAACGGGCGTCGCGTTCCCGGATGACGCTCAGCTCCGCTTCGCCGCGGCGGAGGAGCGCATCATGGTGACGCGCAATCGGGACGACTTCATCCGACTCACGCGGGATTTCTTCCAGGCCGGCGAGGCCCACTGCGGCGTGCTCGTGATTCCGCACACGCTACCCAACAGGGATCCGGGCAGGATCGCGCGGGCCCTGAAGCGATGGCATGATGGGCGGCCCGTAGAGCGGGGACCCGAGCCCTACATCATCGACTTCCTCGGGGAGTGAATCAGGGCGCCCCCCCTCGCCTTCCGTCACACCTACGGGTTATTGTCGGGTCACGTCGACTCACCACCGCTCCGCCGCATGGCCGACAAGATCTCCAAGCTCCAGCGCTGGCTCGACCTGGTCGCGTACCTGGCCGGGCGGCGCGTCCCCGCCACGGCGGAGGAGGTGTGGGCGGCGGTGCCGGCGTACGTCCGGGGCCTGGAGGGCGACGCGAAGGAGCACGAGACCGTCCGGCGGATGTTCGAGCGCGACAAGGACGACCTGCGCGCCGCCGGGATTCCCATCGAGACCGTGACCTTCTCCATCAACTACGGGACCGAGGAGAGCCACGGCTACCGCCTGCTTCGCCGGGACTTCCATCTGCCCTACCTCCGGCTCGTGCGCGAGGCCGAGGCCGAGGAGCGCGGCGCTCAGCCCTCCGGCCTCCGGGCCGCGGACTCGTTCGCCGTGGCCGAGGACGAGGCCGGCGCGGCCCTGGACGGC
>JAJDNC010000142.1 GCA_022340865.1 Gemmatimonadota bacterium
TCCAGCCTGCTCGCGGCGCAGCCTGTTCGGATCCAGGCCCAGAAGCCTTTGCGCGACGACCGTACGGCCGGGCAGGTGGAGGTTCAAGAGGTCGCCACGCTGCAGTTCCAGAACCTGGAGGTCGCGCCCAACACCGAGACCCAGATCTTCCGCCTGCCCGACGGCGGCTGGGGAGCGATATCGCACGTATTCGGCGGCATCGTTCCCCTGTTTTCCACCACGGGATCTCCGGCCGGCGCCTTGGGACACCCCGGCCCCGGGCCGGGTGAGCTCAAGACACCGGGCGTGGCGATGGCCGTCGGGAAGCAGCTCTGGGTCGTCGACCCGGGGAACAACCGCCTCACCGCGTTCGGGCCGGATGGCAAGATGATCGCCGATCGCACGCTGCCCGGTCGGGTGTTCTGGGTGCAGCCGACGACGGAGGGACGAGGCCTGCTGCTCTCCGGCTTCTTCGGGACCTCGTCCGGCGTGTACCACACGGTCGCGCGGCTCACCATGGACAAGGCCGACGACGGGTTCGGGGGAGATGTGGGCACCAGCCGCTACGCCTGGGTCCAGCAGCACGTGGCGGCCGAGACCCCGTCCGGTGAGATCTGGGCCGTCGCCCGGTCCGGGGGAGCCATCCAGATCCTGCGTGCCGACAGCCTCGAGCCTCTGGCCTCTACCCACCTGCCGGAGGACCTGTCCCAGCCGGAGCGACGGGGCCCCATCGATATCTCGAAGGTGCGTCCTGGCCCCGAGGTCTACGGGGTGACGGTCGGTCCCGACGGCACCCTGTGGATGGTGATGTTCGTTGCCGATGCACATTGGCGGACCGGGCTGGACAGGCGGACCGCCTCGGTGGACGAGTTCTGGGACACGCTTCTTCTTGCGGTCTCCGCGCGGGACCGTGCCATCGTCGGCGCCAGGAGAATGGACCAACTCTGCCTCCCGGTGCTGTCGCCGGGCGACGCGCTCATCTCCTGCACGAACGAAGGCGCCGCGACGGTCGATGTCCAGCGCTTGAGCCTGACGCGATGAGCGCTTGGGCGTGACAGGGTGGGCTGTTCGGAGCCGGCGAATCGCCGAGCGCGAGGCTACGGGTCGTGGGGCCATCGACGCAGCGCGATGGAGATGGTGGGTCCAGATGACGATGGCGCGTATCTCGGGACCATCGACGCTCCGAGGTGAAGATGCTGCGTCGATGTGAAGACGGTGCGTGGAAATGACGATGGCGCGTCGGCATCAAGCCGATCACGGCGCTCGCGCCGCCGGCCGGCGGCCCGTGATCCGCACGAGGCCCCGGAACGACGGGCTCCCCCCGGAGGCCCGCTCCCTACGTGCCGCTTCCCTGCAGCCCGTCCAGCCTCCTGAGGAACTCGATGAGCGCCCGGGCGTGGCCGGCCTCGAGCTTGCCCGTCACCATCATCTGAACGCCGTAGCTCTGGAGGAGCGCCCGGGCCACCGGGTCGTCCCGGGTCATGGAGTCGGGGTGCAGCACCATGCTGCGGATCCACGCGTACGAGCGCCGCCTGGTCACGCCCTCGAGGTTGGGCCCGACGCGTTGCTCGCCGGACAGCGCGTGGCACCCGGCGCAGTGCGTCTGGAAGACGTCGGAGCCCAGCGCCGCCAGCGCCGTATCCACAGGCGCTCCGGGAGTTGGCAGGGGCGCCTCGGCCCACGCCGCCACCCGCTCGGACACCATGCGCCGATGCGCGGACTCCATGCCCCACCACACGGCGACACCCACCACGCTGGCCACGGCCAGCACGGCCAGCGCCCAGGGGCCTCTGCGCCCGGGGGATGCGGAGGGGTCGTTGGACATGGGCGTAAGGTAGGGGAAGGCGGCCGGAGGGCCAGCCGGCGGCGACAGCCGAGACATGGGAAGGAGCGGAGGCAGCAGAGGCAAGAGGACAGGAGCGCCGAGGAACGAAGCATGGCATCCACCGGAGCATGGCATCTGCGCGAGGACCCACGTACCTTGGCCTCTGCCCCTCTCTCGATGATCCTACACATGTCGCGACAACGCCGGGCGAAGCCGCGTGCGTCTCACTTGCGATGGAGGGGCGGCTCCAGGGAGCGCCCCCCCGACTCCGGGTTCACGCTCCATCTTGCGAGCCGATCATGGATTTTTCCCGACGAACGCTCAGTCTCGTCACCCTCGGCCTCATCATCGTCGCGCTGGCCGCCGGGGTGTGGTGGCGCCTGGGTGGGCTGAAGAGCGCCAAGGCGGCCGCGGCCGGAGGCCCCGACTCCACCAAGAGCGCCAACCTCCCGGAGACGTCGGGGGCGTCGGAGTTCTCCACCGACGTGCCCCAGCCGGTGACGGGGGCCAAGGTGCTCCGGGACACGCTCTGGATCAGCGTGAGCGCGTCGGGGCAGGCGGAGGCGTACCGGCGGGCCACCCTGAACGCGCAGGTGGAGGGCAGGGTGGTGTCGGTGCCGGTCATGGAGAGCCAACGCGTCGCTCGCGGTGACCTTCTCTTGGGGCTCGATACGACCCAGTCCGCCCTGGACGTGGCGACGGCCCAGGCCAACCTGCTCAAGGCTCAGGCCACGTACCGGCAGGATGTTCTCTTCGACGACTCCATCACCGACTCCGACGTGAAGGCCCAGCGCGACAAGTATGCGCGGAGCATGAGCGGCCTGGACCAGGCGGAGGTGGCGCTCCGAAAGGCCGAGCTGACGCTGGCGCGGACCGCCGTTCGGGCTCCCTTCGACGGGTGGGTGGCCGACGTGAAGGTGGTGCCCGGGCAGCACGTCACGGTCGGTGCGCCGCTCATGACGGTGGTCGACCTGAACCCCATCAAGGTCGAGGTGCAGGTGCTGGAGGCGGAGCTCGGGGACCTCACGCCGGGCCGCCGGGCCACCGTGACGTTCGCGGCCTATCCGGGCGAGAGGTTCCACGGCCACATCGAGAGCATCAACCCGGTGGTGGATCCCCAGACGCGCACGGGTCGGGTGACGGTGGTCCTGACCAACAGGGATCACCGCATCAAGCCGGGGATGTACGCCGAGATCTCCCTGGACGCCGAGGCGATCGCCAACTGCGTGCTGGTGCCCCGCTCGGCCATCCTGGAGCGGGGCGAGGGAGAGCGGCGCACCATGGTCTTCGTGTACTCGCCCGTGGATGCCAGCCACGGCCTGGCCAAGTGGCGCTACGTCACCGTGGGGAGGGAGAACGACTCGCTGGCGCAGATCCTCCCCAGCGACAACGAGCAAGAGGGCGTGAAGCCGGGCGAGATCGTGCTGGTGGACGGCCAGCAGTACCTGGCCCACGACACGCCGGTACGCCTGGTGAAGGACGTGGAGGCCGCCGGAGGGAGGCCGGGACGATGATGACTCAGGGGGTGGAGGTGACGGGAACTCCGGCGTCGCGACGCCGGCGGGCGCGAGCGATGTCCGCCCGGACGGTGGCCGCCGCGAGGGCCGCGGGCGACACGAGGGATCCGGGGGACCCGGGGAGCGGACGGTCCGGGTGGCGTGTGGCGGCGTGCATCACGGGGTTGGCAGCCTTGTTCGCGATGCCGGCGACCCATGCCGCGACGGCGGCGTTGGAGGCCCAGGCTCCCGCCTCCACCGACACGGTGACGCTGACCCTGCAGCGCGCCCTGGAGATCGCCGGGGGTCACAATCCGGACTACCAGAAGGCGGAGAACAACCTGGACCTGAACCCGGTGGGCATGCGCGCCACGTGGATGGACCAGCTCCTGCCGACCCCCAGGCTCCAGCTCCTGAACACGAGCTACAACGGGAACCTGCAACACTACGGCGTCGACCCGCTGGGCAACCCCATATCCGCGTCCGGCTCCAGCTGGTCCTACTACTCCAACACGACCCAGAGCCTCAACCTGGGCTGGACCATTCAGGGTGCCTCGCTCCTCCACGACTACCGGAGCCAGAAGTACTCGAACGAGAGCCGGGACGTGGCCGCAACGCAGCAGCTCAACACCATGCAGGTGACGGTGCGGCGGCAGTACATGGCAGCGATGCAGCAGCGCGACCTGCTCAAGACGGAGGAGGAGCTGGTCGCGGCGCGCAGGTCGGACAAGCAGATGGCGGACAAGCTGTTCAGCCTCGCCTTGAAGCAGCGCGTGGACGTCCTCAATGCCGATCTCGCCGTGCAGCAGCAGATGCTGCTCGTACAGCAGAGGCGGACCGCGTACGAGAAGGCGCTCCTGACGCTGCGCACGCTGTTGGGCGACGAGCAGCTCGGGCCGATCCGGCTGGCGGACGAGCCGCTCCCGGTGTTCGACCCCTCGAGGCTCGACGCCGACTCCCTGGTGCACGTCGCCCTGGACGTGAACCCGGATCTGCATCAGGCGCGCGTGGGCCTCGACCAGTCGAAGGAGGCCCTGGCCCTGACGCATTCCCTCTGGTGGCCGTCGCTGTACCTGTCCTGGACCATCGCCCGCCGCGCCCAGGGCACGCAGATGAAGTCGCTCTTCGACCTGACGTACAACGAGCCGCGCGACAGCTACTTCAGCGCGCAGATCTCGTTCCCGATGTTCAACAACTACTTCCAGAACCGGCAGCAGCAGGCCCAGGCCGCCGTGGACCTGCAGAACAGCCGCGAGGACGCGCGCAAGCAGCGGCTGACGGTGGAGGAGAACGTGCGGGGGAGGCTCCTGGACCTGAAGAACGACTACCAGAGCCTGCAGACCAACCGGCGGGCGGAGCAGATCGCACAGGAAGCGCTCCGGCTGGCGCGGGACCAGTACGGCACGGGCACGGGCACGTACATCGACTTGCAGAACGCCATCAACAACGAGGCCAACGCCCGCCGCCAGGTCATCACGAGCCGCTACACGTTCATCGACGACCTGCTGATCCTGGAGCAGCAGGTGGGCACGCCGGTGAGTCCGCAGGGCGCGCAGCCCCCGGGCGGAGGGGGCTGAGCCGTGTCCATCCCCGGAACCTCCACGCGGAGACCCGTCGCCGTCTGGATGCTCTTCCTGGCGGTGGTCCTCCTGGGGGTGATCGCGTACCTGCGGCTGCCCATCGACCTGCTGCCGGACGTGAGCTATCCGCGCCTGGTGATCTACACGTCGTATCCCAACGTCGCCCCGGCGGAGGTGGAGCGGATCGTCACGGCGCCCATCGAGGCCCAGGCCGCCACGGTACCGGGTGTCGACGGGACCTCGTCGGTGAGCCGGGAGGGCGTGAGCCTGGTGACGCTCCGCTTCGCGTGGGGCACGGATATGGACTTCGCCATGCTCAACGTCCGCGAGAAGATGGACAACCTGCGCGAGACGTTGCCCGAGAGCGCCACCCGGCCGGCCATCCTGCGCGTGGATCCGCAGGCCGACCCCATCATGGTGCTCTCGGTGTCCGGCGGGACGAACCTGTGGCAGACGAAGCAGATGGCGGAGACGGTCTTCCGCCGGCGCCTGGAGCAGCTCGACGGCGTGGCCGAGGCGCAGGTCACGGGCGGCCTGGACCGCCAGATCCAGGTGGACGTGGATCCCCGGCTTCTGGCTTCCTACGGCGTCACGATCCAGCAGATCTCCCAGGCGCTGGCCCAGGCCAACTTCAGCGCTCCGGGGGGCACCATCCTCCAGGGCCGCTACCGCTACCCCCTGCGGACGCTGGGTGAGTTCCAGAGCGTGGCCGAGATCGGCGACGTGGTGGTGGCGCGCCAGGCGCCGGGCGCCGCCGACACGACGGGCGCCGGCGATCGGGGAACCGCGGCGGGCATGGGAAGCACGGGGAACACGGGGAGCCACGGGGGGCGCATCGTCCGCCTCCGGGACGTGGCCAAGGTCGTGGACGGCTTCGCAGAGCGTCAGGACATCGCCCGCTACGACGGCAAGGAGGCCGTGGGGATCCTCGTGTACAAGGAGGCCGGCGCCAACACGGTGACGGTGGCGCGCTCGGTGCAGACGGTCCTGGGCGAGCTCGGCACGGAGTACCCCGCCATGAAGGTGGACGTGGCGTACAGCCAAGCCGGGTTCATCGCCGACTCCATCTCCAACGTCGTGCAGTCGCTGGTCCTGGGCGGTCTCCTCGCGTTCCTGGTGCTCTTCCTCTTCCTGAAGGACCCGCGCTACCCGGTGGCCATCGCGCTGTCGATCCCCATCTCGGTGGTGGCGACCTTCGCGCTCATGGAGGCGTTCCACGTCTCGCTGAACATCATGAGCCTGGGTGGCCTCGCCCTGGGCGTCGGCATGCTGGTGGACAACTCCATCGTGGTGCTGGAGAACATCTTCCGGCACAGGGACGAGGAGCACGCCGCGCCCATGCCCGCGGCGATCCACGGGGCGGAGGAGGTGCAGGGGGCGATCACCGCGTCCACCCTCACCACCATCGCGGTGTTCGGACCCATCATCTACGTGGAGGGCGTGGCGGGGGAGCTGTTCAAGGACCTGTCCCTGACCGTGACGTTCTCCCTGCTGGCCTCGCTCATCGTCGCGCTCACGCTGCTTCCCACCATGGCCGCGCGCTTCGGAGGTCCGGACCGGATCCGCCCGACGCCCCTGGTGCGGCCACCCCGGGAGCGGAGGCCCGGCTTCCTGGGGCGCGTCGTCCGGATCTGGTTCCTGGTGGTGGACTTCCCGGCGAAGGCCGCCCGGTGGTCGTGGGGCCTGGTCAAAGCGCTCGTCCTGTACTGGCTGGGAGGGATCGGCCGGACCCTGGCCCGGCTCGCCCGCCCGGGCATCCAGGCCTTCGAGCGGGGCTTCGAGGTGTTCGCCCGGCGGTACCACGCGGCGCTGGAGTGGTCCCTGGAGCACCCGGTGCGGGTGCTCGGGGCCGCGGGGGCAGCGCTGGTGGTCTCCCTGGCCCTGGCCACCCTCCTGCCCAGGAGCCTGCTCCCGCAGGTGGACCAGGGTGCATTCCAGATCCGCCTGGAGCTGCCGGAGGGGACGTCGCTCCAGACCACCGCCGATGCGGCCGGCACCATCGAGAAGGCGCTGCTGGCGGACCCCGGCGTGGAGGCCGTGTTCAGCAACATCGGCCGCGATGTGCAGGCCTACGCCCAGGGAGGGCAGGGGACGCAGGCGGTGGGCCTGCAGACGGCCACCTTCCAGGTGCGGGTGCGCCACGGTTGGAGGACCGAGCAGGTGGCCGCCCACGCCCGGGCGCTGGCCGGCCGCTTCCCCGAGGGTGCGCTCTCGGTGGAGACGGGACAGGCCACCGAGCTGGGCGCCATGCTGGGTGGCTCGGAGGCGGACATCGCGGTGAACGTCCGCACCCAGAGCCTCGACACGGCCTTCACCGTGGCGGCCGACGTGGAGAACCGACTGGCGGCGCTCCCCATGCTGGGCAACGTGCGCCTGGGCACCGAGCGGGGGCAGCCCCAGGTGCAGATCGCCATCGACCGGTCCGCCTGCGCCTCCTACGGCATCCAGCCGGAGACGGTGGCGCAGACGGTGGACGACGCCATGCGCGGCGACGTGGCCACCCAGTACGTGGACTTCGACCAGAAGATCGACGTCGTGGTGCGCTATCCCGACGACCTGCGCCACTCCGAGTCCACCCTGGACGCCATCCGCGTGAAGGGGGTTCCTCTCCGGCAGCTGGCCCACGTCACCGAGGCGGTG
Organism: Gemmatimonadota bacterium; assembly: GCA_022340865.1. Taxonomy (GTDB): domain Bacteria; phylum Gemmatimonadota; class Gemmatimonadetes; order Longimicrobiales; family Gaopeijiaceae; genus SZUA-318. The sequence goes on from JAJDNC010000142.1 coordinate 7,521, forward strand.
GCGCCGGCGGAGATCCACCGCGACGACCAGGCCCGCGTGGTGCCCGTGTACGCCGACGTCGTGCGGGGCGGGCTGGACGCCGCCATCGGCTCCATCCGGACGGCCCTGGCCGCGATCCCCCTGGAGCCCGGCGTGCGCCTGGACGTCGGCGGCGAGAACGAGGAGATGCGCCGCTCATTCCGGGACCTGGCCTTCGCCTTCGGCCTCGCCCTCGTCCTCGTCTACATGATCCTGGCGGCGCAGTTCGAGTCGTTCATCCACCCCTTCACCATCCTGCTGGCGGTGCCCCTGGCCATGGTGGGGGTGGTGCTGGCGCTCCTCGTCACCGGAGAGGGCCTGAACACCATGAGCCTCATCGGCCTGGTGATCCTGGTGGGGGTGGTGGTGAACGACGCCATCGTGAAGGTGGACTTCATCTCCCAGGCGCAGAAGCGCGGACTCCCCTTGCGTGAGGCCATCCTCGAGGCGGGGCGGGTTCGCCTGCGTCCCATCATCATGACCACGGTGACCACCGTGTTCGGTCTGCTCCCCATGGCATTGGGCATCGGCCGCGGGTCGGACCTGCGGGCGCCGCTGGCCGTCACGGTCATCGGCGGCATCTCGGTGGCCACGCTGCTCACGCTCATCATCGTGCCGGTGGCGTACCAGACCGTCGAGCGGTTGCGCCTGCGGCTGCGGGGCGAGGCTCCGGGGTCGTCCGAGTCGGCGCCGGCTCCGGCGAGCGCCGACTAGGGGCGTGGCGTCCATGCTGCGGCTCATGCGCGAGGGGCGCTACGCCCACGGTGACGGCGGTGGGGCGGGAGGGACCGCGCCGTGATCCGGATGAGCATCAGAAGGCCGGTAGCGGTGGCCATGGCGTACGGCGCGGTGGCGCTCCTGGGGGCCTTCGCCTGGCGGAACATCCCCGTGGAGCTCCTCCCGGACACGCAGCTGCCCCAGCTCACCGTGACGGCGCGCTGGCCCGGCGCGTCGCCGGAGACCACCGAGGCGTTCCTCACGGCGCCCCTGGAGGCCACCATCCAGCAGGTGAAGGGCGTGGAGAAGGTCACCTCCGACTCCGGGGAACAGAACGGCGTCGGCACCACCTCCATCAGCGTCGAGTTCAACCGCGGCACGGACATGGACTTCGCTCGCATGGAGCTGGTGGAGCAGATCTCCACCCTGCAGGAGCAGCAGCTCCCCAAGGGCGTCACGCCGGTCCAGGTCGCGCAGTACGTGCCGCAGGAGTTCCAGAAGCAGAACGTGCCCTTCCTGAGCTACACGTTCACGGGACCCTACACGCTGGAGGCGCTGCGCAAGCACCTGGACGACGTGGTGGCTCCGGCCCTGGAGCAGGTGAACGGGGTGGCCATCGTCAACGTGTACGGAGGCCGCCGACGCCTCCTGGACGTCGAGCTGGACGAGAACAAGATCGCGGCGCTGGGCCTGGACGCGGCGATGGTGGCCGCGCGCATCCGGAACCTCGACCTCGTGAAGGAGGCCGGCGTCGTCCGCCAGGGGGGGAATCAGCGCACCATCACCATCGTCAACCGTCCGGGGAGCGCGGCGGACATCCTGGCCGCCATCGTCAGCACGGCAGGCCCCACGCCGGTGCGGGTGTCGGACGTGGCCACGGTGCACGACACCTACGAGGAGCCCAGCAGCTACTACCGCATCGACGGTCGCCCGGCGGTCACGTTCCGGGTCGAGAAGTCCCTGGGTGCGAACACGGTGCGGGTGGCGGACGCGGTGAAGGCGCGCATGGCGCAGCTCGAGCGGATGAAGCCCTACGGCACGCGCTACATCCTGGAGCAGGACGAGAGCAAGCAGATCCGCCAGCAGCTCTCGGACCTGCGCACCCGCGCGCTGTTCAGCGCGCTGGTCATCTTCATCGTGCTCCTGGGGTTCCTGCGCTCGCTGCGGAGCTCCGCGCTGGTGTTCGCCACCATCGGGTTCAGCGTGCTCATCGCCCTGAACCTCATCTTTCTGGGCGGGCTCAGCCTGAACATCCTCACCCTCATGGGGTTGGCCATGGGGTTCGGCCTCATCGTGGACAACTCCATCGTGGTGTTGGAGAACGTCTACCGACGATGGCAGCGCGGCGAGGCCCCCGTGCCCGCCGCCGAGGGGGGGACCCGGGAGGTGGTTCTTCCCATCCTGGCGTCCACGGCCACCACCCTCATCGTGTTCGTGCCCTTCGTGTACCTGCAGGGCGACCTGAGGGTCTTCTACGTGCCCCTGGCCATCGTGGTGGGCCTCACCCTCATGGCGTCGCTCTTCGTGGCGTTCACGTTCATCCCCTCGGTGGCCGCGCGGCTCCTGTCCCTGGGGAAGGGGCCGGGACACCAGGCCAGCCCCGGGGAGGCGGCGGCCAGGGAGCGGCGCCCGCCGCTGTACGCCCGCTTCTACTCGGAGGTGGTGTCGTTCACGGTGCGCTGGCCGTGGGTGGCGGTCATGGTGACCGTCCTCGCTCTCGGCTATTCGTACCACCTGTTCGACAAGTACGTCACCACGTGGGCGGTCTGGGGCGGAGGCAGCTCGGGCGACACGTACATCATGGTCAACATCACGCTCCCCCGGGGCTCGAACCTGGAGCGCACCGACCAGCTCGTCGGCTTCTTCGAGGACAAGCTGAGCCACATGTCCGAGGTGAAACAGTACACGGCCAACGTGACACCCACGTACGCGATGATGCGGATCACCTTCCCGGACTCGCTGGAGAGCACGCAGGTCCCGGTGGCCATCAAGGACCAGATGTACGCGTACAGCCTGAGCTTCACCGGCGCGGAGGTGCGCGTGTACGGGTACGGGCCGTCGTTCTACGGAGGGGGCTACAGCGCGCCCAACTACGCCATCACGGTGCTGGGCTACAACTACCTGAAGGTGCAGGACATCGCCGAGGAAATCGGCCGCCGGCTCTCCCGCCTGGCGCGCGTGGAAGACGTGGACACCAACTCCCGCACCAACTGGTACAACCGGGACCGCGCCTCGGAGTTCGTCGTGCACATCGATCGCGACCGTCTGGCGCGGTACTCCCTGACGGTGGAGCAGCTGGTGCGGGAGCTCTCCGCCGCGGTGGGTGGGCGGAGCGCGACGGGGGTGGCCTCCAGCCTGAAGATCGGCGGCCAGGACGTGGACTACGACGTGAAGCTCGCCGGACACCAGGGGATGGACGTGCTGGCGCTGCGGGAGACGCTCATCGCCGTGCCCGGCGGGCGCCACATCCGCCTGGGGGACGTGGTGGGCATCGAGCCCCGGGAGATCCTGGCCCAGATCCACCGGGAGAACCAGCAGTACGAGCGCACGGTGAGCTACGAGTTCCGCGGGCCCCGGAAGCTGGGCGACATCATTCACAAGGCCGTCATCGCCAACACGGAGGTGCCGCCGGGCTACACGGTGAAAGGGGGCAACAACAACTACTGGATCAACCCGGAGCAGCGCGGCGAGATCGTCATGGTGATGATCATCTCGCTGTTGCTCATCTACATGGTGACGGCGGCGCTCTTCGAGTCGCTCCTGCAGCCGCTGTGCGTGATCCTCACCGTGCCCATGGCCCTCATCGGCGTGTACCTGATCTTCTTCTTCACGGGCGCGGCGTTCACCCGGGAGGCGTACGTCGGCGTCATCATGATGTTCGGCATCGTGGTGAACAACGCGATCCTCCTGGTGGACCACGTCAACGGCGTGCGCGCCCGCAACCCCGACAAGCCGCTCCCCGACGCCATCGTGAAGGGCACCGTGGAGCGTGTGCGCCCCATCCTCATGACGACGGCCACCACGGTGGCCGGGCTCCTCCCGCTGGTGCTGTTCGGCAAGGGCGCCGGCTCCAACATCTGGGACGCGCTGGCCTACGTGCTCATCGGCGGGCTGCTCTCGTCCACCCTGTTCGTGCTCACCATCACCCCGGCGGTGTACGGCGTCCTCGAGCGATGGAAGCTCCAGGCGAAAGGGATCGAGGTGTCGATGGCGGTGGAGACGCCGGCGCCCGCGGCTTCGCCGGCGTCCGGCGACTGAGCCTCCGTCACGCGCCTCAGCCTCCCGGCGGCCGCTGCCACACGTTGTTGCTCCGGTCCACGTCCGGGAGCGCGTGCTTCGGATCCAGGGTGACGCCCACCACCGTGCCCTTCTCCGGGAGCAGATAGTCGAACGTGTTGCCCCGCGCCCAGATCTGCACCGGCAGCTTCCGGTCGATGGTGCGCCCGTCGCGCATCTCGACGTGGAGCAGCACGGGCATGACCAGGCCGTCGTCGTTGCGGAGGTGGATCACCGTGCCGGCCTGGGTGTCCTCCACGGAGGTGACCGCCTGGTCCAGGACCTGCGTCCCGTAGAACCAGCCGCGCCAGAACCAGGCGAGGCGCCGTCCGCTGACGCTCTCCATGGTGCGGAAGAAGTCCCAGGGCTTCGGGTGCTTGTACGCCCACTCGTGGACGTAGGTGCGCATGGCCTTCATGAACGTGGCCTCGCCGAGGATGGTCCCCCGGAGCATCACCAGCCCGAAGCCCGGCTTGCTGTAGCCCAGGAAGCCGAGGCCGTTGCCCCGCAGCAGGTCCGGGTACGTCATGATGGGCTGGTCCGCGATGGGCTCCTGCATCTGGGCAGCGATGTTGTCTGCGTCGGTGCGCATCACCGCCTGGGCGCTGGGCCCGAGGAAGTCCAGGTTGCTGTAGCGGTTCTGGAAGGTGTTGAAGCCCTCGTCCATCCACGCGTAGCGGCGCTCGTCGCTCCCCACCAGCATGGGGAACCACGAGTGGCCGAACTCGTGGTCCTGCACGCTGAAGAGGCCCTGGCCCCGGGCGTGGACGCTGCAGAACACGAAGCCCGGGTACTCCATGCCCCCCACGATGCCGGCGACGTCGGTGGCGGTGGGCCAGGGGAAGTGGTACCACGCGTTGGAGTAGTACGAGATGGTGTGGCGCGCATACTGCGTCGCGTCCTCCCATCCGGGGTTGTCCTTCGTGCCCAGACCCTCCTTGGGGTAGACCGACTGCAACAGGATGCCGTCCCACCCGGCGGCGTCCCAGATGAAGGCCCGCGACGCGGCCCACGAGAAGTCGCGGGAGTGCTGGATGGCGAACGTCCAGGTCACGGGACCGTCACCTGCGGGACGGGTAGAGGGCTTGCCCACGTCGGCCGCGGAGATGACCGAGACGGTGCTGGTGCTGGTGCGCGCCGCGTCCAGGGCCTTCCGCTCCGCGGAGGTGAGGGTCTCCCGGGGGTTCAGCAGCTGGCCCGCGCCCACCACGATCATGTCGTGGGGGACGGTGATCTCCGCATGGAAGTTGCCGTACTCCAGGTAGAACTCCCCCTGGCCCAGGTACGGCATGGGGTTCCAGCCGTTGACGTCGTCGTACACGTACATGCGCGGGTACCACTGCGCGATCTCGTAGATCCAGCCGCCGGCGGTCTTCATGCGGCCCATGCGGTCGGCGCCGTACTGCGGCACGATGAACGACCAGTCGAACTTGAGCTGCAGGCGATCCCCTTGGGGGTGCATGGCCTGCCGCAGGTCCAACCGCATGCGCGTCCCGTCCACGACGTACTTCGGCTCGTACGTGTGGCCGTCCTGCACGACCTCCACCCGCGCGATCTTGTCTCCACCTCCGGGGAACGAGCCCCGCCAGCGCGCCAGGGCGCCGGAGTTGATGACGGCGCCCCTGCTGTCCGGCGAGAACAGGTTCTGCTCCAGGGCGAGCCAGAGGTAGGCCAGCGAGTCCGGCGAGTTGTTGACGTAGGTGATGACCTCCGAGGCCGTCACCCGGTGCTGCGCGGTGTCCAGCGTCGCCTTCAGGTCGTAGTCGGCCTCCTGCTGCCAGTATGCGGGTCCGGGCCCTCCCTCCGCCGTGCGCACGTCGTTGGCCGGCGGGAAATGCATGGGCGCGAAGATCGCCTGGTTGGTGGGTGGAAGCGCGGGCGGCGCGGAGGTCTGGCCGACGGCCATCCCAGGGACGAGCAAGGCCAGAAGCGCCGTAGCCGGCAGGAAGCGCGTGCGCATGGAGGGACCGCCTTCGTGAGGTTCGCGGGTACCGGAGAGCGCGGCCGCGAGGCGAGCCCCGGGCCGAAGATCACGCGGAACGTAGGGAGGCTTCTGACAGCCTGCCAAGGCGCGCGACGACGACATCCGTAGCTCGAAGAAGTGAATCCACGGGGGCACGAGGTCGTAGGAAGGGGGTCGCCGCAACCGCCCCCTCACCGACCTGCCCATGCGCGCCACCGACTTCGAGTTCCGTCACCGCTTCTGGATCATCGGCGCCCCGTTCTTCCTGGGCTTCGTTCTCTACCGCGCGGATCACGTCAACGCCGTCGAGCGCGTGCTGGGATGGGTGAGCCGGGGACTCGTGGCGCCCGGGAAGACCCTGCCCGTGAGGGTGGCGGTCCTGGCGGGGGCAGCCCTTGTCGTGGGGGCGGCGCTGGTGCGCACATGGGCGGCGGCGTACCTGCGCTCGGAGGTCGTCCACGACCACAGCCTGCACGCGGAGCGCCTGGTGGCCGACGGCCCGTTCCGGCACGTGCGCAATCCCCTCTACCTGGGCACGTTTCTCATGGCGGTGGGGCTCTCACCCCTGGCGAGCCTGACGGGAGCCATCGTCATGGTCGGGGGTACGGCCCTCGTTCTGGAACGGCTCATCGGGCGCGAGGAGGAGGAGCTCACCAGGACGCAGGGCGCCGCCTACGCGGCGTATCGCGCCAGCGTACCTTCGGTGATCCCCGCCCTGGCGCCCAGGGTGCCCGCGTCGGGGGCGCGCCCGCGGTGGGGCCAGGCGGTGAGAGGCGAGGTCCTGACGTGGGCGTTCGCTCTGGGCACCCTCGTCCTCGGCGTTACGCTCAACTCCCGGGTGGGGCTGGGTGTCTGGACGGCGGGCTTCGTGGCACACCTGCTTCTGCGGAGGACATCGAGGGCGGATGGACGAGACGGCGCGGACAAGACGGACTGGGGGCCGCGAGGGCGGCCGACGGGGGGGCCGGACGGCGACGCCGGATGATGCGTCGCGCGCGCCGGCCATCGAGCGCCTGAACCGGTTCGTGCTCGTCGTGACGCCGCGACAGCCGCTGGTGGACTGGGTCCGACGCCTGGAGGAGCGGGACCCTGGCAAGGGCGAGAAGCGCTTCACGCTGGAGGAGGCGCGGACGTATCATCGCGCGGCGTATCTCGTGCCCATGGCGGAGGACGCCCACGACGTCGAGGGGTGGATCGAGGACAACTTCGACCTGGTCTTCGAGCAGGAGCTCTTCGGCTTCGAGCCCGACCGCCGCCGCTGGCCACGCCGCCGGACCATGGACGCGTTCCTCCACTGGTTCGACCTGGAGCTCCTGGACGCCCCCATCGACCTCGTGGACGCGCCTCTCCTCAACCCGTAACGAAAGAACCTGCCCGTGACCGTCGTCGACATCTCCGCCGAGCTGGGCCTCCTGGCCCTCTGGCTCCTCACCCTCAACGTGCTGATGGGCCTGCTGCTGTCCGTCCGCTACAACCCGCTGAAGCGGTGGCCGTATCGGCGGATCAACTACTTCACCGTGCACAACTGGACGGGCTATGTGGCGCTGGCGCTGGTCGCGGGCCACGTCCTCCTGCTCCCCCTGTCGTCCACGGCCGGGTGGGTGTGGAAGGACGCCCTCTGGCCCTCCTCCGTCCCGCTCCAGTCCGGGCTGAACATCGTGGGGGCTGTGTCGCTCTACATGATCCTGCTGGTGGTGGTCACCTCGTACGTGCGGCGCCGGATCGGCCGCAAGGCGTGGAAGACGGTGCACTGGCTGTCCTACGCGGGGGCCGTGCTCTTCTTCGTGCACGGGGCCTTCGTGGACCAGCGCCTGCAGGGCCAGTCGGTGAACCTCCTCGACCCCGAGAAGCTGAGCATCGTCATCTGCTTCGCGCTGGTGGCATGGGCGAGCTGGGTACGTCTGCGCCACGAGCTGCGCAAGCGCGCGGCGGGGAAGAGCGACGACATCTCGCACTGGGACGCGCCGGTGCCGGTGGACTGGGCGGAGGGATAGCGTTCCGGTCGCACCGGGACGCGCCGGTGCCGGCGGACCGGGCGGAGGGATAGCTTTCCGGTATGAGCGACAAGAGAGCATCCGGGCGCACCGGCACCGACTTCATCCGCCAGATCGTGACGGCCCACATGGGCGAGGGCCGCTACGAGGGGGTGGTGACGCGCTTTCCCCCCGAGCCCAACGGGTACCTGCACATCGGCCACGCCAAGTCGCTGTGCCTGAACTTCGGCATCGCGCAGGAGTTCGGCGGGCGCTGCCACCTGCGCTTCGACGACACCAACCCCGAGACCGAGGAGCTGGAGTACGTCGAGGCCATCCAGGGCGACATCCGCTGGCTCGGCTTCGACTGGGGGGACCACCTGTACTTCGCCTCGGACTACTTCGAGCGCATGTACGAGTGCGCGGTGGTGCTCGTCCGCAAGGGACTCGCCTACGTGGACTCGTCCACGGAGGACGAGATCCGCGAGGCCCGCGGCACCGTCACCGAGCCCGGACGACCCACCCGGTACCGGGACCGGAGCGTCGAGGAGAACCTGGACCTCTTCCGGCGCATGCGCGCCGGGGAGTTCGCCGACGGCGCGCACGTGCTCCGGGGCAGGATCGACCTGGCGTCGCCGAACATGCTCATGCGCGACCCGGTGTTCTACAGGATCCGTCACGCCCACCACTACCGGCAGGGCGACGCCTGGTGCATCTACCCGCTCTACGACTACGCGCACTGCCTGGAGGACGCCTTCGAGGGGGTCACCCACTCGCTGTGCACGCTGGAGTTCGACAACAACCGGGAGATCTACGACTGGATCCTCGACAACGTGGGCTTCGAGGAGCCCAGGACCCACCAGTACGAGTTCAACCGGCTGAACCTGGAGTACACGGTGGTGTCGAAGCGGAAGCTCCGGCCGCTGGTGGAGTCCGGGTACCTGGCGGGGTGGGACGACCCCCGCATGGCCACGCTGGCGGGGCTGCGCCGGCGGGGCGTGCCTCCGGAGGCGATCCGCCTCTTCGCGGACATGGTGGGGGTGGCCAAGACGGAGTCGTGGGTGGATCCGGGCAAGCTGGAGTTCGCCACCCGTGACGTGCTCAACCGGTCCGCGCCGCGGGTCATGGCGGTGCTGGATCCGCTGAAGCTGATGATCACCAACCTGGACGAGGACGCCGTCGAAGATCTGGAGGCGCCGTACTGGCCCGAGGACATCCCGCGGGAGGGCTCCCGCACGGTGCCGTTCTGCCGGGAGCTCCTCGTCGAGCGTGCCGACTTCGCCGAGGACCCGCCCAAGGGCTTCCGTCGGCTGGTGCCCGGCGGTGAGGTGCGCCTGCGCCACGCGTACGTCGTGCGCTGCGACGAGGTGGTCAAGGACCCCGAGGGACGCGTCCTGGAGCTGCGCTGCACGTACGACCCGGCGACGCGCGGCGGGACGTCGGGGGGGAGGAGGGGGATCGGAACCATCCACTGGGTGTCGGCGCGTCACGCCCTGCAGGCGGAAGTGCGGCTCTACGACCGGCTGTTCAGCATCCCCGACCCGGAGGAGCTTCCCGACGGCGGGGACCTCACGGACAACCTGAACCCCGAGTCCCTGGTGGTGATGCGCGACGCGCGCGTCGAGCCCTCGGTGGCGGCGGACGCGGCCGACACCCGCTACCAGTTCGAGCGCACGGGCTACTTCTGGCGTGACCCCGTGGACGGCGCGGGCGACGCGCTGGTCTTCGATCGCATCGTCACCATGAAGGACACGTGGGGGCGACGGCTCGTCGCGGAGCCCGGTAGCTTCTCCCTTCGAGGCGGCACGGCGGAGCTGAAGATGGAAACCCACCCGCCGGTCGTGACGGCGACCGGAACCGGTGGTGACGACGTGTCCCCCGAAGCCCGGGGCGCCGCACAGGGCGCCCGCCCGCAGCCGAGCAGGGAGCGCGCCGGCAAGCGCCGGGCGGACCCGGAGCTCGCGGTGCGTATGCAGCGCTACGTGGACGAGCTGGGCCTGAGCTCCGAGGACGCCGACGTCCTCACGGGCACCCGTGCCTTCTCGGACTTCTTCGAGGCGGCCCTCGCCGAGCATGCCGAGGCCGCGGTGGTGGCCTCGTGGATGGTGAACGACCTGAGGGGGGTCATGCAGGGCCGGGCGGTGGAGGATCTCCCCTTCGGCGGCGCGGAGCTGGGTCGCCTGGCGGGCCTGGTGGGGGCGGGCACCGTGTCGCGGCGGGCGGCCAAGGACGTCCTCGCCGAGATGGCGGAGAAGGGGGGCGATCCGGTGGCCGTGGTGGCCCGCCTCGGTCTCGAGAAGCTCGACGACGCCTCGGCCCTCGACGCCGTGGTGCGCGAGGTGCTTGCGGCGTGGCCGGAGAAGGTGGCGGATTTCCGAGCCGGCAAGGAGAACCTCCTGGGCCTCTTCGTGGGCGAGGTCATGAAGGCCACCCGGGGGACCGCCGACCCCAAGGCCGCCAGGGCACGGCTGCTGGAGCGGCTGAGAGCGGGATCGTGACCATGCGCGTCCGCTTCGCTCCGTCACCCACCGGGTACCTGCACGTGGGGGGTGCGCGCACCGCGCTCTTCAACTGGCTCCTCGCCCGCAAGGAGGGGGGCGCCCTCGTCCTGCGCATCGAGGACACGGACCGGGCTCGCAACCGGGACGAGCACACCGAGGCCATCCTGCACGGCCTCTCGTGGCTGGGCCTCGACTGGGACGAGGGACCGCTCTTCCAGAGCGAAGGGGTCGCGCGCCACAGGCGGGACGTCCTGCGCTTGCTGGCGGAGGGAAAGGCGTACCGGGACTTCTCGGACCCCGAGTCGGTGAAGGCCGAGGCGGCGGCGCGGGGGGTGCACCCCAGCAAGGTGGTGCGCGAGCGGGCCGTCGTGGTCGACGAGGGCGAGGCGGAGCGGCGCGCGGCCGCCGGCGAGCCGTTCGCGGTGCGCTTCCGGGTCCCGGACGGCGAGACCTCGTTCGTCGACCTGGTGCACGGGAAAGTCCGCTTCGCCAACGACGACATCGACGATCTCGTGATCCTCCGCTCCGACGGCACCCCCGTGTACAACCTGGCGGTGGTCTCCGACGATCACGCCCACGGGATCACCCACGTGATCCGCGGCGACGACCATCTCTCGAACACGCCCAAACAGGTGCTGCTGTACCGTGCGCTGGAGTACCCCGAGCCCGTCTTCGGCCACGTCCCACTGATCCTGGGCGCCGACGGCAAGCGTCTGTCCAAGCGCCACGGCGCCACCGCGGTGGGGGACTACGAGGCGCAGGGGATCCTCCCGGAGGCGATGGTGAACTTCCTGGCCCTCCTGGGCTGGAATCCCGGGGACGAGCGGGAGGTGATGACCCGGAGCGAGCTCGTCGATGCGTTCACGCCGGAGCGCATCCTCAAGAAGAGCTCGGTCTTCGACCTGGAGAAGCTGGCGTGGCTCAACGGCCGCCACCTGGCGGCCCGCGCCACCGCCACGCTGCTTCCCCTCGTGCGCGAGCGGTTGGCGGCCCGGACGGGGAGCGACCCGGATCGAGTCGCGGACGACGCGTGGATGAGCGCCCTGGTGGATATCCTCAAGGTGCGCGCCCGCACGGTGGACGACATCGCGGAGCAGGCGGGTCCCTTCGTGGGCGACGAGTTTCCCTTCGATGAAGGCGCCGTGGCGAAGCACTGGTACAAGGATCGGGAGGCGACGGCCGCGTATATGGAGCGCACATTGGCTGCGCTGCGAGCTTGCGAATGGGATGCGGACGCTCTGGAGGAGGCCGTGAGGGGCCTGGCATCCGAGATGGGCGTGGGCGCGGGTAAGCTGATTCACCCGCTGCGCGTCGCCCTCACCGGACAGGCCGCCAGCCCGGGCATCTTCGACGTGCTGGTGGTCCTGGGCAGGAAACGGTCGCTGGCGAGGTTGGAGAACGCCCTGGGGCGGGTGCGCGTCACATGAGAAGATCCTTTCTTGACACCCGTTCGAGACGCACATTAGGATAGCGAGCCGCCGCAGAATTCCGGGCGGATTCATTGCCTTCAGAGGTGCTTTCCTCCTTGGCACGTTCGGAGCCGACTTCGCAGCGCGACGCCACGGCCTTACCGGGTCCTCATGTCTCGGAGGGCGGGGCCGAGCCACTCACGGAGATCGAGCGCAAGATCCTGGACTTCATGGTCCAGTACCTGCGCACCAACACCTATCAGCCATCCATCCGGGAGATCGGCGAGCGGTTCGGTATCAAGAGCACCAAGACCGTCTCGGAGCACCTCCAGGCGCTCGCCGAGAAGGGATGGCTGGAACGTGATCCCTCGCGCTCACGGGGTGTGAAGATCCTGGGTGTGGACCTCAACGCGCAGACGGTGTCGGTGCCGTGCTTCCGCGAGATGCCCACGGACCGTGCCGGGTTCCGTGGCGAGAAGCCGGAGTTCCATTTGTGCATCGACCGGCGCCTGGCCGGGGAGGGCGGAGGCTTCTTCGTACGAGCGGACTCCAGGGACCTCGCGGTGCTGGGCGTCGCCGAGGGCGACTTCGTTCTGGTGGAGCCGGCCGCCTTCGAGGATCTGGAGGACGGGACCATCGTGGCGGCACGTGTCGGCACGGGGGCTTGGTTCCATCGCCTGACCCGGAACGGAGGAGGCATCCGTCTGGAGTCCATGCGACCGGGAGGCGAGGTCACGGTGGTACAGGATCCCAGCCATCTCCAGATCATGGGACGCGTGACGGCCTTCTACCGGCGCATCGACGAGAGCGCCGGCGCGCTGAACCTCACGCAACACTGAGCCGCGCGCCCGGCGGGATGTCCGACGGCGCCTCTTCCACGCAACCGCCTCTCCAGCCCTCGCCCGAACAGGCCTGTGACCGGCTGTGGATGGGGCGCGCCTTGGAGCTGGCGCGTGCCGCCGCCGCGTGCGGCGAGGTCCCCGTCGGGGCCGTGCTCGTCCGATCCGGACACATCCTGGCCGAGGGGCACAACCGCACGGTGACGGGCGCCGACCCCACCGCGCACGCCGAGGTGGAGGCGTTGCGGGCCGCCGCCGCCCTCCAGGGCGACTTTCGCCTGACCGACACGACTCTGTACGTGACCCTGGAGCCGTGCGCCATGTGCGCCGGCGCCGTGGTGTTGGCGCGCGTACCCCGGGTGGTCTACGCTGCGGTCGATCCGAAGGCCGGGATGGCGGGAACGTTGGGCAACCTCCTCCAGGACGCGCGTCTGAACCACCGGTGCGCGGTGACGCCGGGGGTCCTGGCTGAGGCGTCCGCGGAGCTGCTGCGCACCTTCTTCCGGGAGCGACGGTGAAGCGTCGCCGGCTCTACCTGATCCTGCTGGCAGCGGCGGCGTCGGCGTGTCGCGTGGTGGGTGTGCCCCAGGCCGGTCCCCCGGCTCCACGGGGAGGAGCGCGGCCGGTGACCCCGGCCGCACCCGGCCGCCGCTTCGAGGAGGTTCGCGGCCTGTGGGTGGTGCGGAGCACCCTGGAGTCGCCCGAGCGGATCGAGGACATGGTGGCGCAGGCCCACCAGGCGGGCTTCAACACCCTCCTGGTGCAGGTGCGGGGGAGGGGGGACGCGTTCTACCGGTCACGATGGGAGCCCCGCTCCGAGGAGTTGGCCGGCGCGCCGGCCGGCTTCGACCCGCTGGCGCTGGTGATCCGTGAGGCGCACGCCCGCGGCATGGCGGTGCATGCCTGGGTGGTCACGAACCTGGTGTGGAGCGGCGACGCCCTCCCGCGGAGTCCCGATCACATCGTCAACGCGGAGCCGGACTGGCTGGCGGTCCCCCGGGAGCTGGGGCGGGAGCTGTACCGGGTGAATCCCTTCGACCACCGGTTCGTGGAGGCGCTCCTGCACTACGCCGCGACCCACACGCGGACGGTGGAGGGCCTCTACACCAGCCCGTCGAGCCCGGGAGCGCAGGAGCGCGCGTACGACGTGTGCATGGATCTGGCGGAGCACTACGACCTGGACGGGATCCACCTCGACTACATCCGGTACCCGTCGGCGGACTTCGACTACTCCCGGGGGGCGCTGGAGCGCTTCCGGACGTGGGTGGCCGCACGCCTGGCGCCGGCGCGACTCCAGGAGCTGGACGGGGCCTTCGAGAAGGACCCCTATGCGTTCGTCGACGCCCTGCCCGGGCCGTGGGGCGAGTTCCGCCGGGCGCAGATCACGCAACTGGTGGAGCGCATCTACAACGGCGTGAAGGCGCGCCGACCGAACTTGTTGGTGAGCGCCGCGGTGTTCGCCGACGCCCAGGAGGCGTACACGAATCGCTTCCAGGACTGGAGGGAATGGCTGAAGCGCGGCATTCTGGACGTCGCCGTGCCCATGGCCTATACGGACGACGAGGCGCGCTTCCGCTCGGAGGTTCGGGAGGCCGTGGCGTCGGCGGGCCGCGGGGAGCGCGTGTGGGCGGGGATCGGCGCCTGGATCAACACCTTCGACGGCACCCTCCACGAGATCGACATCGCCCGGCACGAGGGGGTCGGCGGTGTGGTGCTCTTCTCCTACGACTGGGCGTCCTCGGAGGGACCGGCGGCCGGGGGCGTCCCCTACCTGGAGCGCGTGGGCAGGGCGCGGTTCGGGAGGCGGTGAGCGCCCGGGGGCGGTTCCGTCGGGAGCCGCCGCGGGCGCCCGGGTCCGCGAGACCACCGGAGCGGCGAGGATGCCGCTCGTCTCGTTGACGCTCTCGGACCCCGCCGCTACGTTCCGGCCGCCCTTCCACAGATCCCCCACGACCTGTTGAATGAGCGCCGAACGAATCGCCGTGATGGACGAGACAGCCGTCCGCCGGGCAGTCGCCCGGATGGGCCGCGAGATCGTTGAGAAGAGCGGCGGCACGCCGGCTCTCGCGCTCATGGGCATCCAGCGCCGTGGCGTGCAGATCGCCGCGCTCCTGCGGGAGGAGATCGAGCGCGCCGAGGGGCTGAGCGTCGCTGCGGGGTCCATCGACATCACGCTGTACCGGGACGACCTGGAGGCCATCGGCCCACGCCCGATCATCGGCGAGACCGTGCTGCCGCCCGGGGGCGTCGACGGCCGCGTCATCGTCCTGGTGGACGACGTGCAGTTCACCGGGCGGACGGCGCGCGCGGCCATGAACGAGCTCATGGACTGGGGCCGACCCGCGCGGATCCTGCTGTGCGTGCTGGTGGACCGGGGTGGTCGCGAGCTTCCCATCCAACCCGACATCGTGGGCCGCCACGTCGAGGTCCTGGATGCGCATCAGAGCGTCGAGGTCCTCGTCCCCGAGCTCGACGACCGCCTCGGCGTCGATCTCGTGCAGGCTCACCCCGGGCACCCCGGGACCCCGGGCAACCCGGAGGTCGCATGAACCAGACGGCGTCCGCCCTCGGCAAGGACCTCGTCGGCCTCGAGCCCCTTTCGCGACAGCAGATCCAGACGGTTCTCGACACGGCGGAGCCCTTCAAGGAGATCTCCGAGCGGCGCATCAAGAAGGTGCCGGTGCTCCGCGGCAAGACCATCGTGAACCTCTTCTTCGAGGCGTCCACGCGGACCCGGGTGTCCTTCGAGTTCGCCGAGAAGCGGCTGTCCGCGGACACGGTGAACATCGCGGCGGCGGGCTCCTCGGTGGTCAAGGGCGAGACCCTGGTGGACACCGCCCGCAACCTGGAGGCGATGCGCATCGACATGGTCGTGATGCGCCACGGCGCTTCCGGCGCCGCCCGCTTCCTGGCCGATCGCATCCCGTCCAACGTGATCAACGCCGGTGACGGGTGGCACGAGCACCCCACGCAGGGCCTCCTGGACATGCTCACCGTCCGCGACCGGCTGGGGCGCATCGAGGGGCTCAAGGTGTGCATCGTCGGCGACATCCGGCACTCGCGGGTGGCCCGGTCGAACATCTACGGGCTCCTCAAGCTGGGCGCCGAGGTGGCGGTCTGCGGGCCGCCCACCCTGATGCCTCCGGGCATCGGCGACTTGGGGGTCCAGGTGCTCAATCGGGTGGAGGACGCCATCCAGTGGGCCGACGTGCTCAACGTGCTCCGCCTGCAGCTCGAGCGCATGCACGCCGGCTACGTGCCCTCCCTGCGCGAGTACAACCGCATCTGGGGGGTGAGCACCGCGCGCCTGGAGCGGGCGCCCAAGGACCTTCTCATCCTCCACCCCGGTCCCATGAACCGGGGCGTGGAGATCGACTCCGACGTGGCGGACGGGCCCCATTCGGTGATCCTCAACCAGGTGACCAACGGCGTGGCGGTGCG
>JAJDNC010000164.1 GCA_022340865.1 Gemmatimonadota bacterium
GGATCGAGCGGCGGCACGCCGGATACCTCGTCGTAGGCTTCCTTGGAGCGTCCGGCCAGAAGGAGGCCCCTGACGTAGCCCAGGCGGAGCTGGAGGTCGTTGGGGCTGGTCTCGGTGGCACGCCGGAGCCACGTCAGCCCGGCGTCGAGCCGTCCGGCGTCGACGAGCTGACGCCCCATCCACCACTGGGCGCGGTAGGATTCGGGGTGGTCCCGCGCCAGCGTGCGGAACACCGTGTCGTTGCTGGCCCACGTGGCGCTCCGGGACCAGCTGCGGACGCCTCCCAGGAGGACCAGGAGGGCCGCGACCCCCAGCACCGGTCTTCGCGCCCGGCGTGAAGCGCCGGCCTTCAGCCATCCCCAGACACCCACGGCCAGGAATGCCACGCCCACCGAGGGCAGATACAGGGTCCGCTCCGACACCCATATGCCGACGGGAAAGGCCAGGTCGCTGACCACGGCAACGGAGAGCGCCACCCACACCACTCCCAGGGCGATCCAACGTCCGCGCTTCACGTCCACCGCCGCCAGCGCCCCGAACCCCAGCGCCACCGCCACGCCGGCCCAGAAGCGGACGGAGGCCAGAGTCGCCGGCACGATGACGGCGGGCCCGTAGTCCGCCACCAGGTCCGCGGGCCAGAGAAGAAGGCGGGCCACCTCCGTGAAGTTGGCCACCGCCGTCTCGATACGCGTCGCGGCGGGAAGGGCCACGATATAAGGTGCCGCGTCCCGGTGGACGAGGACCCCCAGGATGTGGTGGCGGAGGAACAGGTAGCCGAGGAGGACCGCGGCCAGGACGGCGAACAGGGGCCAGTCGGCGAGGAGGCTCGGGCGGGAGCGGGCGCTCGGTTCCGCGGAAGCTGCCACCGTGGGGACGGGGCCGGCCGCCGAGCCCCCGACGGGGAGGCGCTCCCGAGAAGCTCCGTCCACCGCCGCGGGAGCGAGGAGGGCCACCGCCACAAGGAGGGCCGGGAGGGCCACCCCGTTCTCCTTCGTCGCCAGAGCCAGCGCGTAGCAGGACGCCACAGCCGCGATCCGCATCCACCGGCGTCGAGGTGTGCCGAGATACGCCAGGACCCCGAGCAGCACGAAGAGGGCCATGAGCGCGTCTCCCCGCCCCACGTCGTTCGCCACCGCCTCCACGTGGGCGGGGTGCACGGCGAAGATGAGGCCCCCGACGAGGGACGGGAGGGGCGAAGCCCCGAGGGCAGCCAGCATGAGCACCACGAGCGCCGTGTCCGCTGCGTGGAGCGCCACGTTGAAGACGTGGAAGGGCAGAGGAGAGCCGTTCCCCATGCTCCAGCTCAGCGCGAAGCTCAGGGAGGTGAGGGGACGCCAGGGGGACCCTCCCGCGGGCACGTCGGTCCGGTACGGGGAGGAGATGATCTCTCCGACATGGCTCACGCCGTGCACTGCGGCGTTGTCCACGATGTCCCCGATGTCGTCCAGGGCGAAGCCGTTGGGGAGGGAGGGGATGTAGACGACCACCGAGGCGAGGACGGCCAGCCACACCGCCGTGGAGTGCGTCAGCCGGCGCCGGAGAAGCGAACCGCTCCGCGACGGCGGCTCGGGGGTCGAAGGGGTGGGGTGGAGCCTGTGCACGCTCAGGTCGGGGAACGGGGTGGGGTGCGCATCGAATGTGGTGCTTCTCGGTTGGCCCCGCCCATGATGCGCCGAAGCGCCGCCATGTGCGACTCGTCGGAGGCCCCGGCCCAGGTGGAGTCGAGGACGCCGTATCCCTCCACCGCACCGAAGGTGCGTCTCGCGCCGGTGCTCTGCGTGCCGTTCACCGCCCAGTATGCCCAGTCGACCTCGTGGGTGGTGATGTAGCGGGTGAGATCCTCGAACCAGGAGCCGTACGCCGCCGGGTCGTCGCTCCGGAGGCAGGCGGGTCGGGTGTAACAGGTGCCGAACTCGCCGATCCAGAGCGGCCGCGGCCGGGGACCGGTCACCAGATAGCCCCACCGGGGCGTGATCTCGCCCACCCACTCGTCGTAGCTCGCGTGGGGCTCGAACCAGGCGTAGTCGTGCGCCTCGTAGACCACGCGCCCGGGCACGTCCAGGATCACCGGCAGGGTGTCGACGTTCGAGAGGTCCGCCGCATACCCTATCCCCTCCACGAAGACCAGGAGGCGCGGGTTCACGCTCAGGACGGCGTTGCCTCCCCGCTCGGCCGCGGCGTGCCAGTCGGTGGCCGGTGGCCCGCCCCAGGTCGCGCGGATGCGCGGCTCGTTGCGCAGGTCGGCTCCGATCACGCGGGGGTCGTCGCGGTAGCGCGCGGCCATCGCCTTCCAGTCGGCGATCCAGCTCGACTCCGGGTAGCGCTCGTTGTACCAGAGCTCGTTCCCGTCCCGCCCGCAGCACCACTCCGCGTCGCTGTTGTGGTCGTCGAGGATGACCATGATGCCTCGGCGGGTGAGCGCGGCGACGACCTGGTCCAGGATCTCCAGCGCGTGACGGCCCAGGAGCGCGGGGTTGGCGGTGAGCGCGCGGGACGGGACGACGGGATCGCGCTCGACCAGCTCGTTGGAGAAGGGCAGACGCACCGCGTTGAAGCCGAATCGACCGATCTCCCCGGCGATGGTGTCGAGTGGCTGGAGCTGAAGCCCGCCGACCGCGAAGTCCTCCGACTCGGCGCCGTACCAGCTGACCCCCACCAGACGGACGCGCCGCCCGGCACCGTCCACGATGAACCGTCCCTCGGTGCGGAGCGACAGGGTGCGTTCGGCCGGGGCACGCGGGTGCGCCGAGGGGCTCTCCGGCGCCGGGGGCCCGCACGCCGCGAAGAGGACGGGCAGAACCCCCGCGATGAGGGCGCCGTGGGCTGCTCGCAGAAGGCTCCGAGGGCTCCGGCCGCGCCGCGGGCGGGTGGGAAGTGTGGCCACACCGGCAGTGTGGATGTCGTGCCCCGGGGCGTCAACGGGCGGAGGCCGTCGCGGCCGCCGGCCGCGTGACGGTCGAGCCCCCTGGTTGGGCTCGATGCAACCGGGTTAACATGGCACATGGTGCCGACCCAAGCCGTTCCGGAGGGGCTCCTCTCGGCCCCGGCCAACCTCACGTACGTCGCGCTGTTGTTCGCGTTGTTCGTGGTGCCCAAGGTGTTGCAGCGGTACCGGATCCCCGACGCGGTCACCTGCCTGCTGCTCGGCTTCGCAGCCGCGGCTCTCGGCTTCGGGCGAGAGAATCAGACGGTCGAGCTTCTGTCGACATTCGGGATCACGGCGCTCTTTCTCTTCGCCGGTCTCGAGATCGACGCCCGCGAGCTGCGCCGCGACCTGCGGACATTCACGCAGCACATCATGGTCTGGTCGGCCCTCATGGTGATCGTCGCCGTCGCGGTGGCCGGCATCCTCCATTTCCAGTGGCGCGCCGCCGCCCTGATCTCGCTCGCCCTGGTCACTCCGTCCACCGGGTTCATCCTGTCGTCGCATCATGCGTTCGGGCTCTCCGAGAGCGAGCACTTCACGGTGAAGACGAAAGCGGTGGGCTCGGAGTTGGTTGCGTTGGCAGCCCTGTTCTTCATCGTGCAGACCACGTCTTGGGAGCGCTTCGCGCTGGCGACGGCTACGATGATCCTCCTCGTCGCGTTCATCCCCTTCGCCTTCCGCGTGTTCGCCACGCGCATCGCGCCCTTCGCTCCGCGCTCGGAGTTCGCCTTCCTCCTCATGGTCGCCGTCGTTTGCGCCTACGCCACGTTGCGGTTGGGTGTGTACTACCTGGTCGGGGCGTTCCTCGTGGGTGTCGCCGCGCAGCGCTTCCGCGTCCGGCTCCCCGCCATGTCGTCGGAGAAGATGGTGGATGCGCTCGAGGCCTTCGGCTCGGTGTTCATTCCGTTCTACTTCTTCGCGGCCGGCACGCATGTGGAGCACGAGCAGCTGCAGTGGACGGCCGCGGCGGTGGCGGGCGCGCTGCTGGTGGTGATAACCCCCCTGCGCGTGGGCGCCGTCACCGTGCACCGCCGGATGGCGCTGGACGAGCCCTTTTCCAGGAGCCGCCGCATCGGCATCGCGCTGGTGCCCACGCTGGTGTTCACGCTCGTGATCAGCAGCATTCTGCACACCAGATACGCGGCGCCGGACTGGCTCGTGGGTGCGCTCGCGATCTACACCGTGGTCAACACGATGCTGCCCGCCTTCGTGCTGCACGCGCAGGCGCCCGAGTTCACAGAGCCGGCGGCGGAGCCGACGACCGCGCTGGAGTAGGTGCGGGAACGGGCCGAAAGCGGGGGCCCACCGGAGCCTCTGTCAGTTCGGACGCGACCGATCCTCCGGTGCCGCGTCGATGCCGTTCGGATAGAGCATCACGTCGAGGTCACCCCACCGCGATGGACACTCGAACGAGCCGGTGGGACGCCCCCAGTGCGCCAGGGCCGCCTCCCTTTCTTCGGGGCGCGATGGGATGAAGAACGTGGTCCGGTCGATTCTCCTCCCATAGAGGTCTTCCCGATACCACAGAGGTGAGCTCTCCCAGTTGTACGTGGACGTGTTGAGCTTGACCTGGTTGACCTGAATGCGCTCCCGGGACGTGAACGTCACGAGACGCGCGACCCAGAAGTCCGCGAAGCCCCAGGGCGTAGGTAGCTCGTCCACATGGGCGTCCAGGCACCGGGTGAGCGCCTGGGGACGCAACAGCGTGAACCGGTGCGGGAGGGTGACGAGGATGCCGAGGGACAGAGCCAACACGGACGCCAGCGAGAGGCGACTGACTGAGGCCGACGGGCTCAGCTCGGGAATGGCCCAGAGCGCCAGCCAGACGAGAGGAATGTAGAAGACCTCCTGGAGATAGCGCATCGAGTACATGTCCGCCCAACGGCCCGTGGCGACGAGCGCCCCCATCTTCACCACGAGGACGACCACGCTGAACCTCAAGAACAGTCCCAGCCAACGCTTCGCTTCCGGCTGCTCGTCGACCCGCAGGCCCCGGGGCGTTCTCATTCTCCACAGATACGCCAGGAGCCCGAGTGCCACGGCCAGGTACAGGATCCAGTTGCGCGCCACGAGCTCCGCGAGAGAGGGGAGCAACATCACGGCGGACCAGAGCCTGTGTCCCCATCCGCCTCCGAGCAGGTGAGCGGAGGCCGCGTTGAGGATTCCCAGCCTGATGAGCATCGCCTTGGCCAACATGCCGCCGGCCACACCCAGAGCACTCACGCTCAGCACCGGAATGAACGTCCGGCGGAAGGACAGCGCGCCCTCGAGGCTCAACCATCCGAGCACGATCACCCCGGGGATCACCGCGGAAGGCAGGGCCAGCAAATCGGAGAAGGCGAACCCGGCGCTCGTCACCAGGTCGAAGCACAACCACCCGACGAGGCGGCTGCCGTCGCCACTGGAAAGGTCTCCCAGCTGGTACAGCCAGAGGAGGAACAACAGCTGAATGGCCCCGTGATTCTCGGGTGGCAGGGCCATGTAGACGTAGTTGGGGGTGGTGGCCACGAGAAAGAGCACAACCGCAAAGCCCAGGGCGAAGGTCCAGCTCGACGAGGCGCTGGTGCCCCAGACGCGACGGAAGAGCTTCCCCAGGATCAGCGCCAGAGAGAGGACAAACAGAAGCTCGTAGACCAGGATCGCCCACAGGCCGTTGCGCACGGCCGAGCGAATGACGGTCATCGCCAGGAAGTCGGGGAAGATGAACGTCGCTTCGGTGAAATGAAACAGCGAGATCGGGTGATGGAGGACGAAGAAGTCGCGGTAGAACGCTTCGAAGTAGACGAGATCTCCGTGCACGGCGGTGGTTTCCGCCATCCACCAGCAGAGGAGAACACTGCACAACGCGACGATCCCCACGACCCACGGACCACGGCGTATACGGTGCATCGCTGGCCTTTCTAGAGTTCCGTCCGTTCCAGCGCGCGCTGTCCCATCTTTCCCAGCTTCGCCACGGGGTCGCGCGTGGCGAGAGCCCGGCGCACCTCGGGCCGCCCAGTGGCCCTGTCCACGCCTCGGGCGGCGATTCGCGGCGTGTCGGGCCCTGTCGCCCCTACCCGAAGATCCCTTTCACCACCTCCAGCGAGTCGGCCAGGCGGTCGACCTCCTCCTCGGTATTGTAGAGGTAGAAGGACGCCCGTGCCGTCGCCGACACGCCGTAACGCTTCATGACGAGCTGCGCGCAGTGGTGTCCGGCACGGATGGCGATGCCCTCGGAGTCGAGAATCGTCGAGATGTCGTGGGGGTGCGCGTCACCCATGGTGAACGACACGACTGCGGAGCGCTCCTCCACCGACTCGGGCCCGTAGATGCGGAGCCCCGGGATGGCACCGAGCCGTTCCATGGCGTAGGCCATGAGCGTGCGCTCGTGGGCGGCCACCTCGTCGGCGGGGAGCGTGGCCAGATAGTCCACCGCGGCCCCGAAGCCGATGGCGCCGGCGATGTTGGGCGTGCCCGCCTCGAACTTGTGGGGCACCTCGGCCCAGGTGCTCATGTCGCGCTCGACGAACTCGATCATCTCGCCGCCGCCCTGGTACGGCTCCATGGACTCCAGGAGCTCGCGCCGGGCCCACAGCGCGCCGATCCCCGTGGGGCCACACATCTTGTGGCCGCTGAATGCGTAGAAGTCGACGCCCAGGGCCTGGACGTCCACACGGGCGTGCACCGCTCCCTGGGCGCCGTCCACCAACACCAGAGCGCCGACCTTCTTCGCGGCCTCGGCGATCTCGCGCACGGGGTTGACGGTGCCCAGCGAGTTGGAGATGTGGCTCACCGCCACGAGTTTCGTGCGCTCGTTGAGGAGATCCGGCAGAGGCCCGAGATCGAGGCGTCCCTGGTCGTCGATCTCTATATAGCGGAGCTTGGCGCCCGTGCGCCGGGCCAGAAGCTGCCAGGGCACGAGGTTCGAGTGGTGCTCCAGCACCGTGACCACGATCTCGTCGCCGGCATGGATGTTGTCCATGCCCCACGAGCCGGCCACCAGGTTGATGGCCTCGGTGGTGCCCCGGGTCCACACCACCTCGGAGGAGTCCGCAGCGTTGATCCATCCGGCGACCTTGGCCCGCGCCTCCTCGTAGGCCTCCGTGGCCCTGCGCGACAGCTCGTGGATGCCCCGGTGCACGTTGGCGTTGTCGTGAAGGTAGTACGCGTTCACCACGTCCAGGACGGCCCGGGGCTTCTGGGAGGTGGCGGCGTTGTCCAGATAGACCAGCGGCTTGCCGTTCACCTGCTGGTCCAGGGTCGGGAAGTCCCGGCGGATGGCGACCGGGTCGAAGCTGCTCATACCTCTACGTAGACGTCTCCTTCGCGGATCTCGACCGGAAACGATCGGACCGGCCGGATGGCGGGGAGGGCCTTGTTCTTGCCGGTACGCACGTCGAAGCGCGCGCCGTGGTACATGCATACCAGATCGGTGTCCTCGAGGTCGCCGTCCGACAACGGGTACTCCTCGTGAGAGCACCGGTCGAGGAGAGCGTAGACGTTCCCGTCCACATTCGCCAGCACGAGCTGCTCGCCCCCCGCGGGCACGGACTTGAGCTGGCCGACGGGGCAGTCGGCCAGGGCGGCCACCTTGATCCACTCAGCCATGGTGGGGGCTCCCTCGGGGGACGGGTCCCGCAGAGGCGACATCGGCCCGGGGATATGGTCGGCCCCGGGCCGCTAAGCGAAGCCCTGATCCCCACGGCAGGACCGTCACCGCGCTGTGGGGCTGAGCGGTCGCCGGCGCGGGACCCGTCCCCCGACGGAGCCCCTCACACATCGTGCCCCAGCTTCTCCTCGATGACACGCGTCACCTTGTGACCCACGCCGCCCAGAGGCAGCCGCGACAGCACCTCTCCCAGGAACCCGAGCACCACCAGGCGCTCGGCGGCGATGCGTGGCAGCCCGCGGCTCATGAGGTAGAACTTGGCTTCCTCGTCGAGCTGCCCGACGGTGGCGCCGTGGGAGCACTTCACGTCGTCGGCCTCGATCTCGAGGTTGGGCAGCGAGTCCGCCCGGGCGTGGGGCGACAGCAGCAGGTTCCGGTTCGTCTGGTACGCGTCGGTCTTCTGCGCGCCCTTGTGCACCCGGATGATGCCGCGGAACACGGCACGGCTGTGCCCGTCCAGCGCGCCCTTGTAGAGGAGGTCGCTGCCGGCATTGTCCGAGACGTGGTCCTGGCTGGTATTGAAGTCGAAGTGCTGGTTGTCGTCCCCGAAGTAGAGGCCGAGCATGTCGGAGTTGGCGCCGGGACCCAGCAGCCGCGCGTTCAGGTCCACGCGCGTGGTGGTGGCGCCCAGCGCGACGTTCAGCGTGTCGAGGGTGGAGTCGCGCCCGGCCAGGGTGCGCTGCACCGACTGATAGAACGCGCCACGGCCCAGGCGCTGCACGGCCACGTACTGCACCTGGGCGCCGTCCCGGGCGATGACCTCCACCGCCGAGGAGGTCAGCGTCTGCGCCTCGAAGTCGTCGGAGAGGAACTCGTCCACGTACGACACCCGGCTCGCCGTGTCCGCCACGATGAGCGTCCGGGAGAAGTAGGCGGCGCCGGATTCGGTGAACCAGCGCGTGATGCGCACGGGGCAGTCCAGGTGCACGCCCCGGGGCACGTGCAGGAAGATGCCGTCGTTCCAGAGCGCCGCGTTCAGCGCGGCAAACTTCCCCTCCTCCGGCGGCACGGCCTGGGTGGCGAGGTATTCCTTCACCAGCTCCGTGTGGCTTTCCACCGCCTCGTGGAGCGAGCAGAGCACGACGCCCTTGGCCTCCAGCTCGGGATCGAGCTCGGTGTGCACCGTGTGGCCGTCGAAGAGGACGATGCGTCCAGACGCCTCGCGGTCCAGCGCCATGGCCTCCCGGAGCCGCAGCGGCCACGCCTCGGCCCGGTCCGGCGCGGGCGGTGCCTCCGACAGCTTGAGCGCGCCGAGGTCGAGCTTCTTCTTCAGGTCCGTGTAGCGCCACTCCTCGAGCTTCGTCGTAGGCATTGGGGTGCGCTCGTACACGTCCCAGGCATGGTCGCGGCGCTCGCGTAGCCAGTTGGGCTCCCGGGTGGAGACCCTGCCGACCGCCGCTCCGTTGAGGGCTTCGGTGACGCCTTCCATCAACTCTCCGATCATCCGACCGAGCCCTCCATCTCCAGTTCGATGAGCCGGTTCAGCTCGACGGCGTACTCGAGGGGGAGCTCCTTGGCGATGGGCTCGATGAATCCCCGGATGATCATGGCCATGGCCTCACCCTCGGAGATCCCCCGGCTCTTCAGGTAGAAGAGCTGCTCCTCGCCGATCTTCGACACCGACGCCTCGTGCCCCACGTTGGCGTCGTTCTCCTCGATCTCGATGTACGGATAGGTGTCCGTGCGCGACGTGTCGCTGATGAGGAGCGCGTCGCACTCGACGTTGGAGCGCGCGTGGTGCGCGCCCTCGTACACCTTGAGCAGTCCGCGGTAGGACGAGCGCCCGTGCCCCTTCGAGATGGACTTGGACACGATGGACGACGTGGTATGCGGCGCCACGTGGACCACCTTGCCGCCGGTGTCCTGGTGCTGGCCGTCGCCGGCGTACGCGATGGACAGGATCTCGCCGTGGGCGTGCTCGCCCACCAGGTAGCAGGACGGGTACTTCATGGTGAGCTTGGAGCCCAGGTTCCCGTCCAGCCACTCCATGGTGCCGCCCTCGTGCACCATCGCCCGCTGGGTGACGAGGTTGTACATGTTGTTCGACCAGTTCTGGATGGTCGTGTAGCGGAAGCGGGCGTTCTTCTTGACGACGATCTCGATGACGCCGGAGTGGAACGACTCGGTGGAGTAGACCGGCGCCGTGCATCCCTCGATGTAGTGGGCGTTGGCGCCCTCGTCGACGAT
Organism: Gemmatimonadota bacterium; assembly: GCA_022340865.1. Classification (GTDB taxonomy): domain Bacteria; phylum Gemmatimonadota; class Gemmatimonadetes; order Longimicrobiales; family Gaopeijiaceae; genus SZUA-318. The sequence continues at coordinate 9,762 of JAJDNC010000164.1, forward strand.
GATGAGCGTGCGCTCGAACTGCCCCATGCGCTCCTGGTTCACCCGGAAGTACGCCTGCAGCGGCGTCTCCAGCTTCACGCCCTTGGGGATGTAGACGAAGGATCCGCCGGACCACACCGCGGAGTTCATGGCCGCGAACTTGTTGTCCTGCGGCGGGATGATGGTGGCAAAGTGCTCGCGGAAGAGCTCCGGGTGGTTCTTCAGCCCGTCCTCGATGGAGTCGAAGATGACACCCTTCTTCGTCCACTCCTCCTTCAGCGAGTGGTACACCATCTCCGACTCGTACTGGGCGCCGACGCCGGCGAGGATCTTACGCTCGGCCTCGGGGATGCCGAGCTTCTCGAAGGTGTCCTTGATCTCCTGCGGGACCTCCTCCCACGTGTGGCCCATGCGGTCCTGGGGGCGCACATAGAAGTAGATCTCGTCGAGGACCTCCTCAAGGCCGGAAAGGTCACCACCCCACGTCGGCATGGGTTTCTTGTTGTAGATCTTCAGCGCCTTCAGGCGGAACTTCAGCATCCAGTCGGGCTCGCCCTTGTGCGCGGAGATCTGGCGGACGACCTCCTCGTTCAACCCTCTCTCGGCACGGAAGACAGGCTTGCCCTCGGTGACGAAGTCGTACTTGTAGTCGTCGAGGTTCAGGCCCTTGATGACTTCGTTCTGCGGCATGGGAAGTCCCCCTCAGGTCCTCAGGCGCCGGCCGACAGCTCGTGCGCCTGCCAACTCTTGTAGCCTTCCTCTTCCAGCTCCAACGCGATCTCCGGACCGCCGGACTGCACGATGCGCCCCTCCACCATAACGTGGACGTGGTGGGGCTTGATGTAGCCCAGGAGGCGCTGGTAGTGCGTGATGACGAGGATCGCCATGTCGGGGTTCTCCTCCGCCAGCTTGTTCACGCCGCCCGACACGATCTTCAGGGCGTCGATGTCCAGGCCTGAGTCGGTCTCGTCCATGAGGGCGAGGCTGGGCTTCAGCACCGCCATCTGCAGGATCTCGTTGCGCTTCTTCTCGCCGCCGGAGAACCCGTCGTTGACGTGGCGCTCGGCGAAGGCGGGCTCCATCTCCAGCATCTCCATGCGCTCCAGGAGCATGTCCTGGAAGTCGAAGAGGTCCAGCTCTTCGCCCTCGGGCAGGTGAGCCTGCACCGCGGTACGCATGAAGTTGGCGATGGAGACGCCGGGGATGTCCACGGGATACTGGAACGCGAGGAAGATCCCCGCCCGGGAGCGCTCGTCGGGCTCGAGGCCGAGGAGGTCCTTGCCGTGGAACTCCACGGTGCCGGCGGTGACCTCGTATCCAGGGTGCCCCGCGAGCACCTTGGCCAGCGTGCTCTTACCGGAGCCGTTGGGGCCCATGATGGCGTGGATCTCGCCCTTGCCCAGGGCCAGGTCGACGCCCTTCAGGATCTCGAGCTCATCCTCCGCAACCTTGGCGCGGAGGCCTGCGATCTTCAGAATGGGAGCGTCACTCATGGGTCTCTGCGGCGGGTGGCCTGGGGAGGCAGGCAGTTATCAAGAATGATTCTCGGTTTCATGAACCTAGGCAGGGCCTCGACGGGGGTCAAGTGGACGAAAGAGCACACGCTTCAGCGGAGTCGGCATTCGCCGCGACACCCGAGGAGGGGCTTCCCGGTACCCCCCGTCTCCATGGCGGATCCCTGGGGCCGAGACCCTGGTTGGTGCTCGGCGGCGGGGGCCTGAAGGGCCTCGCCCATATCGGGGCCTGGAGGGCCCTGAACGAGGCCGGCCTGAAGCCCGTCGGCATCGTCGGGACCAGCATCGGCGCCCTCGTCGGCGCCCTCATGGCCGCGGGTGAGACGTGGGGGCGTATCCATGGCGAAGCTCGAAGGCTCAGGAGAGAAGACATCATAAGGGTGAACCGCCGGGTGGCGTGGATCAACGGCATCCGTCAGATGAGCGTGTTCCGGGGAGATGTCCTCCGGGACTACTACGCCGGGCTCTTGCCCTCCGGAGGCTGGGATGCGCTGGAGCTTCCCCTGCAGATGAACGCGGTGGACCTCGAGACGGGGTGCACCGAGTGGTTCGGCACCGGCGCCCGCACCGACGTGTCTCTCGTCGACGCCACTTACGCGTCCTCCGCGCTTCCGGTGTTCTATCCTCCCGCGATGCTGGGCGGGCGCGTCTTCGTGGACGGCGGAACGCAAGAGGCGCTGGCCCTGGAGCGCGCCGTGCAGCTCGGCGCCACCGGCGTCGTCGGCATCGACGTGGGTGTGGGCGAGAAGGAAGAGGTGGACGGGATCCTGAGGCAGGGACTGCTGGCCGTGCACGCGCGCATCTTCTCCATCATGACCTATCGCCGGCGCACGGATCTCCTGAAGCACTGGGACGGGCCGCCGCTCTGGTATGTGCGGCCCCGCCTCGAGGGGTACGGGACCTTCGACTTCACCGGCGTGGAGCACTTCGTGGAGGAGGGGTACCGGGCGACGAGAGAGGTGCTGGCCGGGGCCGCCTGACGCCGCCCCAGGGCGCGGACGGGGTGGCTGGTCCGCGGGTGGGCCCGCCGGCAGACGTCTGGGTGGCGCCGGAGAGGGGCGAGAGGAGGCCCCGCCCGGCAGCTGCCGGGCGGGGCCGGGGACACCCGCAGGGGGGTTGGCTCTCTCGAGCGAGCGGGCGTCTCCTCTATCGTCAGCCACCCACGGAGGGCACGGTGTCGGGCGGAGTTACGCCGCCGGGAGGGCCGAAGCCCCCGCCGCCACCCGGGCCGCGCCGGAGGGGAAGCCGGCCACGCATCTGCCCGGCCGCCGGTCCTCGACCCGCACCCGGGCCCATGCCCCGGCCCATGCCCGGACCGAAGCCACCACGACCCCACATCCCGGCCTGCATCCGGGGCGCGAATCCCCGTCCGCCCCTCATCCACCCTCGTCCACCACCCATCCTGCCCATCCCGCCGCGGCGCATCGCGCTGCGCCGACCCATCATGAAGGCCCGAGCACGGGCCTGCATCTGCTCGATCTTCTGCTCCTGGGTGTCGTTGAGCACGGCCCGCACGCGCTGAAGCCGCTGCGTGCGCGCCTGGGCCGTGGCGTCCCGTTGGGCCTCCATGGCCTTGCGCATGTCCTCCGGCTTCATCTCACCGGCCCGGACCTTGGAGCGCAGCTCCATCATCTGCGCCATGTGCGCGGTGCGCTGCTTCACCACCTCCTCGCGGATCTGATCCAGGCGCTTGACCTGGTCCTCCGTGAGGGCGAGTTGCGTCTTCAGGCGGAGAACCCCCTCGGCACCAGGCCCCCTCAGACTGTCGGCCCGCGCCGGCGCCATGACGCCCATACGCATCCCCATGCCCCGCCCCCAGCCCATCCGTCCCTGTTGGGCCGCCATCTGGAGCGGAGTCAGGGCCATCGCCGCGGCGAGAATCGCCGCACCTCCCACCGTCCGCTTCATTGTCGTATCTCCTCGTTCGATTCGTGCCGCGGTCCCAGAACGCCTCCGTGGCATCCCGACCCCGAACGTATTGAGTTGGGTGGAGGGGGGATCGTTAAACGGACGTTCCCCGCGTCGGGCGCGACGCGGACCCGGAAGGTCACGTAAGCGGCGAAAAGAGAGCGCCTACGCCGTCAGCGCCCGGCGCATGGTCCTGGACCAATCGGCCAGGGACGAGCGCAGGTAGCGTGCCTCCTCGGCCTCGGTTCGGCTGATGGGGCCCTCGGAGCCGCGCTCCACGAGCACGTGCACGAACGTGGGTCCCGGCGTGGTCAGGATGTCCGGGACCGCCGCGGCGTATGCCCTCGCGTCGTCGAAGCGGAAGACGCGGGGAAAGCCGGCGGCCCGGGCGAGGGCGGCGAAGTCCACGCGTCCCGCCCCGGGGATGGGCTGGTGACCCGTGATCTCGTAGCTGCCGTTCTCCACCACGAAGAGCACGAAGTTGGTGGCGCCCGTGCTCACCGCCGTGGCCAGTGTGCCCAACGTCATGAGCATGCTGCCGTCGCCGTTCAAGCACACCACGGTACGCTCGGGGCGGGCCAGCGCGATTCCCAGCGCCAGGTCGGCGGTGTGCCCCATGGCAGAATCCGCCGAGCCGAAGTCCAGGTCCGAGTCCGACAGGCGACCCCACGGCCGCGTGACGCTCATGGTGGTGACCATGACCTGGTCGGTGCGGTGCCGGACCAGGGGCTCCAGGAGCTCAGCGCGCGTGAGCATCGCCGCCGACGTCACGCCAGAGGTGCCGTGAGAACGAGCGCCACGGGACGTTCCTGCTCGTACGCCGCGCTCACGGCGTGGCGAATGGCCTCGCAGACGTCGTCCCCGGGGCGGCACATGGACCAGGGGACGGCCCAGGCATCCAGCGTGGGCTCGGTGAGGAGCGCCACCGAATCCACGTCCGCGCGCACCAGGAGGTCACGCGTGCGCGGCGTGCTCCGGTCGATGCCGTGGCGCTCCATCTTCGGATATCCACGGCCGGTGACGACGATGGGGAGGGGCACCCCCATGCGGGCGGCGGTGCCCCGCAGCGCGTCCCCGGACTCCAGGAGCCCCGTGTTCTGGATGAGCACCAGAGGGGCCGCGCCCCCGAGCCACAGGCCCGACGCCATGGCGAAGGCCTCGCCCTCCCGGGTCACGATGATCACGCGGGGCCGCGCCGCGGCCGCGAGGGCGTGGAAGAGGAGTCCCGAGGTGTTGTCGGGCACGCCCAGCACGTGGGTGACGCCGGCATCGGCCAGCGTCGAGACGACGGCGTCGAGAACAGATGAGGCCGGGGCGGTCATGGCCCGAAAGGTCGCAGCACCCCGTCGCCGGTGACAGGGGGCAAGGGCGCCGACCTCGCAGCCTGCCGGTGCGGAGCGTAGGCGCTACGGCTGGAGGGGGCTACTCGTTCAACATCCCGATTCGGGGAAGTGTCCCTGTCTTTACCTCTACTCACTTGCGCCGGCCCAGCCGCGTCCCGGCCACGCGGCTCACCTGCCCCATGGCGGCACCGGCCGGTGTTGCCTGGCGTGATGCAGAAGCGGACGGAAGGGCCACGGCGGTATCGGACGCTCCACTCGGGGTGGTGGCTCGCAGCGCCGTCGCTCCTGCTGGCGCTCTCCCGTCCCGGCGGGATCCCGGGTCGCAGCGAGGCCCTCTCCGCGCCGGCCGACACCACGCCCCACAGCGAGGCGTACCTGGTATCGGAGGCCCGCTCCGTCCGCCCGGGCTCGACCTTCACGGTGGCCCTGGCCATCGATCTGGACGAGGGCTGGCACACCTACTGGCGGAACCCCGGGGACTCGGGGACGCCGGCGATCCTGGAGTGGAGCCTCCCGGCCGGCTATCACGCGGGCCCGGTGCAGTGGCCGGCACCGGAGCGGATTCCCGCCCCTCCGCTCATGAGCTACGCGTTCACCGGGCGCGTGATGCTCCTCACCGACATCACGGTGCCGCCGGACGCCCGCCCCGGCACCACCGCGCGCCTCGGGCTCTCGGCGGAGTTCCTGGTGTGCCGGGAGATCTGTCTCCCGGCGGAAGTCACGCGGAGCCTCGACGTGCCGGTGGCGGCCGGCGGCGGTGCGCCGGACCCGGCCCGGGCGGAGGCGTTCGCCGCAGCCCGGGCGCGGCTTCCCATGGAATCCGGCGCGTGGCAGGCGTCGGCCATTCCCACGCCCGCCGGATACGACCTCGTGGTCCACCCGCCCCGGGGATGGGACGAACGGTCGGCCTCCTTCTACTTCTTCGTCGATGACGCGACGGCCCTGGAGCACGCGGTGCCCCAGGCACCCGCATGGCGGGACGGGAGCCTCCATCTGGCGCTGACGCGCTCGGCCTACAACACGGATCCGGGTGCGCTGGACGGCGTGCTGGAGCGCACCGACGGCGGCGGCTTCGACGAGGCCGGCACGCGGGCGGCGCTGGCCCTGGCGGTGCCGGTGCAGAAGGCGGCGGCCACGCCCGCCGCGTCCCACCAGGCTCTGGCTATCGTGCTCGTCTTCGCCTTCGCCGGGGGCCTGCTCCTCAACCTGATGCCGTGTGTCTTCCCGGTGCTGTCGCTGAAGATCCTCGGCTTCGTCCACCACGCGGGCGGAGAGGCGCGCCGCACCCGACTCCACGGCGTGGCGTTCGCAGCGGGAGTGATTCTCTCTTTTCTTGTTCTGGCGACTACACTGCTCGCAGTACGGGCGGCGGGGGCGGAGGTGGGGTGGGGCTTCCAGCTCCAGAGCCCTGCCGTGGTGGCGGCCCTGTGTGTTCTGCTCTTCGTCATCGGACTGGGCTTCGCGGGCGTGGTGGAGCCGGGAGCGTCGCTGACCCGCCTGGCCGGCGTGGGCGGGAGCGACCCCCGCTACCGGGGCTCGTTCCTCACCGGTGTGCTCGCCGCGGTCGTGGCCACCCCGTGCACGGCGCCCTTCATGGGTGTGGCGGTGGGCGCGGCCCTGGTGCGGCCGAGCGCGGAAGCGCTGGGCATCTTCGGCATGCTGGGTATGGGAATGGCCGTGCCGTACGTGGTGTTGTCCTCCTGGCCGGGGCTGCTGAGACGGGTGCCACGGCCAGGTGCGTGGATGGAGACGCTCAAGCAGGCGCTGGCGTTTCCCATGTTCGCCGTGAGCGCGTGGCTGGTCTGGGTCTTCGGTCTGCAGACCGGCATGGACGGCGCAGGCGCCCTGCTCGCTTGTCTGGTTCTCGTGGGCTTCGCGGCGTGGGCGGTGGGCCGGTGGCCGGCGGGTACCTCCACGCGCCGGGCCCTGGTGACGTCGCGGGCGGTGGCCAGCCTCGCCCTCGTGGCCGCGGGCGCCGCGGCGTGGCACGGCGTGCGCTCGGAGCCCGCCGCCGCGAGCGTGTCGGAGGTCACCGCAGGAGCGTGGCGGCCGTTCGAGGAGGGGCTGGTGGAGGCGCAACGTCGGATGGGCCGACCGGTATTCGTCGACTTCACCGCCGCGTGGTGCATCTCCTGTCAGGTGAACGAGCGTCTGGTCCTGTCCGACGCCGCGGTGCTGGACGCCTTTCGCGCTCGGGGCGTGGTGCTCGTGAAGGCCGACTGGACGAGGCGGGAGCCCGACATCACGCGCGCGCTGGAGTCCTTCGGACGTAGCGGCGTCCCCCTGTACGTGCTGTATCCCCCCGATCCCGCGGCGGAGCCGAAGCTGCTGCCCGCAATGCTCACGACCGGCATCGTGCTGGACGCCCTGGACGCCATGGGAGCGTCCGGGTCGTCGCTGGCGGATGCCGGCCGATCCAACGGAGGTCTCTGAAGATGACTACGCTCAGGTCGTTCGCGTGGGTCCCCCTGGCGGCGGGTACGATGCTCATCGCGACCCCGTCCTCGGTGGCCAGAACCGAGCCCGGCCGTGCCGGACCCGAGATCGGTCAGGCCGCGCCGGCCTTCACCCTCCCCGACACGTACGGGAAGGAGCACGCGCTGGAGCAGTACAGCGGCAAGTGGGTGGTGCTGGAGTGGCTCAACTACGACTGCCCCTACGTGCGCAAGCACTACAGCAGCGGCAACATCCCCGGGCAGCAGAAGAAGTGGACGGATCAGGGAGTGATCTGGCTGGCCGTCGTCTCGTCGGCTCCCGGCAAGCAGGGTTACTTCGAGCCCGCCGCGATGAACGCGCGCTCGGCCAAGGAGGGGAGCCGTGCCACGGCGGTGCTGTTGGATCCCGACGGGACCGTCGGCCATCTGTACGATGCGCGTACGACACCGCACATGTTCGTCATCGATCCCCAGGGGGTGCTGCGCTACATGGGCGGGATCGACGACGTGCCGTCGGCTCGCGTCGGGGACCTGCAGCGCGCGACACAGCTCGTGGACCAGGCCCTCACCGAGCTGTTCGCCGGGAAGCCCGTGAGCGTGACCACGTCACGCCCGTACGGCTGCTCGGTGAAGTACGAGAGCTGACGGCGCCTGGGGTGCTGCGGCAAGCGCCCCGGCAGGTGGCCTCCTCAGTGGATGATCTCCGATGTCGCGACCGCATTCGAGCGGCCACGCGACATCGGGGAAATTCCGCTACGCGCCCGGGGGTGACGCCGCCGCGGGCCGCCGCCTCGCCACGATCACGCCGGCCACGACCATGGCGGTGATCATGGCGCCACCGCCCAGGGCCAGGTGGGGCTGCGTGCCCACCAGGATGGCGACGATGGCCAGGTAGAGCACGATGGTGAGCCCGGCCACCCACGGGTGGCCGGGCACGCGGAACGGTCTTTCGAGATCGGGGCGCGTCATGCGCAGGCGGAAGTAGCCGAGGAGCACCATGCAGTCCACGGGGATGGCCACCATCATCATGTAGTCGATGAGCTTGGCGAAGCTCCCGGTCACCGCCAGGACGCCGATCCACGCGGAGATGAACCAGAGGGCCTTGTTGGGCGTGCCGCGGGGATCCACGTGCTTGAAGGACCGGATCGCCAGGCCGTTGCGGGCGAGCCCGTACGCCACCCGGGGCATCCCCAGGAAGTTCACGTTGAGGCTGCTGACGAGGATGAGCAGGCTCGCCCAGACCACCACGGTGCCCGCGGCGTGGCCGAAGACCCCGGCGATGGCGTCGCTGGCCACGAGCTTCGAGCCCGCCATCTGGGCCGGGGTGAGCGCCGCGAGGAACGACACGTTCATGAGCAGGTAGAGGACGCCCACGGCGACGGCGCCCCCCACCAGGATGCGCGGGAGCGCGCGCCCGGGATCCCGGACCTCCTCGGCCATCTTCGCCGCGTCCTCCCACCCGTAGCACGCGAAGGACACCGCGAGGTACGCGAGGGCGAGGCCGCCGAGCTTCGATCCCGTGGTGGCGATCTCGCCCCCCTTGAAGCCCGCCATGTCGCCCGCCCAGATCCCGGCGGCGGCGATGACCAGGATGACCAGCACCTTCACTGCGGTGGTCACGTTCTGGAAGACCGTGCTCGCCTTCAGGCCTCGCGTGTGCAGGAAGAAGAAGCCCAGCACCACCGCACCCGCCAGGATGGACACATTGCCCCGCCCCGCCAGGAGCCTCACGTACTCGGCGATGACCACCGCCTTGGACGCTCCGGAGAAGCCGCGGGTTACCAGCAGCTCGGACCACCCGGCCACGAAGCCCATGACGGGGCCCCATGCCTCCCGGGCATAGACGTACTTCCCGCCCGCCTCGGGGAGTGCGGAGGCCATCTCCGCCAGCACCAGCGTGCTCAGCCCGGCCACCACGCTTCCGGCCACCCACACCGCAAGGATCGGCCATGCGCTGCCGAGGTATCCCGCGATGAGCCCGGGCGTGCGCAGGATGCCCGCACCGATGACGATGCCCACGGTGACGGCGAGGCCGTCCCGGATGCGCATGACCCGGCGGAGCTCTCCGGGTCGAGCCGTGGCTGTCATGCCTCCTCCCCCGTGGCGTGGTACGGCGGGGGCATGGGACGAGGGCGCGGGCCCGTCGGTCCGCGCCTCATCCGACGATGAGCGCGAGGACGCGTCCCGGGCCGTGGACTCCCGTCACCGTGATCTGTCCGATGTCCGCCGACTTGCTCGGGCCGGAGTGGAGGCCCACGGCCGAAGGCAGGTCGTGGGACACGTGATCCAGGGCGTCGGCGAGGGTCGCATGCACGTCTTCGACACGGACGAGCACCACGTGGGTGGGAGGGAGCAGCTGCGTGCGACGACCGTCCCGGGCGTCGAGGATCAGCGAGCCCGTCTCCGCCACCGCTCCCCGTCCCATGGACACGCCGAGCTCGGCCACCTCGGGCGGCGCGATGGCAAGCTGGGGGATGAGGTCCGCAGGCAGCGTCGCCCCCACGGACGCCGTGCCGAAGCCCGCCGCGAAGTCCGCCAGCCACGCCGAGGCCAGGCCCGGGCTGCCCACCCTGACGACCTCCCCCCCCGCCTTCGTGAACATCTCGCTGAACCACCCGGGCACGTCGGAGGCGAGGGGCCCCGCCCGCCATCCCAGGAACGGGCCCGGGTGCGCGGCATCCTCCCGGGAGGGGAGGACCGCACGCACCCGCTCGAGGATCCGGTCCCGGGCGCTCACTCGATGCCTTCCTTCCAGAGTCGGTGGAAGGGTCTGGGGCTGAGCTCGGGTGGCGCGCGCTCGCCGCTCCACCCCCCCAGGACCGGAAGGGCGCGCCCGCCCAGCGCCCAGGGCACGAATCGCAAGCCGGCACCGGCCGCCGCGAACGCTCGCGGCCGCTCGGCGAGAGCGGCGTAGGCGCGCATCCCCAGACGCTCGCTGGCGGGCACGAGGCCTGCCTCCACCGCCCGCTCGCGCCAGTGCAGCAGGATGTCGGGGATGGGGATCCGCACGGGGCACACGTCGGCGCAGGCGCCGCACAAGCTGGAGGCGAAGGGGAGAGGCATGGCCTCCTCGAGGCCCAGCAGCCCCGGGGCGAGGATGGCCCCGATGGGCCCGGAGTAGGTGAAGCCGTACGGATGACCGCCCGTCTGCCGATACACCGGGCAGATGTTCAGGCACGCCCCGCAGCGCACACAGCGCAGCGCCTCCCAGGCGACGTCCTCGCCCAGCAGGCGGGTGCGGCCGTTGTCCACCAGCACGACGTGGACCGTCTCGGGGCCGTCGATCTCCCCGGCACGCCGCGGGCCGGAGATCAGCGACACGTAGTTGCCGATGGGCTGTCCCGTGGCGGCCCGGGCGGTGATCTGCAGAAATCCCGACAGGTCCGCGATGCGGGGCAGCAGCTTCTCGATGCCCACGAAGGCGACGTGCACGGGCGGCGCCGACGTGCTCAGGCGGATGTTGCCCTCGTTCTCGATGAGGGCGAGGGTGCCGGTCTCCGCCACCAGGAAGTTGCCACCGGAGATGCCCAGATCCGCGGCGAGAAACTCCTCGCGCAGGGCCTGTCGGGCCGTGGCCGCCAGGGCCTCGGGCGACGAGTCCATGGGGGTGCCGAAATGCTCGTGGAAGAGCCGGCGGGAGTCGTCCAGGCTGCGATGGATGGCAGGCCCGACGATGTGACTGGGGGGCTCGCCCAGAAGCTGGATGATGTACTCGCCGAGGTCCGTCTCCCGCACGTGGACGCCGCGGCCCTCGAGGTACTCGTTCACGCCGAGCTCCTCGGTGAGCATGCTCTTGGCCTTCACCACGCGGCGGATACCGGCCTCGTCGACGACGGCTCCGAGGACGGCCAGCGCCTCCTCGGCGCTCTCCGCCCAGTGCACGCGCACTCCGTTGGCGAGGAGCTTCGCCTCGGCCTCCTCGAGGTACCGATCCAGGTGTGTGACGACGTGCTGCTTCACGTCCCGGCACCAGTCGCGCCAGGCGTCGACGTCGATCTGCGACCACGCCTCGCGCCGGTGCGCGTCGAAGCTCTTCGTGGCGGCGGTGACGGCCGACCGTATCTGCGGCTTGTTCCGGATGGTGTCTGCCGCTGCCCGCGCGTAACCAGCGGGACGCCCCCGGCTCACGACACCGCCTCCCAGAGCACCGACGCGAGGTGCCGGAAGGGCGTCGCCATTCCCCTGCGGCGGGCGCGCCCGGACATCTGCATGAGGCATCCTCCGTCCGCCGAGGTCACCAGGTCCACGGGGGGAAGCGTGTCCAGCTTGCGGTCGGCCATGCCGGCGGACACCGCCGGCAGCTTCACGCTGAAGAGGCCGCCGAAGCCGCAGCACTCCTCGTCCGCCTCCCAGGCGACCACCTCCGCGCCGGCGGCACGCAGCAGATCCACGGGCTCGTCCCGCACACCCAGCTCGCGGAGGGCGTGACACCCGTGGTGGTATGCGACGCGCTTGCCCGCGAGCCCGGCGCCCAGGTCACCTACGCCCAGCACACGTACGAGGAACTGCGAGAGCTCCCACGTGTGCGCCGCGAGCTCTTCGGCGCGGCCGCGGTCGGCGCCGTCCAGGAGCTCCGGGTAGTAGCGTCGGAGCATCCCGGCGCAGCTTCCCGAAGGGAGCACGACGTGCTCCGCCCCCTGGAAGACGTCGAGCGTGTGGCGTGCCATGCGTCGCGCCTCGGTCATGTGCCCCGCGTTGAAGGCGGGCTGGCCGCAGCAGGTCTGGCCCTCGGGGAAGTCGACATCGCAACCTAGTCGGCGGAGCAACCGCACGGTGTCGGCGCATGCCTCGGCGAAGAGGCGGTCGCCGAGGCACGTGGCGAAGAGGGCTACGCGAATGGGCACTCGGACTCCGGGGTGTGGGACCGCGGCGGGGGATCGTCCCGTGGTGCCCGCCAAGTTGGCCGGGGTGCGTCGAGGCGAGCAAGGGGCGGTGGCGGAGAAGCCGTCTCACGAACCTCGAGAGCCGGGGCCCTCATCCCCCGGCGTGGTCGGGGCGGCGGAGGGCGGCACGCTGTCCCCCAGGACCTCGAACACGGCCGCTCCCGGCGTCTCCAGGGTCAGACGGTAGCGCGGGTCGTGGAGCAGGTACTCGGACAGGCGGGGGTTGCGGCGGGGCTGCACCAGCACCCAGCGAGCGCCGAAGTCCCGGGTGAGCACGGCGTAGGTGTCGCGGGCGTCGTCTCCGGTGCACACCGGATCCGGGCAGGTCACGCGGGCATCCTCGTCGGTGGAGAGATGGTGGAACTCCCAGTAGAGCGCGGGGCTCCGGGCGTACTGGAAGATGGGATCCATGCCGCCGACGTAATGGTCGACGCGGTCGCGGGCGAACAGGGGCCCGAAGGTGTCCCAGTGCGTGTTGAACACCAGGTCCCCGGGACGCGAGTGTGCGGCGAGCCAATCCGCGACCTCCTCCAGCGTATCGGCCGGCTGTGCGACGAACGTGTCGTTGAGGGCGTTGCGCCACAGCGAGTACGCGAAGAAGAGCGGGATGGCCAGCAACAGGATCCGGGACGCCCACGCGGCGCGGCGCGCCGGCGTCAGCCAGGTCACGGTCAGGGCCAGGGACACCACGGCGAAGGCCGCCCACTGCACCAGCGAGCGGCGCGCCACGAACCCGGTGAGGCCCAGGAAGCCCGCGGCCAGCAGCAGCGTGGTCCACAGGTGCGCCCGCTCCTCCGGGGGCATAGCCCGGAGCGCCTCGCGATGCCGAAGGGCCGCCCACAGCAGAGCCCCCAGCGCCAGGCACCAGGGCACGAAGAGGGGCCACGCCATGTTCCACACGTCGTGCGGCTTCAGCGGAGCCAGCTCCACCGCGAAGGTCAGGGGGACGCCACCGCTCTTCTCGAAGAGCAGCTTGGCGATCTGGATCCACGCCAGGCGCGCGGCTCCCAACGGATTGGGCCGGAGCAGCCACCCCAGGATCGTGCCCGCTCCCACGGCCACGGCCAGACCCGGCAGGGTGCGCCAGCGCGACGGGGGCCGCTCCGGTGTGTCGTCCCCCAGCAGCCGGCGGTCGATGAGCACCGCCAGCGCCCACGTCACCACGATCCCCGGGCCGAGCCAGAACATGCTCAGATGCACCCAGGTGACGGCGGTGGCCACCCCCACGGTCAGCAACGGCTGGCGCCGAACCAGCGCCGAGAGGAGCAGGAGGGCCAGAGGAACGGAGAGCTCCCCAGGCCGCACCGCCATGTAGCGGAAGAGGACGTTCGGGACCGCCAGGAAGAAGACCAGCGGCCAGAGGAACGCGCTCAGGAAGCGGTGACGAAAGGCGAGCCACGCCACCAGGAGGAGGCTCGTCACCGTCACGACGACCGCCGCCACGCGGATGGCCTCTGCGGGGTCGTGAAAGGCCGCGAAGGGGAGCAGCAGAACGTGGAACCCCCACCACAGGTCCGCCTTCTGCGTGGCGATGGCCGAGAAGGCGGTCCATGGAAAGGAGGTGTAGAAGATCGAGGTCGCCGCGTACAGGCGCGCGTGCCCGACGTGATAGAACGAGTCGGGGTCGGCAACGCGGGGGTAGAGGAGCCAGTGGAAGGCCAGCGCCACGCCCGCGGCCAGGAGCACCGCGACGACCGCCTCGCGGAAGCGGGACGTCACGGCGTGCACGGACGTGTGGGGCGCATGTGCCAAGATGCCGGCCATCCGCCGCGAGCGGCAAGGAGGGAGGGCCGCCGGCTTCACCTGCCGCGCCGCCGCCGGGTCGTCGTTCGCCGTGGAGGTGATGACGAACACGCGACCCCGGCGGGTCCGGGCCTGTGGGCACCGCCGGGGCTTCCGGCCCCCTTGAACCTCACGTAACGTAAGGTTCTATCATGGCGGGTGGCTCGGGACGAAGAGGTGGCGCCGGGGCCGATCCAGGGCGTGCGGGTTCCCGGGCCGGCACGGAGAACCACGGAGTGGACCATGGATGCGAGAGCCACCCTCAAGGTGGGCGAGCTGGCCAGGCGCACGGGGCTGACCGTGCGCACCCTGCACCACTACGACGAGATCGGCCTGCTGTCGCCTTCGCGGCGGACGCCGTCGGGACACCGGCTGTACGCGCTGGCCGAGGTGAGGCGTCTCCAGCAGATCGCGTCCCTGCGCCAGGTGGGCCTCTCCCTCGACGACATCCGGCGGTGCCTCGATCGCCCGGAGTACACCCTGGAGCAGGTTCTGGAGGTGCAGATCCGACGGCTCCGTGACGAGCTGGCTCGCCAGCAGCGCGTGTTGGCGGAGCTGGAGCGTCTGCGCGCTCACGTGCGGGACGAGCCGGAGGACGTCTCCCTGGACGAGCTCACCCGGAGCGTGCAGGCCACCGTGGACTACGGGAAGTACTACACCCCCGAGCAGCTGGAGCGGATCAGCCGTCGGGGCGCCGAGCTCGGCCCGGAGCGCATCCGGCAGTCGCAGCTCGAGTGGAAGGAGCTCTTCGAGGCCTTCGAGGGCGCCATGGACCAGCGTCTGGATCCGGCGTGTGACGAGGTCCAGGCGTTGGGGCGGCGCGCCCTGGCCCTGGTGCGGGAGTTCACCGGCGGCGACGAGGGGATACGGGCGTCGCTGGCGCGCATGTACGAGGGGGAGGGCGGCGAGCGGGTGATGGCCCGACAGGGCCAACCCCTCAGGAAGGGGCTGTGGGACTACTACATGAAGGCCGTGAAGGTGGCGGGCCGCTCCGGCAGATCGTGACCGGAGGAGGCGGACGATCCATGCCGACCCGGGCGACGGGCGGCACCCCCCGCGTCGGCGCCGAGAATCCTCCGGGGCCGAATCTGGCTCTCTCCCCTGGACGGGGCAGAGTCCCCGATGGCTGGTTTCTCTTGGAGGAAACGATGTTCGCGAAGATCTTTCCGCATAACGAGCATGTCGCCGACCGCGTCATCCGGGTGATCCTGGGGCTCGTCCTCTTGAGCCTGGTCTTCTTCGGTCCCCGGACCGCATGGGGCTGGGTGGGCCTCCTCCCGTTGGTGACGGGGCTCGTGGGCGACTGCCCCCTCTACACCGTGTTGGGGACGAGCACATGCCCTCGGAATGAGCGAGCCTGACGATCGGAGACTTCTTCTGGAAGCGTCGCTGGGAGACCGCGGCGCGTTCGAGCGCTTCGTCCAGAGACACGAGGCGGCGGTCTTCCGGCTGCTGAGGAGCTCCGCCGCCGACGAGGCCGATGCCGAGGATGCCCTCCAGGAGGCCTTCGTGGCCGCCTGGAAGGGAGCCGGCTCGTACCGGGGCGGAGCCTCCGCGCGCGGGTGGATCCTCACCATCGCCCGGAACGCGCTGCGTCGCAGCCGTCGCCGGCGCGTGGGGGAACCCTCCACGTTCGAGCCGCTGGAAGAGCTGGGCCTCCAGGCGGGGTGGGGACGCGACGACACCCTGGAGGGGCTGGCCCGCCGACAAGTGCTCGACCGGGCGATGCAGATGCTGGGAGAGGAGGAGCGCGAGGTGCTGGTGCTCAGAGAGCTGGAGGATCTCCCCGGCGAGGACGTGGCCGAGATGCTGGGCATCACGGTGGCGGCGATGAAGAGCCGTCTGCACAGGGCACGCCTCAGGTTCCTGGCCGCGCTCCGGGAGGTGACGGATGAGTGACCTCGATCGGGAGGTGGCCGGCATCCGGTGCCGCGAGGTGCTGAAGCTGCTGTCCAGCTACCTTGACGGAGACCTCACCGAAGCGGAGGCCCGGCGCATCGACGATCACCTAAGGGAATGCGACCGCTGCGAGCACTTCGGGGGACGCTTCAGCGAGGCGGTGGCGGCCCTCCGTCACGAGCTGTCGCGAGCGGCACCGCTGGACCCGGAGGTGGCCCGCCGGCTGCGGGCGCGCCTTTCGGACGTGTAGGCGGAACGATGTCGCGACGGGCGGAGGTGGTATCCCGCGCCGTCGCGGAGTCCCCCCGTGGGGGCGTCACCCCCGGCGGAACGGTGTCGCGACGGGCCGAGGTGGTGTCCCGCGCCGTCGCGGAGTCCGCCTGTGAGGGCGCCACACCCTGCGGTGCCGTCGGCGGCGCGGCAGGCGCCGCCACCACGGAGATGCTTCCCGTGGCCAGGTTCACGCGCAGGGGAGTGCGCAGCAGGGCCTGGTCGGTGGGAAGGCGCACGTCCGGCGTCAGGTCCGCGGGCCGGGAGAAGGCGTCGGCGCCCAGGAGCGCGGTGGGCTGATAGATCCGCTCCACCAGGGCCATGTCCAGGGCGGTGTCCACGGGGTTCACCCTGAAGTCCAGCTCCACCAACGTGTCGGGGATGCCCCAGTACTCGAGCTGTGAGGGGGCCGGGGCCGGGGGCGGCGGCGTCGCTCCCGGTGTCGTCGTCGCCGGTGTCGACGCCGGCGGGAGGGGCTGACCGTTCACCCCCACGAGCCTCGCCTCCAGGGGCGGGGGGAGCTTGAAGAGCATCATCTCGGCACCGGCGAGGGACCGCGCGCCCAGGCGGACATGGCGGATGCCGTCCACCGTGGAGTCGCTCAGCACCGCCACCTGGGGAAGTGGTGCCTGCACCGGCTGCGCCGGCGCCGTGTCCAACGACAGGGGCCCCGCGAGGAACGCGTCGAAGGAGCGCGGCGCCCCGAAGGCCCCGGAGAGGCCCGCGTGCTGGCGTGCCCAACCGCGGGCCGGATCGGGAGTGCTGTCCACACGAGCGCCGGAGCGGGTCGTGTCCGTCGCCCACCACGCCTGGCCGGTGCCCCGGTCCATGGCATAGAGGAGGGTGGAGGGCTCCGGGCGCGTCGCCGAGGGCTTGGCCTGGAGCACGCCCACCGCCAGGCACGCGCCGCCCAGGACCAGCGCCGTCACGGGAGCCCACCAGGCGTTGGGCTCGCGCAGGGCGTCCAGGAGGGGCAGGACGACGAGCAGCGCCGTCACCATCATCATCCCCAGGTACATGGCGATGCGGATGCTCCCGGCCATCCAGGTGAGCTCGGTCAGGGGCACGAGGACCACCGACGCGGGAACGGCCAGCACCAGCAGCACGATCCACGTCACGATGCCGGGACGGTCGCCGGGGAGAAGCGTCGCCACGAGCACGCCGAGGACGGCGGCGAGGGCGGGCCACTGCACGTCGACGGCTCCCGCCGGCGCCAGGAACGTCATCACCGTCGCGGCGATCACGGGCAGGAGCACGGCGCCGAGAGCGAGCTCCGAGAGGGAGAGCTTCCGCCTCGCCACCGAGAAGAGCGTCGTCACGAGGAAGAGGGCGGCACCCAGGAGCGCGAGGACGTACCACCCCTCGCTGTGATAGGCGCTGCCCACCAACCCGCCCAGCTCGGGGTGGAATCGGGGCAGCCAGCGAACGAGGCCGTACCCCGCGCCACCGGCCAGGAGGGTGGCCACCACGGCCACGGCGAGGCCCACGCCGATGCCGCCGAGGGTTCCCCCCTTGCGAAGCACGATGAGGAACGAGAGGGCGGTGAGGAGGAGGATCACCACGGTGATGGGGATGATCCACGACGTCGAGTACACCAGGAGACCGAGGACCGGCACGCTGACGTACACCACGTTCGGCGCGTTCACGGTGGCCAGGTCGGCGTTGCCGAGCTGCCGGAGCATGCTCAGCGCGTTCACCCCTTCGTGCTGGAGCGTGCCCTCGGAGAGGTTCTCCGGCGTGTCGAAGGCTTCGTGGTAGACGTGCGCCCGGGCGATGGCGGCGAAGTTCAGCCCCTGACGGCCCGCCTCCTTGAAGATCGAGAAGTCGGTGTCGTTGGGGAGCTTCTCGTAGACCAGCGGTGACAGCGAGTTGGCGAAGGCGTCGGGGTCTCCGGCGGCGAGCTGGCGGACGATCCACCCGTCGTCGGCGCCCGTCTGGAACATGATGGAGGGGCCGCCCGCGCCTCGCATCTCGAGGTTGATCACGACCTTGACGTCGGACATCCAGGGATCCTGGTGCACGAAGGCGCGGGCACCCATGAGGCCGAGCTCCTCGGCGTCGGAGAGGAGCACGATGACGTCGTTCTTCAGCGGCGGCCCGGCCTTCAGAGCGCGCACCGCCTCCAGCACCGCCACCACGCCGGCGCCGTCGTCGGCGGCGGCATGGGACAGGCCGGCCCCGTCGTAGTGGGCGTCGATGAGCACCGCGCCCGTCGACGCGGTTCCGGGGATGCGCGCCAGGATGTTGCGCACGGTGGCGCCGCGGATCACGCCCGAGCGGAGACGGATCAGGGAGGTCGCGGTCTCCACCGAGGGATCCAGCCCCAGCTCCCGGAGGCGGCTCACCAGGTACTCGCGCACGCGGGCGTGCTCCGTCGAGCCGACGGGATGGGCCTGGCGGGCGATCTCCACCAGGCTCGACATGGCCCGGGCGGACGAGAAGGCCGTGTCCGGCGCGTTGGCGGGCACCGGGCTGGGCACGGCGCGGTAGGAGCTGGACAGGAAGCCGACCGCGGCCAGGAGCACGAACGTCACCGGGCCCTTCCAGCGGGTCGGCGGCGCGGCGTCCAGGCGGCGCGGCGGCCGCTCCCGCGGCTCGGCGGGAGCTCCGGGCTCTTTCCGAGTCGCCTTCCCCTTTCCCTTCGGCTTCGCCGGGGGTGGCGCGCCGGCCGGGGGCTCGGGAGCCTTCCCGGACTCGCCCAGGAGCGCTGCGCGCTCGTCGGGCGAGAGCTCCGGCTCGGACTCCTTACCGTACTTCTCCTTGTCATCGTCGGTGATGCCGAGCTCGTCGTCCGACGGCAGCTCGGGAACCTTGTAGTCGCTCATGGACGGCGCCCTGCCAGCGCTCTCACCACGTCGTCGATTGCGTCACGCACCCGGGCCGACGGGAGTCCCGAGCCGTTGGAGAGGATGGAGAAGACAATCTCGCGGCCGTCATCCCCTACGAGATACCCCGAAAGAGAGTTGACATTGGAGATGGTTCCGGTCTTTGCAAAGAGCCTGCCCTCGAGTTCGGGAAGGCGGTCCTCCAGGGTGGCGCCCTCTTCCGAGGGCTGGGCCAGCGCGTCGCGGAACCGCTCACCGTAGGGTTGGGCCTCCATGTAGCGGAGGATACTCACCAAGGCCCTGGGAGTCACCAGGTCGGAAGACGAGAGCCCCGAGCCGTCCCGGACCACCAGGTCCAGGGAGTCCACGCCGACATCGTCCTGGAGGAACTGCTTCACGACCTTGATGCCCTCCGGCCAGCTCCCCCGCGCCCCGCGCACGGCCCCCAGCGTCCGGATGAGCTGCTCGGCCATCCAGTTCTGGCTCGGGGCCAGAATTGCCTGGACGATGTCGGACAGGGGCGGAGAGACCAGCGTGGCCACCAGGGTGGCGGCCGGGCACGACGACATCTCGTTCGCCGCGCAGCCCCGGCCCAGCGACACGCCGGGGTCCCAGACCACGGACCACCCCCCGTCCACCTCGACTCCCTGCTCTCCCAGGATGCGGTGGAGCGCCGCCGTGGCCTGACGCACCGGATCGCGGAGGGCGACGGACGTCGTGTCGGTGGCGCCTGCCCGGACCTGCCCCTCCAGCACCAGCCTGCGCGACTCGGGAAGGTAGGCGCCGCGGATGCGCGTGGTGGAGTCGGCGGGTGCCGTGACCACCTGGGAGACCACGAAGCCGGCGGTCCCGGTGGGGCTCCAGGTCAGGGTGGGTGCCTGGGCCGGCGTGGGCGCCCCCAGGGCGCGGACGTGGAGCACGCCGTCGTCGATGGCGAACGCGCCACCCGTGGCGGCGTAGGCGGCCCCCAGATCCTCGGCTTCCCAGGTCGGTCCGACGCTGGTGGAATCCCAGGCCGACGCGTCCACCACCAGCGCTCCCGTCACGTGCCGCACGCCGGCTCCCAGAACACTGTCCGCCAGCGCGGCCAGCGCATCCTCGCCCGACGGCCAGAAGGGTCGGCAGAGCGTCGGGTCGCCAGTGCCCACCAGCACCAGGTTCCCGTCCAAAACGCCGTCCTCCTCCGTGCCCGTTCCCCAGAGCGCCGTCCGGTACCGGTAGTCCGGGCCCAATAGCGCCAGCGCCGCGGACGTGACCAGGAGCTTCTCGTTCGACGCCGGCACGAACTTCCGGCGGGCGTTGCGCTCGTAGAGGGTCCGCCCCGTGGCGGCGTCCACCGCCAGGACGCCGAAGTGCATCTGGTCGAAGGGCGGCGTGTCCAGGATGCGGTCGACATCGCGGCTCAGGGCCCCTCGGGGGGTGGTGGGGACGGGGGCCGGAGCGCGCCGCGGAGGAGGGCTCGCCACGGGAGGGATGGGAGCGGGCGCACGCCGCTGAGCGGGGTTCTCCACGGGATGGACAGGGACCGGGGCGGGTGCCGCGCTCGACGTCGCACAGCTCGCGTGCGCGGCAGCCAGAAGCAATGCCGCCAGCACCTTCCACTCGCCGGAGCGGTGGCGGCGGGCCCTTCGGCGTGGGAAGAGGGCGGACTGGACGAAGGCCGTTCCTCCGTGGCTCGTCACCTCGCTGGGCGTGTGTCCGGTCTCCCGCTTCATGGCCCGGCCCAGCGCGTTGGCCGACGAATAGCCCAGCGCATAGGCGGTCTCCTCGACGGTCTTGTGGTCCCGGGCCAGGCACGCCCCGGCGAGGAGGAGTCGGCCCCAGACCAGAACGCGCCGGGCCTCGGGCAGCCCGTCGGCACGGAGGGCCACGCCCAGAGCCCGCCGGGAACGCCCCATGGCCGCAGCGAAGGCCGCGACGTCGGGGGCCTCCCGGGCGTGCTCCACGGCCCAGGCGACCGCGTCGGCGCCGAAGGCTCCGTGGCGGCCCTGAAGGGCGGAGCGCACGCGCTCCGCACGGGCGAAGCAGAGCGCCCGTTCCACGGCGTGGCGGATACCGCCATGGTCGGCGTGACCGACGGGCGGCCGCGCGAGCACGATGCCGCCCACGCCGATGCGGCCGAAGCGGAAGAGCTCGGGGTCACCCCGAGCCACGTCGGCGTGGGCGACGATGGCGATGCCGGGATGCGCCTGGCGGATGCGCCTGATCTCCGCCACGGCCTCTTCCCGGCCGGGCGAGTCGGCGTCGACGATGCACCCATCCAGAGGCTCCGCTGCGAGGAGTCGCTCCAGGCCCGACCACGAATGAGCGAGCGCGACCTGGTGCTCACCGCCGAGAGCGTCGCACAGCCGAGCTTCAGCCCTTGGATCGGGCTCTAATACCGCCAGATACGCCAATGATGTACCCAGCTCCAGCCGAGAAGCGGGCCCGTCGGGGGGAAACCGCGAAGATGGACGAGGGCGTTCGGATCGGCAAGCGCGTGGACGGGCGGGAACGAGCTACGCTTCGATGGGCTCCAGCGTCACCGCCGTCCCGTAGCAGAGCATCTCGGCGGTTCCCTTCATCATCTCCACCGTCTGGAAGCGCACCATGATGATGGCGTCGGCCCCCAGGGCCTCCGCTTCCTCGATCATGCGGTCGATGGACTGCTCCCGGGCCTCCGCGGCCATCTTCGTGTACTCGCGGATCTCACCGCCCGCGAGATTGCGCAGCAGGGCCATGATGTCGCGGCCGACGTTGCGGGCGCGGACCGTGTTGCCGCGAACCAGGCCGAGGGTGGACTTCACGCGCATCCCGGGGATCTCCCAGGTCGTGACAACGATCATCGGTACACGTCCCTGTAGGGGTCGGTGAGCCAGTCACGGTACCGATCCCAGATCACGCTGGCCAGAAGCAGGATCATGCCGATGACCACGGCCCCGATGGCCAGCTTCTCCCACGGATCCACGGGGGACCGCGTGAACACGAAGATCCCGTACGCGATCCACGCAACGGTGCCCACCACCACCAGGATCCAGCCGATGGGCCGCGCGAGGTTGTCGTTCACGGCGTCCCAGACGGAATGCTCGTGGGTGACGGGCTGGAAGCTGAGGTCCTGGAAGTCACCCTTGAGGGACCTGAAGATCGCGACCTCGCGGCTCAGCTCGGTGGACGCCGATATCTCGGCCTCGACGCGAGTGTGCTCCTCCGGCGGCAGCTCGCCGTCGAGGAAGCGCATCAGGTCTTCGTGAGTGACTCGTTCCGGCACGTCTCGCTACTCCTCGGAAAAGCCCGCGCCCATCTCTTCCAACGCCTCCTTGAGAGCCCGCCGCGCATGGAAGAGCCGGCTGGCCACGGTGCCCTCCGGAATATCGAGGATCCGGGCGATCTCGTTGTATCGAAAGCCCTGCAGCTCCTTCAGCACGAGAACCTCCCGATGCTCTTCATCGATGCGCTCGAGAGCGCGCCAGAGGAGCTCCCGCGCGGCGGACCGCTGGCGATGTCGCTCCGGGCTCCTGTTCGCGTCGGCGGGCCGGAGCTCGAGCTTCTCATCCAGGACCTCCATCTTGAACCTCGCCTGTCGGCTGCGAAGCATGTCCCGGCAGTGGTTCCTCAGAATCTGGAAGAACCACGGCCCGAAGGGGCGGCGCAGGTCGAACCGGTGGAACGACTCGTAGGTCTTGACGAAGGCCTCCTGGAGCGCGTCTCTGGCGTCCTCGAGGTTGCCCAACATGGCCACCGCGAGTCGGAGCCCCGCCGGCTCGTACGCCCGTACCAACGGTTCGTAGAACCGGGCGTCACCAGCCTTGCACTTGCGGATCAGCTCCTTCTCGATATCCGGCTGCAACCCTGCTCCTTCCTGTGAGACCGCCTACGAAGGTCCGAGGCAATTTCTTCACCAGAGGGGCGGATGTCCACGCAATTCTCCGCTCAGTGGCGGGCCGCGAAGTCCAGGACCCACCGGAGCGCCCCGAGCGCCATCAAGGCGAAGCCCTCGGCGCGGGACACGCGCCACCCCGTGCGCATCACGAGGAAGACGATCCCCACCATGGCGGTGAGCGCCAGGAGAGAGGCCCGCGCCGCGGGGTCCAGCGCCATGGGATGGGCGATCCCCGCCACCCCCAGCACGCCGAGCACGTTGAAGATGTCGCTGCCGATCACGTTGCCCGCGCTCAGCGCCGTGTGGCCGCGGGCCACTCCCGCCAGCGTGGTGGCCAGCTCCGGCACCGACGTACCGGCCGCCACGACGGTGACGCCGATGACCCACTCGCTCACGCCGAAGGCGCGGGCGAGGGCGGTGGCGGAGCCGATGAGGAAGTGCGACGCCACACCCACCAGGGCCAGGCCGAACACCAGCAGGCACCCGTCTCGCCAGGGTTTGACGCTGGGCACACCCACCTCTCCCGGCGCCGGCGTGGTCACCGGCCGCACCTCGTGCCTGGTCCTCCAGACGAGCGAGAGGTAGGCCCCCAGCAGGGTCAGGAGGATCACGCCGTCCAGCTTGCCCAGGTGCAGGTCGAGGGCCACCAGGAGGTACAGGACCACGGTGGCGCCCACGAGGACCAGGGCATCCCTCCAGACCAGCAGCGAATCGGTGGGGATGGCGCGGAAGAGCGCGGCGCTCCCCAGGATGAAGCCCAGATTGAAGATGTTCGATCCGACGACGTTGCCCACGGAGATGGCGCTCTGCCCCTCGAACGCCGCCACGAGGGTGACACCGAACTCCGGAGCGGACGTGCCGAGGGCGACCACGGTGAGGCCCACCACCAGCTCGGAGACGCCGGCACGGTGAGCGAGGCAGGACGCGGAATCCACTACATACTTGGCCCCCACGGCGATGCCGAGGAAGGTGAGCAGCACGATGAAGCCGTTGGCCCAGACGGGAAGTGTGGCCATGTCGTGGTTCGCCGGGGGCTGCGGAGGGCACCGTGAAAGCTAGCGCCAAGCCCGGGCTTCGATCTACCGGAGCCCTGCGTCTTCGGAGCGGACCGAGGCGGGACGGAAATGTCCCCCGTCCTCCGGGGCGGGCTGCCGTGGCCGTCCCGGTTTCCCCTGCGCGATATTACTTTGCTGCCCGCACAGCCACCCTGCCGACGGAGAACGTTGATCCAGGCCAAGACCCCCCGGCGTGACGCCTCGCAGCCGAGCCTCGCCCAGGCAAGAACAGAGGCGGCAAGGCTCCGCCGTGAGATCGAGCGCCACGCGCACCTCTATCATGTGGAGGACCGCCCCGAGATCTCCGACGAGGCGTACGACGCGCTCTTCCGGCGTCTTCAGGAGCTGGAGCGGATCCACCCGGAGCTCCTCACGCCCGACTCGCCGACGCAGCGGGTGGGCGGCGAGCCGTTGGAGCGCTTCGAGACCGTGGCGCACACCGCCCCTATGCTGTCCCTGGACTCCACGCAGGACGCCGACGAGGTGCGCCGGTTCGACGAGCGCGTGCGCAAGGCGCTGGGCGAGGAGCGGCCCACGTACGTCCTCGAGCCCAAGCTGGACGGGGCGTCCATCGAGCTGGTGTACGAGGACGGCGTGCTCGTGCGTGCGGTCACCCGCGGCAACGGCAGGGAGGGCGAGGGCGTCACCGAGAACGTACGCACCATCCCCACGGTGCCACTTCGCCTGCGCACGGAGGAACGCGCCGCACCGGCCTTCGTGGCGCTGCGGGGCGAGGTCATGATGTACATCTCCGACTTCGAGGCCTTCAACGCCCGCCTGGTGGAGACGGACCAGGAGCCGTACGCGTCGCCCCGGAACTCCGCGGCGGGGAGCATCCGCCAGCTCGACCCGCGCATCACCGCGTCGCGGAAGCTCGACGTGCTGGTCTACGACGTCCTCGAGGTGCGGAGCGAGACCTTCGCCACCGACACCGAAGGCGTCGACGCCATCCGGGAGTGGGGCTTCACGACCCCGCCTCGGCTGGAGACCGCCGCCACGGTGGAGGAGATCCTCGCCTACCACGCAGAGTTCGACGCAAAGCGGGACGAGCTGGACTACGAGATCGACGGAGTGGTCATCAAGCTGGACGACCTGGCGGCCCGTGCCCGCATGGGCACCACGTCGCACCACCCACGGTGGGCGCTCGCCTACAAGTTCGAGCCCCGCAAGGAGGTCACGCGCATCGAGAAGATCGCGGTCTCGGTGGGCCGGACAGGCGTGCTCACGCCCGTGGCGCTCCTGAGACCGGTGGTGGTGGGCGGCGTCACCATCTCCAGGGCATCGCTGCACAACCGCGAGGAGCTCAAGCGCAAGGACATCCGCGAGGGGGACACCGTCCGCATCCAGCGCGCGGGGGACGTCATTCCCCAGGTGGTGGAGGTGCTGCACCAGGAGGCGGAGCGCTCCGGCCCCTTCGAGATGCCCACCGAGTGTCCCGCGTGCGGCACGCCGGTGGTCCAGGACGGGCCGCGCACCGTGTGTCCGAACCGGTTCGGATGCCCGGCACAGCTCAAGGGGCGCATCGTCCACTTCGGCGCCCGGGAGGCGTTGGACATCGAGGGGCTGGGTGAGGAGACGGCGAAGCTCCTCGTGGACCGCGGGCTGGTGCAGGGGCTGGCCGACCTGTTCGACCTGAAGCGCGACCAGCTCATGGAGCTGGAGGGCTTCGCCGAGAAGTCGGCGACGAACCTGGTGAACGCCATCGCCTCGAGGAAGGAGCCGGAGCTCCGCCGATTCCTCATCGCCCTGGGGGTGCCGGAGGTGGGTGTCGCGGTGGCCCGGGACCTGGCCGCCCACTTCGGGAAGCTGGCCGCCGTCCGCGCGGCGGACGCGGAGACCCTGGAGGGGGTGGCCGGCATCGGCCCGAAGATGTCGGCCGCCATCACGTCGTTCTTCCGCGACGCGCGCAACGCGGCGGCCATCGACGCCATTCTGGCCCATGGCGTGGAGCCGGAGGAGACGGAGCCCGCGCTGGTGCCGGCGGAAGGGGCCGACGCCGGGGCGGCCGTCTTCACGGGCACCATCCCCATCCCCCGCTCCCGGGCGGAGGAGATCTGGCGGAGCGTGGGCGGACGGGTGGTGGCGTCGGTGAGCGGCAAGACCGACCTCGTCGTGGCCGGAGAGAACGCCGGCTCCAAGCTGGAGAAGGCGGAGGAGCTAGGCGTCCCTGTGATCTCCTTCGCGGACTTCGTGCGCAGGGTGGAGGATCTCGGCGGATCCGTGCCCGATGCCGACGAGCCTCCTCCGGGGGGATCCCGCGCTGCACCTTCCCGGGGCTCGGCAAGCGCCGCCGATCCGGAGTCGCCGGAGGGCTGATGGAGAACCTCGACGTCGCCCGCACGCTGGAGGAGCTCGCCGATCTCCTCGAGATCCAGGGGGCCAATCCCTTCCGGATCCGCGCCTATCGCAACGCGGTCAACACCGTGGAGAGCCTGAGCCGCCCACTCCGCGACATGGTGGACGCCGGCGAGGACCTCACCGAGCTGCCGGCGGTGGGCAAGGAGATCGCGGGGCACATCACGGAGCTGCTGACCAAGGGCAACCTCACCCGCCTGGACGAGGTCGCCGCCGAGTTCCCGCGCACGCTGGTGGAGCTCATGCGCCTGGACGGCGTGGGCCCCAAGAAGGCGCGTAAACTGTTCACAGAGCTGGACGTGCGCACCGTGGATGATCTCCAGGCGGCGCTGGAGGCCGGCAGGGTCGAGGCCCTGGAGGGCTTCGGCGAGAAGAGCGCCCAGAAGATCCTGCACGCGATAGAGGAGCACCGTCGCCACGTCGGCCGCTTCCTCCTGGACGACGTGGAACAGCTCCTCGCGGGAGTGCGCGCGCACATGGAGTCCGCGCCCGGGGTGAAGCGCCTGGAGGTCGCAGGGAGCCTGCGCCGGCGCAAGGAGACCATCGGAGACGTGGATCTCCTGGCCGAGTGCGAGGGGGACGGCACCGACGTCGTGGCCCACTTCGTCGCGTTTCCGGGTGCCGCGCGCGTGGAGGCGGCCGGGGGCACCAAGGGCAACATCGTGCTTCCCTCGGGCCTGTCCATCGACCTGCGCGTGATTCCGCACCGCTCCTTCGGCGCCGCGCTCCAGTACTTCTCGGGCTCGAAGGAGCACAACGTCGCGGTGCGGACCCACGCAGTTCGCCAGGGGCTGAGGGTGAACGAGTGGGGCGTCTTCCGCGTGCCCGACGGCGTCGATCCCGGGACCCTGGGCAAGGAGGACGGCGAGCGTCTGGCGGGGGAGGACGAAGCAGGCGTGTACGCGGCCCTGGGCATGGCCTGGGTGCCGCCGGAGCTCCGGGAGAACCGGGGCGAGGTCGAGGCGGCGCTGTCGGGAGGGCTACCACGGCTGGTGGACGTGGAGGACATCCGCGGCGACCTGCAGATGCACTCGACCTGGAGCGACGGCAAGGTCTCCGTCGAGGAGATGGCGCTCGCGTGCCGGGAGCGTGGGTACGAGTACATGGCCATCACGGACCACAGCCAGGCCATGGCCATGGTTCAGGGTCTCACGCCGGAGCGGGCGCGGGCGCAGTGGCAGGAGATCGAGGACGTGCGCCGGAGCGTGGAAGGCATCGCCATTCTGCGCAGCGCCGAGGTGGATATCCTCAAGGATGGCGGCCTCGACCTGCCGGACGACATTCTGGAGGGACTGGACGTAGTGGTCGTTTCCGTCCACTCCTTTATGGATCAGGACAAGAAGACCATGACCGATCGGGTGCTCGAGGCCATCCGGCATCCGGAGGTGGACGTTCTCGCGCATCCCACGGGGAGGCTGCTGAATCGGAGGGAAGCCTTCGAGCTCGACGTGGAGGCGGTGCTGGAGGCCGCCGCGGAGCTCGACGTGGCCCTGGAGCTGAACGCGAACCCGAACCGGCTGGACCTGAGTGACGTGCACGTACATCGGGCCAAGGAGCTCGGCGTCAAGGTGGTGGTGAGCACCGACGCCCATTCACCCCGGGGGCTGGACTACATGCGCTTCGGGGTGGACCAGGCCCGGCGCGGGTGGCTGGAGGCTCGGGACGTGCTGAACACGATGTCGCTGGCGGAGCTCAGGACGTGGCTCGCGAGACGGTCGGCGTGAAGGGCGAGACCGGGTGACTGGCCTCGTCATCGATGTCGTCCTTCTGGTGGCCGGCATCGGCGTCCTCTACTTCGGCGCCGAGTGGCTCGTGCGCGGCTCCGCCAGGCTCGCGGGCTCCCTGGGCGTGAGCCCCATCGTGGTGGGCCTCACGGTGGTGTCCTTCGGCACGTCGGCGCCCGAGCTCGTGGTGAGCACCATGGCCGCGCTGCGCGGCAACCCGGACCTGGCCCTCGGCAACGTTCTCGGATCGAACCTGGCCAACATCGGCCTGATCCTCGGGGTGGCCGCCCTCATCCGGCCACTGGAGGTGGCCGCCCGGGTGGTGTGGCGCGAGATGCCCCTCATGCTGGCCATCACCGCGGGGCTCTATCTGCTGGCGTCGGACTCCATGCTCTCCCGGGGGGACGGGGTCATCCTGCTCCTCGCGCTGGTGGCGTACCTCGTCTTCGTGTTCCAGTCGGTGGAGGCCGAGGCGCCGGAGATCCTGGGCGAGTACGAGGAGTTCATGAAGGCGTCCGCCGAGGTCGAGACCAGGATCCACCTCTCCGACGTGGGTCTCATCGTCGTCGGGTGCACGGGCCTGGTGGTGGGCGGCTACGCCATCGTAAGGGGCGCGGTGGCCATAGCCGCCGCGCTGGGCGTCTCCCAGATGATCATCGGCCTCACGGTGGTGGCGGTGGGCACGTCCCTCCCGGAGCTGGCGACGTCCGTGGTGGCGACCGTGCGCAAGGAAGCCGACATAGCTGTGGGAAACGTCATCGGGTCGAACATCTTCAACATCGCCGGCATCCTGGGCGTGGCTTCCGTCATCCAGCCCATGCACGTGCCCTCCGCGGTGCTGCGCCACGAGATCCCCGCCGTCCTGGGCATGTCCATTCTCCTGCTCCCGCTGCTGCGCACGGGATGGAGGATCCAGCGGTGGGAGGGAGCCCTCCTGCTGGTATGCTACGTCACGCTGGGCGCGTGGCTGTTGTGAGCGACGCTCGAGACCCCGGGCCGCGGCTCGTCCTACTTCTTCAGCGTGAACGGTCTTCCCAGCGCTCGGCTCACCGCCGCTTCCAGGACCTCGTCCCTGCCGGCGCGGATCCCGGCGAGGGTCGGGGTGACCTCGAGATCGGGAATGATGCCGACGCGCTGCGTGGGCTTCTCGTCAGGATAGAAGACGCCGATCCCGCTGATCATGGTGCGCAGGCCACCCGGCAGGGGAATGGCAGACACGTTGCCGTCGGCGCCCGCGGTCGTGCTGCCCACCACGAGGGCTCCGGCCGCCCTGAACGCCATGGTCGTATACTCGGCCTGACTCTGGGAGACCGCGTCCACCAGGACCACGACCTTCCCCGGGAAGTGCGGCCGAAGGGGCTGGAGAAGCACGGGCTCGGTCCACTCGAAGGCACCGGGGTTCGACAGGTCGCCGTGAGTGAAGCGGGCGAAGGGCGTGGGCTCGGTCACGAGATGACCGCCGAGGGTGAAGACGACGAACTCGTCGGGGTAGTTGCGAATGTCGATCACCAGCACCTTCGCGTCGGCCGCCTGGCGGAGATAGTCGTCCATGTCCGCGTTCTTCACGGCTGAGAGCTTCAGGTACGCCACCTCCGGCGTGAGCATCCGGAACGCCGGACCTGCGAGGTCGTGGGTCATGCCCGCCCTCACGTCCATGCTGTCGTGCGGGACCCGCCGGGCGGTCACGTCGAAGGCGCCGCTCGCACGACGCCCCCGTATGCGTACGGGCCCCTCCGGCCCCGCGGTCAAGGCGCGGCCCATGTCCCGTAGCCTGGCCGACTCGTTGGAGTCCGCGTAGTAGGGCCGCCATGCGGCGACGAGGGAGTCGATGGGGATTCCGTCGATGGCCTCGATGACGTCGCCGACCTGGAGGCCGGTGGCCGGCCCGAGGGTGGGTTGGGCGTACCCCGTCACCACGGCCTTGCCCTGGACGAAGCGCACGATGACGGGGAGTTGCGCGGAGCCTCGCGGGGGTCGAACCGCGATGTCGCTCCACAGGTTCGCGTGGGTGTCGTGGATCCGCGCGATGAGCCGCATCATGGTCATCCGGTACGCGTCGTGGTCGGCGGCGGCCATGAGGCGCGGCACGAAGTCGGCCAGCACCCCGTCCCAGTCCTCGCCGACGATGTCTCGATTGGGATACCAGTACTCGACGATGTTCCAGAGGCGGTACAGGGCCAGCAGCCGGAACCCGGCGTCGGGGGTGCTCATGTGCGCATAGGCCGCCTCGGTGCCGAAGTCCGGATTCCCCACACCCCTGTTCAAGGACACGTAGTACTGCTCGGGTTCCGTCGAGCGACGGTCGTAGATGAGCTCGAGTCGGTGGCTCAACTCGGTGCCCAGCGCACGCGTGTCGTGGATCCATGCGACATCCGGCAGCAGGTATGCGCCGGTGGGCGACGTCGCACACGGAGCGCACGGCGGCGGGTCACCGAGTCTGGCCAGCCATTCAGCCATGGCTCGATCGGCCGCCGCGCCGTCGGGCGCCCGGAGGACGGCGGGCATGACCCTGAAGAGCTCATAGTCCCAGTTGACGTCACCCGCGACGACACGGGGATGACTGTATTTGACGAACCCCCAGACCTTGCCCAGGAGGGTCAGATTCCGGACCTGTGTCGCCGAGAGGGACTGCGTGTGGATCCCCGAGCCGGAGTCGAAGGCGGTGTCCAGCTCCACGGGGCTCGGCACGCGCGGCGGCGCGTCCCCGATGGGCCTCCCGTCCACGAGCAGATCCAGGTCGTCCGCCCACACGTCTCCCCCTCCCGCCAGAAGAGCGCCGAGAAAGAGGGTCCGGGCACGCCGGTCCAGAGGAAGCTGGATCCGGTATTCGGTCCACCCGGTGGTCCCCGCCAGGTGTCTGCCCTGCATGTTGTCGAACTGGAGGCCGACGCTTCCTCCGTCTTCGCGCAGCCAGAGGCCGGCGAAGCCGGTGACGTCATCGGTCTTCAGCCAGCCCCGGAGCTCGAGGGTCTTCCCCGAGAAGGTCACGGGCAGCGACATCGACAGAATCGCGGCTCCACCGCCAGGGGAGTCTGTGGGCGAGCGCACCAGGTGTGCCGCATAGCGTCCCCCGTGGACGACGGTGGAGTCCAGCAACACCGTGTGGGGCGTTGCGTTCCAGCCCACGAGTCGGCCCTCGGGACCGGACGACTCGAAGGTCCACGCGCCGTGGTGGTCCGCCTGCGCGGCAATCCGGGAGGGGATCACGCAGGCGAAGACGCAGAAGATGGCGGACGCGCGCAGCAGCTTCATCTCACCCCTCCCGAACCGATGTTTCGCCTAACCCATGGAGGCACAATAGGCGTGAATGGATGCGAGGCAAGCGGACGGACTACACCTTCTCCAGCGCTTGCTCCAGGTCGGCGATGAGATCGTCGGGGTGCTCGATGCCCACGCTGATGCGCACCATGGACGGGGTAATCCCGATGTGCATCCGATCCTCGGGGGGCACGTCGGCATGGGTCATGGTGCCGGGGTGCTCCGCGAGGCTCTCGGTTCCGCCCAGGCTCACCGCCAGCTTGATGAGCTTGAGGGCATTGAGCAGCCGGAAGGCTTCGGCCTCGCCGCCGCGCACCTCGAATGAGATCATGGCACCCGGGCCCACGCACTGCTTCCGGTAGATCTCGAACTGCGGGTCTCCCTCCTCCAGATGCCCCAGATAGTGCACGCGTTCCACCTTGGGGTGGTCCGCCAGAAAGTCGGCCACGTAGCGCGCGTTCTTCATCTCGCTGGTCATGCGCAGCTTGAGCGTTTCCAGGCTGCGCAGGAGGAGCCAGCTCGTCCACGGCCCGGCCATGGTTCCGAATATGGTGCGCGTCACCTTGACCGGCTCGACGAGCTCCGTGGGCCCCAGGCATCCGCCGGCGATGAGGTCCGAGTGCCCGCCCACGTACTTCGTCAGCGAGTACAGCACCAGATCCGCGCCCAGCTTGAGCGGATGCTGGAAGAGCGGTCCCAGGAACGTGTTGTCCACCACCAGCAGGGCGCGCCGCTCGTCGTCGCCGCTTTCGGCGGCGATGCGGGCGCACGCCTCGATGTCCATGAGCACGTTGGTGGGGTTGGCGGGCGTCTCCACGAAGATCATGCGCAGGCGCTTCCGCCTGTCACCTTCCCCCAGGACGCGCTCCAGCCCCTCGATGCCCTCGACGGCGGGGAAGCCCACGGCCTCGATCCCGAACTGTGGAAGCACCTCGTGGAAGAGATACTCGGTGCCTCCGTAGACGGGCTCGGGAAAGACCAGCACGTCGCGGGGACGCAGGAACGTGAAGACCGTCGTCGAGATTGCGGCCATCCCGCTCTCGAAGACCGCCGCCTCTTCGGCGCAGTCCCAGACGGTGAGACGGTCCTCGAGGATCTCGAGGCCGGGGTTGTTGAGGCGGGAGTAGATGAGCCCGGACATCTCCGCCGGCTTCTTCTCGCGCAGCCCGTACGCGACCTCGAAGAAGGCCTTGCCGGCCTCGGCGGACTCGAAGACGAAGGTGGAGGTCTGGAAGATGGGGGGCTTCGCGGCCCCCTCCGACCATTCGGGGGCGTACCCGTAGCTCATCATGAGGCTCTCGGGCTTCACCTCGTGGTCGCCGATGTGCTTCTTCTTCTCCTTGTCCCACATGGGGAGGTACCTGGGTTAGCCGGGCGCGTGACCGCGGACCACCGCCGCGACGGCTGGAACGGCGGGGGCCCGTTTGTGGCGCGGGAGGTGCCTGAAAGCTAACGTTTGGGCCCATGCTATCCATCGACTTGAGCGGCAAGCGCGCGTTCGTGGCGGGCGTCGGCGAGGACAGCGGGTACGGGTGGGCCATCGTGCGGGCGCTGTCGCGAGCCGGCGCGTCCGTCTGCCTGGGCACCTGGCCGCCCATGC
This sequence comes from Gemmatimonadota bacterium, assembly GCA_022340865.1. Taxonomy (GTDB): domain Bacteria; phylum Gemmatimonadota; class Gemmatimonadetes; order Longimicrobiales; family Gaopeijiaceae; genus SZUA-318. The sequence goes on from JAJDNC010000164.1 coordinate 42,451, forward strand.
TGAAGATCCTCACCAAGAGCCTCGAGCGGGGGCGCCTCGACACGGCGCTCCCCGAGGGCGGCGAGATCTCCTTCGAGAAGATCTACCCGTTGGACGCCGCCTTCGACACGCCCGACGAAGTCCCCGACGACGTGCGCACCGACAAGCGCTACGTGGACCTGAGCGGGTACACCATCCAAGAGGTCGCGGACCAGCTCCGTACCGACTGGGGCGAGCCGTGCCTGGACGTCGTGGTCCACTCCCTGGCCAACGGCCCGGAGGTGCACAAGCCCCTGGTGGACACCAGCCGGGCCGGCTACCTCGCCGCGGTGAGCGCCAGCGCGTACTCCCTGGTGAGCCTGGTCCAGCGCTTCGGGCCGCTCATGCGGCCGGGGGGCGCGGTGGTGTCCCTCAGCTATCTGGCCGCCGAGCGCGCGGTGCCGGGCTACGGCGGGGGCATGAGCTCGGCCAAGGCGGCGCTGGAGGCCGACACCCGGCTGCTGGCATACGAGGCGGGCCGGCGGTGGGGGATCCGGGTCAACGTCATCAGCGCGGGTCCACTGGCGAGCCGCGCGGCCAAGGCCATCGGCCTCATCGACAGGATGGTCTCGTACTACGCCGTCAACTCGGCCTTGCCCGGGGTGCAGACGCCGGACGACGTGGGTGCGACGGCGGCATTCCTGTGCTCCCCGCTGGCGGCGGGCATCAGCGGCGAGACGCTCCACGTGGACCTGGGGTACCACGCCATGGGCATGGCGGTGGGCTCCTCCCCGGAGCCGGAGTAGCCCGGCTACGGACCCGCCGCGGGCCCGCGCCCCCACGATGAGCCGAACTACTCTGGGCCAGCGACTTCCCGAGATCCGGGTCCCGCCTCCCGGACCGGCTTCGCGTGCCCTGGCCCGCCGCCTTCAGGAGGTGGAGTCGCGCAACGTCACGCAGATCACCGCCACGTGGCCGGTGTTCTGGGAAGAGGCGCGCGGCGCCAACGTTCGCGACGCCGACGGCAACGTGTACCTGGACCTGACCGGCGCCTTCGGCGTCGCCCTCCTGGGCCACGCGCACCCCGCCGTGGTCGAGGCGGTGCGCGCGCAGGCGGAGCGCCTCGTCCACGGCATGGGGGACGTGCACCCCCCGTCCGTGAAGGTGGAGCTGCTGGAGCGCCTGGCGGCCTTCGCGCCCTGGGACCACGCCCGGGCGGTGCTCTCGTCCACCGGGTCCGAGGCGGTGGAGACCGCCCTCAAGACCGCGCTCGTAGCCACCGGCAGGCCCGGCATCCTCGCGTTCGAGGGGGGCTACCACGGGCTCACCCTGGGCGCCCTGGCCGCCACCGCCCGGGGGCGCTTCCGCGACCCGTTCGTGTCCCGGCTCTACCGAGGGGTCGCGTTCGCTCCGTTCCCCGACCCCGTGCGGGACGGGGCCGAGGCCTCGGGCCGGGCCCTGGCCCGGGTGGAGGAGATCCTGGCGCGCGGGGCGCCCGCGCCCGACGGCTCCGTCCACCCCATCGGAGCCGTGCTGGTGGAGCCCGTGCAGGGGCGGGGCGGGGGGCGGGTGGCGCCGGACGGCTTCATGGGCCGGCTCTCCGAGCTGGCCGTCGACGCGGGGGCGCTGGTCATCGCCGATGAGGTGCTCACGGGAGTGGGCCGTTGCGCCGCCCTCCTGGCCTCCACGCGGGTGGGGCTCCGTCCCGACCTGATCTGCCTGGGCAAGGCGCTGGGTGGAGGGCTCCCGGTGAGCGCCTGCGTGGGAGCGGCCCGGGTCATGGACGCATGGCCCGAGAGCGACGGCGAGGCGCTCCACACCAGCACGTTCCTGGGCCATCCGCTGGCGTGCGCCGCGGCGCTGGCGGTGCTGGATGCGGTGGAGGCCGAGGGCGTGGTGGGGCGCGCCCGCAGGTTGGGGGACAGGCTCGTCACCGAGTTGCGCCGGGCGCTCCGGGGCGTCGAGGGCATCGCCGACGTGCGCGGGCTCGGTCTCCTGGTGGGGATCGAGCTGGCACGCGAGCCCGGCCTGGATCCGTCGACGGGGGCGGCGGCGCGGGCGGCGCGGGCGGCGCTGGCGGAGGGCGTGCTCGTGCTGCCCTCGGGGGATCACGGCCACGTGCTGGAGCTGACCCCTCCGGTAGACCTCACCGAGGCACAGCTGGCGCACGGGGTGGAGGTGGTGGCGAGGGCGGTGCGGGGTGCGGCGTGACGGGGCCCGCTCCCGTGCTCCTCGTACCCGGATGGGCCGGGAGCGCGCGCCTGCTCGCGCCCCTGCGCAGGCGACTCGTCGAGGCGGGTTGGTCCGAGGGCCACGTGATGGCGCTGGACTTCACCGATCCCAAGGGGAGCAACCGCGACCACGCCCTGGAGATCTCCGCGGCGGTGGACGTCCTGCTGGAGCGCGCCGGCGCACAACGCGTCGACATCGTGGCGCACTCCATGGGAGGGTTGTCCACGAGGCTCTACCTGGACCACGGGGGCGCGGTGCGCGTGCGGCGTGCGGTGTTCATCGCGACGCCCCATCGGGGAACCTACGCGGCTTATCTCGCTCTCGGGCGCGGCCGCCGGGAGATGATCCCGGGAAGCGCGCTGCTGCGAGAGCTCGGCGGGAAGCCACCCGTCCCGCCCGGCGTGGAGGCCATGACCATCCGCACGCCGGTGGAGGTTCACATCCTGCCTCACGCCAGCGCCGTCCTTCCGGGGATACGCGACGTGCGCGTATGCTGTCCCACCCACCGGGGCTTGCTGGCGAGCAGAAACGCGTTCCGGGTGATACATCGCTTTCTGGCGGAGGGTGAGGCCGCCGCAACGGAGAGGCCGTGAACGGGAACGGAAGCTGGGCAGCCGTGCTGTTCGACCTGGACGGGACGCTTGCCGATACCGTGCAGCTCATCCTGCACTGCTACCGGCACACCATGCGAACGCACCTCGGTCGCGAGCTACCGGACGAGCGCTGGCTCGCCACCATAGGCACGCCCCTGCGAGACCAGCTGCGGGACTTCGCCCGGGACGAGGACGAGGCGGCCCGCATGCTGGAGACGTACGTGACCTACCAGCGCGGCATCCACGATCGGTGGGTGAGCGCGTTTCCGGGGGCCGCGGACGTGGTGGGCACGCTCAAGTCCCAGGGCATCGCCGTGGGGGTGGTGACCAGCAAGAGGCGGGAGATGGCCCTGAGGACGCTGGACCGGTGCGGCCTCGAAGGCCGGTACGACGTCCTGGTGGCGTTCGACGACGTGGAGCGCGGCAAGCCGGACCCGCAGCCGGTTCTGCGGGCCCTGAGCAGCCTGGGGATCCAGGACCAGGCGGATCGCACGCTCATGGTGGGAGATTCGCCGTGGGACATCCGCGCCGGGCGTCGGGCGGGCACGCGCACCGCGGCGGCGCTGTGGGGGCCCTACGACCGGGCGGATCTGGAAGGGGAGCGTCCGGACTACTGGCTCGAGGAGCTGCGGGGTGTTCTGGCTCTGACTCAGTGAGCCGACGTGGCGAAGTCGATCTGCTCGGCGAGGGCCAGGTCCTTCTCGGTGATTCCCTGGGCGCTGTGCGTCGAGAGCGTCAGAAGGACGCGATCGTACCGTACGTCGATGTCCGGATGGTGCCGCATGTCGTCCGCCAGGGTGGCCACCCGGTTCACGAACACGATGGCGTTCCGGAACGAGGAGAACTTGAACTCCTTCACCAGAGCCCGCCCCTTCCGCCTCCACCCCGCCCTCATCTTCATCCAACCCAGGATGGACTCTCGGTCCAGACTCTCCGCCATGTGCACCACCTCATGCATTCTCATGGTCTCCCCATGCCCCGTGGACGAGGGACGAGGTGACGCAGCGCCGCCTTGCCCCGCGATCCAACGCTCCAGCAACCCAACCAGTCCCGAGGACACGCCGGGGGCCGAGGTTGTTGAGCGATAGGTTCAATGTTGACGAGTCAAGCGCTGCACCGCCGGCGGTCACGCGAGTAGGGGTGACGGGCCTCCGCGCGGGCACCTTGCGCGAGGGGTTGACCCTCTCCCGCGGGCCTTCATAGAATTGGGGCCCTCCTGCATCCGGAAGGCCCTGCCCCCATCGTCTAGCGGTCGAGGATATCTGGTTCTCAGCCAGAAGACCGGGGTTCGAGTCCCCGTGGGGGTACTGAAGGATCTGGGCGCGGGGTCCGGGCATCCCGA
>JAJDNC010000169.1 GCA_022340865.1 Gemmatimonadota bacterium
TCGCTGGAAGGTGGAGGGCGCGCCCATGGAGGACCCGTTCGTCCAGGGGAGGGACGTCTGCTTCCCCATCAGCAGGAACGAGCAGCTGTCCAACCCGAACGTGAAGGACCTGTGGGGTGGGTGCCCCACCTGTGGCTCGTAATATGAACTCGAGCTCGAGGATGGGAGGGAGCGGCCGCGGCCGCTCCCTCCGCACCTTCTCGGCCGTGGCGGCCCTCCTAGTTGCGGGGTGCTACGTGTACACGCCCGTGGAGCCGGCCGCCGTCCCACCGGGAACGAACGTGCGCATCCGCGTCGAGAAGGACGTGACGCTGTCCGTGGGAGCGGTTCCCGTCCCGCAGGGCGACGGCAACGTCGTCCGGGGGACCCTCGTTCCCGGCCCCTCGGCGGACACGCTGCGGTGCTCGGTCCTGCTCCAGCCCTGGGGGGTCGAGACCGGGCAGAGCGGTCTGCGGGGGACGGTGTCCATCCCGGCCCGGGCGGTCCAGACGCTGGAGGTGCGCCGTCTGTCCAAGACCCGCACGGCGGCGGTGGTCGCGGTCGGCGTGGCGCTGGGCTGGGCGGTGACGGCCCATGCGCTGGATATCCACAACGCCCGCGAGGGAACCGACCAGACGGGCGGCGTCAACAACGCGCTCATCACGCTGCTCCGCTTGCGCTGGTAGCGTCCGGAGGCTCTCCGCCGCATCGCCGGGAAGCGCGGGAGCCGATGGCGTCACACCCTCGGCCTATCTCCCGATCTCGGCGATCACCGTCGGCCCCCGCCGGAACGGACGCTCACGGGCTCGACTCTCCCAGTGCCCGGACGGGATCCACCCGGGTGGCTCGCCGCGCCGGGATCAACATGGCGACCAGAGCCACCAGCGCCAGGACGAGGGGCACCGCGGCGAACACCAGGAGATCGTGGGTCCCCACGCCGAAGAGCATGGACTTGAAGATCCGGCTCAAGGCGACAGCGCCACCCAACCCTACCGCCAGGCCGGCGCCCACCAGCGGCGCCCCCTCCCGGACGATGAGCCCCAGCACCGATCCGCGGGACGCGCCCAGCGCCACGCGCACGCCGATCTCCCGGGTACGCTGCGACACGCTGTAGGCGAGGACCCCGTAGAGGCCCACGGTGGCCAGAAGCAGCGCGGTCAGGCCGAAGATGCTCATGAGGAGCGTGCGGAAGCGCGGCAGCGACACCGCTCCCTCCATCATCTCTCGCCCGGTCTCGATGCCCACCAGCGGTTGGTCGGGATCCACGGCTCCGATAGCCCCGCGGACGGCAGAGACGAGGCTCGCCGGCGCCACGGACGACCTCACGACGAAGCTGACGCCGCGGGTGGGGCGTTGTGCGAAGGGGACGTAGACCTGGGGTACGGATGCGCGACCGAGGTCGTAGTGCTGCACGTCCCCCACCACCCCCACCACCTCCACCGAAGGCTGGCCGTCCCCGCGGCCGAACTTGATCATGCGGCCCAGGGGGTCTTCCCCGGGGAAGCACTGCTGCGCCAGCGACGCGCTGATGACCGCCACCCGGAGCGTGTCGCCGCGGTCGTCCGGCGTTATGCCGCGTCCCTCCCGGAGAGGGATTCCCATGGTCTTGAAGTAGCCCGGCCCCACCCGGTAGAAGAGCGCGGAGGCGTCCTCCTGCGCGCCGGGTACCGCGTGCCCGGCGAGCCAGAGGCCCCAGATCTCGTCGCTTCCCCTCAGGGGGACCATGTTGGCCACCGTGGCGGACTCCACGCCGGGCAGGGCCTGCAACCGGGCGAGGGACCCGTCGACGAACTGCTCCACCGCCTCGTCGTCCCCGTACCTGGCGGAGGGCAGCGGCGTCGTGAACACCAGCCGGTCGTCGGTCTGGAACCCTGGGCTCTCCTTCTGCAGCGCGGCGAAGCTCCGGACGAGAAGGCCCGTGCCAACCAGCAGCATGACCGCCAACGACAGCTCGCCCGCCACCAGGGCGGCGCGGAGCCAGCGCCGGGACCGGTCCCCGGTCGTGCTGCGGCCACCCTGCCCGAGAGACCCCGCCAAACGCGGATGCACCACGGTCAGGGCGGGAACGAGGCCGAACAGGACGCCGGAGGCCACCGACAGGCCCAGGGCGAACACCAGGACGGCGGGGTCGATGCCGATGTTGCGGCTGCGAGGCAGAAGCGTGGGCCATCCGGCCACGAGAGCCGCCACCGAGCCGTACGCCAGCAGCACTCCCAGCGCTCCCCCGGCGACGGAAAGGACCGTGCTCTCCGCCAGGAGTTGCCGCACCACCCGGCCCCTGCCCGCCCCCACGGCGGCGCGGATGGCCAGCTCCCGGGTCCTGACCATGGCACGGGCCAGCGTCATGTTCGCCATGTTGGCGCACGCGATGAGAAGGACGAGGCCGACGCTCGCCATGAGGATGAGCAACTGGGCCCTCGAGGAGCCGACGACGGCGTCCTGGAGCGACTGCACCGAAGCCCCCCACCCCTTGTTGGAGTCGGGGTACCGAGCCGCCAGAGCGGCGGCGATTCCGGAGAGATCGGCCTGCGCCTGCTCGACGCTGACACCCGGCTTCAGCCGCGCCACCGCTCTGAGGAAGTGGCTTCCCCGCGCCGTGTACCAATAGGGCCGGGGCTTCAGGGGGGTGACGAGATCCAAGGTGCTCGACGAGAAGGAGTGCCAACGCGCCGGCAGCACGCCGACGACGGTGAACGGTCTTCCGTCCAGCGTCATGGTTCGGCCGAGGACCGACGGGCTTCCCCCGAACGTGCGCTCCCAGAAGCCGTGGGAGAGGAGGACCACGTCGGCGGCACCGGGCTCCAGATCGGCGGCGGCGATCCCCCTGCCCAGCGTCGGCTCCCCACCCAGGATCCCCAGGAACCGGTCGGTCACCTGGTACGTGTGCAACACCTGCGGCTCGTCGCCCCCGGTGTACGTCATGCCCCTGCTCTGGTACGCCGCCATGGCCTGGAAGGAGTGGTTCTGCTTCTGCCAGTCCCAGAAGTTGAGCGGTGCGATGGTGAACGACGACCATCCCCGTGAGAGGTTGTTCGCCCGGAGATACACGATCCGGTCGGCGTGAGGGTATGGGAGAGGCTTCAGGAGGACGCCGTGGACGATGCTGAACATGGCCGTGTTGACGCCGATCCCGAGAGCCATGGTCACCAGCGCCACCATGGTGAAGGCCGGGCTCCGCACCATCATGCGCACGCCGTACCGCAGGTCGGCGAGAAGCTCCTTGAACATGCCGTCTCCCCGGTCGGAAGGACGCCCACGTGGCCCCGGTGGCGAGACAAAGCGAAGTGAGAGGACACCCAGGATCTCACGGAGCCAGGAGCGCCGTCGGCCCTCCCGCAGATCCCCCAGGAAGAACTCCCGCTCGTCGGCGGGGACCAGGACCCGGAGAAGGAGCCTGACCACGGCCGGAGGTCGCCGGCCAGGACCATGCCGGATGGTCATGGCACCTCCAGGTCGGGCTCCAGGCCCTCCGTGAGCTTCCGGAGGTCGGCCAGCGAGCTCCGTGCCACCTCGAGGCCGGTGGCGGTCACCTCGTAGAGCTTCTTGCGCCTCCCTCCCCGCTCACGCGTCGGGGGCGCGGTACGGGTCTCGAGATACCCCTTCGACTCCAGCCGCCCCAGCGTCTTGTAGACCGTTCCGAGGGTGAGCGTCCGCGACGTCCGCTCCTCCAGCTCATCCAGGATCGTGACGCCGTACGCATCATCGGCCAGGCGGCGGACCGCCAGAATGACCAGAAGCTCGAACTCCCCCGTGTGTCCCATAGCGGCGCTCCGGATATTACCCTGGCATCGTCATAGTAATAGACGAGAGCAGGCTCCGAATGGTTGCAGCCGGCGTCGCGGACTCCAGCCTCTGGTCCGCCGGAGATCCGGGCTCGGATCCCGGAGCCCTCGTTCCTGGCGCCGGCCCAGGCAAGTTCGGATTTTCCCCACATCCCTTCGCGGAATATTCCCGATGGCGTACCCGCGTTGATGGTCCCACGTAGCGAACGGTGGGTTGATTTCGACGTGCGGCCCTCGACCGCGTCGGTCCATCTCGGCCGGGAGAAAGAGCATGTTGCACGATCTCCTCGCTGCCCTGCGCACCCTCCGACGACATCGTGCGTTTACGCTCCTGTCCGTGTTGTCGTTGGGTCTCGCCATCGGAGCCACCGTGGCGGTGTTCAGCGTGGTCGATGCGGCGCTCTTCAGTCCCCTTCCCTTCTCCGAGCCCGATCGGCTGCTGACTCTCTGGCAGCGGACGGTCGCCGCGCAGCAGAGCGTAGCCGGCCAGCGTCTGTCGGTACCGTGGCGGGACATTCCGGACCTTCGTGGTGAGACCGGCGTCTTCGAGGGCGTCGGGGCGCGTGGGCTCGCCATCTTCGACGTGATGATCCAGGTCGGGAACGAGCCTCCGCAGCACGCCACGGGCCTCCAGGTTTCGTACGACTACTTCTCGATCCTCGGGATCCAGCCCTATCTGGGCAGAACGTTCACCCGGGAGGACGCCCTACCCGCCGTGCAGTCCGAGGGACAGGGTCAGCAGGCCCCCGCCATTGTGCTGAGCTACAATCTCTGGCAGCGCGCATTCGGCGGGGATTCGACGGCGCTGGATCGATCGCTCGGCATATGGGGCAATCCCTTCGACGTCGTCGGCGTCCTGCCCCGTGACCTCACGGTCCGAAACACGTCGGCAGAGCGATGGGTCAGCGACAGGACGGCCGACCTGTTCGTAGCCTGGCCCGAGAGGGCTTTCACCTCCTCCGGGCCGCGTCCGGGACCACGGGGCGTGATCCCCATAGCCAGGCTGCAGCCGGGAATCACCTTTGAGAGGGCGAGGGCGGCGCTCGAGGTCCTCGCCGCCAGACTGCGGGCCGAGTACCCGGGATACGCCCAGGAGCAGATGCACTACGCCCCCGAGCCATTGGACAGGGTGTGGAGGGAGGACTATCGGCCGGCTCTTCTCGTCCTCACCGGAGGCGTCCTCTTCCTGCTCCTGTTGGTGAGCGCGAACCTGGCGAACCTCATTCTGGTGCGGGGCTGGACCCGTTCGGGCGAGGATGCGGTACGCTCGGCCGTGGGGTGCGGTAGGGCCCGACTCGTCGTGGGCAAGATCGTGGAGAGCCTCCTGCTGGCTGCGGGAGGAGGTGCCGTCGGCCTGGCCGTGGCCTGGATCGCCGTGCGGATCCTGGACGCCACCGCCCCCGGGAACATCCCGGTCCTCCACCAGGTCGGCATGAACGCCCACGTGGTCGTGGCCGGTCTCGCCGCGGCCGCGCTTCTGGTCGTCCTCTTCGCGGCGATCCCCGCCGCCCAGGTACGCCGACTCGACCTGGTCCGGGTGCTCGCCGGAGAGGGGCGGGGGGCCGGCGGGAGGGAGCGGCGCAGGCTGATGAACGGTCTGGTCGTCGCGGAGCTCGTCCTGTCCATGGTTCTCCTGAGCGGAGCGGCGGTGATGGTGCGCTCCCTCATGGCGATGACGACGGTGAACCACGGATTCGACGGGAAGAGGGCGCTCACGTTCGACGTGAGCCCCTACGCGCAGGAGTTCCGGGACCGGGATCGAAGGGCGGCCTTCTACACGATGGCCGAAGAGCGGCTCTCGGCACTCCCGGGCGTGGAGGCCGTGGGGCGCGCCAGCATGGTTCCCTTCTCCGGCGGCGTGTGGAACGGCACCTACGCTCCGGATCGAGAGAGCTACGCGCAGAGCGCCGAGTGGGCGGACTACATCGTGGTCACCCGTGGCTACTTCCGGGCCATGGGGACCCGTCTCCTGGCGGGGAGGACCTTCACCGCCGCCGAGATGCAGGACTCCACGGGGTCCATCATCGTGGACGCGAAGCTGGCCGGCATCGCGTGGCCCGGACAGGACCCCATCGGGAAGACCCTGGTCTATGACGTGCGGGATGGTCCGACCGAGGGCGTGGTGGTGGGCGTGGTCGAGCACATGCTCATGAAGGACTTCGGCGTCGAGAGCCGGGAGGCTCTGTTCTTTCCGGAAGGCGTCTTCGGACGGGGTGCGGCGAGGAGTTTCGCTCTGCGGACCGCCCTGCCGCCCGAGCGGATCATGCCGTCCATTCGTAGGATGATGCAGGACATCCATCCCACGCTGGTGCCCTACAAGGTCCAGAAGCTGTCGGATCGAGTGGGCCTCTCCGCGGCGCCCACCCGTCTGGTGGCCATAGCCATGTGTGTCTTCGCCGGGCTGGCGATCCTCGTCGCCGCCCTGGGTCTGTTCGGCGTGATCTCGTACGCGGTACGGACGCGGACCGTGGAGATGGGGATCCGCCAGGCCCTGGGTGCCGAGAGGGGCGACATCATGGCCATGGTCTTGCGGCAGGGTACTCTTCTTTCCGCCGCGGGGATTCTCGGCGGAATCGTCGGGGCCCTCATCCTGGCCCGGTTCCTGAGGAGCATGGTCTTCGGGGTCTCTCCGGCCAGCCCCCTCGTCTTGGCCGCGACCGCCATCGCCCTGGGCATCGTCGCGCTCCTCGCGTGCTGGGCGCCGGCCCGGTGGGCTTGCCGCGTGGATCCGGTGCGCTCGCTGCGCGCGGAGTAGGTCGGGCTATCCGAGCCGCACCGCCGACCGCTCCGGCACCTGCGACAGGATGTACTCTGACAGGGCCGTGATGGTCAGGCTGGGATTCACGCCCAGGTTGACCGGGACGACGGAGCCGTCCGCCACGTACAGGTTCGGGTAGCCGAAGATCTGCCCGTCGAACCCCACCACGCCCTTCTCCGGCGACTCGGCCATGCTGCACCCACCCAGGATGTGCGCGGTGGTGGGCGCGTCCAGGAGCACCTCCGACCAGACGCTCATGGGGTCGCCGTCCATGCGGGCGGCCAGCCGACGCGTCACCTCGTTGGCCATGGGGATGTAGGACGGGGGCTTCGGGGCACCTGCGGGAAGCTCCGATGTCAGCCTCCAGGCGCCGGGCCGCCACCGGCTGCGGCGGCACGTCAGGTGGATGTGGCTCTCCTCGGTCTGCATGACGAGCACGACCGTCGTGCGGGCGGCGCTCCCCGGGAGCCAGAAGGCTCTGAGGAACTTCAGGGGGTGGCGAAGCACGGTTCCCAGGAACCGGAGCGGTCTCGGGATGCGGCCCCCACCGCCCGTGAACACGGTACCCAGCCCGAAGAGCACGTCCGAGCCCTTGTTGTACCGGACGAGCTCCACGTGGGTCTTCTCGTCCGGGTAGATGCCCGACGTGATGGCGATCTGGTCGTTCCAGTCCGTGCTCCGGTCCCGGGAGTGCACCGCGAGGATCGCCTCGGAGTTCGTGCGCACGAAACGGCCGAGCTGGTCCGAGAGGTCGGGCAGGAAACCCCTGCGCCGGCACTCCAGGAGGAGTCGGACGGTGCCGAGGACGCCGGCGCTGAACACGACCCCACGGGCGTGGAATGCGCGGGTGGGATGCGTCCACCCCGTGGACCTGCGCGCGATGACCTCGTAGCCGGAGCCTGTGGGCCGAACGCCGGTCACCTCCGTCTCGGGGAGGATGCGGACGCCGAGCTCCTCGGCCAGGTGCAGGTAGTTCTTGTCCAGCGTGTTCTTGGCCCCCACGGGGCAACCGATCATGCAGGCGCTGCAGAAGGTGCATCCGGTGCGTCGCGGCCCGCGGCCTCCGAAGTAGGGGTCCGGCACCGTCCGCTCCGGCTCCCCGAAGAAGACCCCCACGTCGCCGACGTGGAACGTGTCCTCTGTCCGGATCTCCTTTCCCACGTCTCGCAGGAGCCGGTCCGCCGTTCCCACCTGCGGGCTCGGGTTGGCCCCCAGCATCCGGCGGGCCTCGGCGTAGAACGGTGCGAGCCGGGCCTTCCAGTCGCCCGGGCCCCACCCGGGCCTCCCGAACACCTCGTCCGGAGGGACGAGGAGCTGGTTGGCGTAGACCAGGCTCCCGCCGCCCACGCCTCCGCCGTGCAGTACAAGGACGTGGCGGAGCAACGTCAGCATCTGGATGCCGTAGAGCCCCAGCGAAGGCATCCACAGGTACTTGCGTAGGTTCCAGTTCGTCTTCGGGAAGTCCTCGGTGCGGTACCGCCTCCCCTTCTCCAGGACCGCGACCTTGTACCCCTTCTCCGCCAGGCGGAGGGCGGACACGCTTCCCCCGAACCCCGACCCGATGACGATGTAGTCGTACCGGTCCTCGTCCCGCTCCATGGCGGATGCTCCTGGTGGGAGGACGTCGTGCCGCGCTTCGAGCAGCACGCGTCCGACAGGATGGAGCCGCAGGGCGCTCCGCGCAGCCCCCGACGCTCAGTCGATGAAGATCGTCTCCTGCGCGGAGACGAAGAGCACGTCCTGGAGTCCCGGGAAGCGCAGGAACATGTCCCGCCCCTTCTTCTCGAGGCGCGAGGTGGTGAAGCCCGTGAGCACCAGGTCGGCGCTCCCCGAGCGCTCCTCCACCAGGCGCTGGAAGTCCACGTCGTCGTCTGTGGGGATGACGAGGACGTTCTTCTCGCTGATGAGCAGCCTCCCTCCGACGATCATCGAGTGCAGCTCGGCGGCTCGCCGCTCGACGTCGCTTCGTGGGTAGGCTGCGAGGATCGTGATCTCGGCACCCCGCCAGTCGCGATGTCCCAGGAGGATGTAGGCCAGCAGGATCATCAGGTTGGCGTTGCGGGCATCGTGCCAGGTGAGCCACAGGTGGATGCTCTTGCGGGCCCCGAAGAAGTTCTCCCCGTGACGCAGCACCAGCCTGTTCATGCGCGGCACGCCGGCCATACGCGAGCCGTCGACGACCTCGTCCAGGACCTCGTCGGGATCGTGGACGCTGAACTCGAAGAGGATCGTGTTGTTCTCCATCCCCGAGACGCCGGGCATCTGCAGGCTCTGCGCCAGCGCCGAGGCCATCGAGGGGCTGATCATCGTGTCGACGAAGATGGCTCCCTTGCGCTCCTCCATCGTCTTGACGAGGCGCGCCTGCACCCGTCGGCTCTCCTCGAACGACTGGGGCTCCAGCTTTCCGGGGATGTAGTGCAGATAGGTGCCGAAGCCGTAGCGGTGGCAGAGCCACTCCAGGAGCTGCACCGGAGAGGAGCGGTCGAAGGTGCGCGGCGTGAGGGCGATGACGCTCGGCCGCCAATCGCCGGGGCGGATCTTCTGCAGGCGGATCTGGAGATAGCGCGTGGCCTGGGTCATGACGCCGTGGAAGATCGAGGTCAGGTCGTCCACGCCCGAGCGGTTGCGCCGCACCAGCACGTAGATCACCGCCATCGCCACCATGGCCAGAATGGCGTACGCGAGGGCCATCTGGAGCATGAGGACCAGGCACATGACCGCGCCGAAGAGGCTCAGGTACCACTTGGAGCGGAAGCTCGGCCGGTACGACGGGCGCGCGGCGAAGTGCTCCAGGAACGAGATCGCGCACAGGGCCCCGTACGTGACCATGAAGAACATCGACACGATACGGGCCACGAGGTTCACGCTTCCCAGGATCACGAAGATCACCGCGATGACCGAGGTCACCAGGGTGGCGTTCCGGGGCTCGTTGGCTCCGCCGACTCCCGCCGCCACGAACCTGTTGGCTCTCGGAACGGGGATGATGCCGTCCCCCCCCAGGGCCTGGAGGGTGCGCGGCGCCACCATCACCGAGCCGAGGGCCGACGACAGCGTGGCGGCCGCCAGCCCGATGGGGATGATGGGCCCCCACAAAGCGATGCGGCTCATGATGAGCTGGTCCTGCGCCAGGAAGACGGAGTCGGCGGACCGGGCCAGCTTCATCACGACGAACACGTACACCACCATCCCCGTCAGCGTGGCGCTCATTATGCCCAGGGGGATGGAGCGGCGCGGGTTCTCCAGGTCCCCGGACAGCCCGACCCCCGCCGTCATCCCGGTGAACGCGGGAAACACGATGGCGAAGACCAGCATGAAGCGGTCCGGGTTGGCGAGCCCCGAGACCAGCGGAAGCCCTTCGGGCCGGATCTCCGGAGGGGACGACCCGAGGAAGAAGCCCGCCAGCGAGAGCGCCAGGATGGCCACGACCCCCCAGAGCGCCTTCACCCCCATGCTCGCTCCCCGCTTGTGCACGAGGACGAGGAGGACCACGGTGGCAGGCAGCGAGACGAAGCGGGGATCGAAGGGGATCCCCACGCTCTCCTGCCAGAGGCCCGCCAGGGGCCGGAACGCTTCGGCGAAGGCGATCATGTAGAACGCCACCGAGATCGCCTGCGACAGGTACAGCGAGATGCCGATGGCTCCGCCTATGGTGGTGCCGAAGGAGCGCGAGATGATGAAGTACTCGCCGCCTCCCTCCACCCGCCGGTTGGTGGCGATCTCGGCGATGGCCAGCGCCGTGGGGACCGTGACCGCGTGACCCAACAGGATGATGAGGAACGCCCCGAGGAGCCCCACGTTCCCCACCGCGTAGCCGAAGCGGAGGAACATGATGGCCCCGAGGATGGTGCTGATGCTGGCCAGGAAGACGGGGCCGGTGCCGAAGCCGTGACCGCGGGTCTCGCCGTTGTCGGGGTGCGCTGTCATGACGTGCCGGGAAGCGTGGGATCCGGTTTCCTCAAGGTGGCGTGACCGGAGCGTTACCGACAGATGTAGTCGAAGCGCGGGGTGTCGGCGGCGCCGGACTGCCACTGGGCGGCGAGGTCCGCCGTCCACCCCGACCCCGGGTCACGGACAGGGCTCGGTCTTCGAACCCGTCTCGTGCAACCCGCTCGACCCACGGGCCGGGACGTGGCATTGTTGAAGAGCGTCTTGGATTACCACTGAACCCGCGTGCACACGCCCATGACCTACGGCAGGCCACATCGGAAGGACGGATCCCCTCGCTTCACGCACGCGCTCTCGGTCCTGGTCGTCTTCGGCGTGGGGATCCTGGGATCGGGGTGGTTGGCTGCCTGGATCGGTATCGACCGCCCCTATCTCCTGTTGCTCCCGGCGTACGTGGCGGTCGTCCTCACCCACGAGCTTGGTCACGCGGTGGCAGGACTGCTGTCCGATCTCCGGGTGGCGTTCCTCTACCTGGGCCCCTTCCGCGTGAAGTGGCCCAAGGGTGGGGGGGTGAGGGTCGACCTCAACCGCCGCCTGGGCTTGTGGGGCGGCGCCGTCGTCGTTCTCCCTCGGTCGCACCCGCGGGAGGACGACCTCGCCACCTTCCGTAGGCGCATGATCGCCATGTTCGCCGCCGGGCCCGGGGTGAGCATCATTGCAGGAGTGGTCGCCCTCGTCGTCTCTCTCCTCTTCCCTCCGGCTCACGCCGACGGACTCTCCTGGTTGCTGCTCCTGGGTCTGATGTCCGTGGTCGTCGGTCTAGCCCAGGTGATCCCCATCCGGATCGGGAACCAGCAGAGCGATGGCTCGAGGGTCCTCCGCCTGTTGCGCGACGGTCCGGACACGCCTCGAACGATTCTCGACGCGATGGTGGTCGCCAACGCGGACGGGATTCGCCCTCGCGATTGGCTTCTGCCGGCATCGCGAGCCATCGACGCCCTCCGCGATCTGCCCACGCTGATGATGGTCTACTATGCCCTGTTGGACCGCAGCCGCCATGACGAGGCGTGGACGGTCCTGGACCGGCTCGGTGACGGTCGCGGAAGGAGGAGCGAGAGAGCCTGGCGGATGGTTCGGGACCTGGAGCGAACCTACATGCGCACGGTGTATCGAGGGGACGGTGCGTCGGAGCCCCCGACGGCGGACATCCCCACGCGGTATCAGCACATACTCACGTTGAGCCTGGTGCGCACCCGCACCGCCAGGATGGTGGCGGAGGGGAACGCGGAAGGCGCCGTCGAGTGTGCCGATTCCGTGCGCCGCCTGCGGGCCATGCCCGTAACCTCCGGTATGACGCAGTTCAATCTATCCGAGATCGACAAGGTCCTGGCTTCGGTGGAGGAGGACGACCGGACGTAGCCGGCAGCGAGGAG
>JAJDNC010000004.1 GCA_022340865.1 Gemmatimonadota bacterium
TCGGGAGCGGCTTCAGCAGCACACCCCTCCGCTCCTCCCCGTTCATGATGGCCACCACCGGCGACGCGAAGCGCAACAGGCGCACCGCACCCACGGATGCCACCTCGGGCTGCGCCGCCAGCCACTCCCAATCCACCCACCCCTCGTCGGCGGCGGCGTTCACGGTGAAGTAGCCGACACCCAGCGACACCAGGCTCTGATACAGGTGCGTCCCCTGGGAGGGCGTGACGCGGAAGTCCCGGAAGCCCGCCTCCACGATGATCTTCGCGCTGGAGATGTCCTCCCACTTCACCGGAATCCCCAGCCACGGCTGAGTGGAGCCCCACCTGCCCACGCCGATCAGTCCGTAGGGCCGCTTCTCCTCCCGCAGCATCGCGTTGAAGTGGGCCACCGCCGCCGCGACCTCGGTGCTCTGCGAGCGCTCGTAGCGCTCCCGGTCCACCACTATCCAGTCGGTGAGGTGGTCCACCCGGCCATGTCCCAGAATGGAAGGACTGTCGCAGAATATACGCTGCCGGTCGATCTCGGTGAGGCTCACGTCGCCCTCCCCACGCGTGGGCGCCACCGGGCGAAGCTGGAGGAAGCCCATCTCCGCCGGCTCGTCGCCGCCGGGGGACAGGGTGGCCGCGAACTCGATCTCCACCGGCAGGCGGGTGCCGGCCATCCCCAGCACGAGAAGTTCGCGCAGTATATGCGCTAGAGGAAAGATGTCATGCTTGAGAATGGGTGCGAAGCTCACCAGGCGGACGCCACGTCGCCCGATGCCGTCGTAGACGGCGTTGTTCTCGGCGGAGAAGGTCGACGCCACGGGTGCCAGCGTCGCGTCTTCCTCCGCCGCCTTGAGGCCGTAGCGCACCAGGGGCCCATCCTGGGCCCAGCCTCCGTCGGGGGGCTCCTTTCCCAGCTCCAGGGCCCAGAACTCCCTCTGCGAGCTCTGCAGCATCCCCTCCACCGAGGAGTGGTCCAGGATGTGCCCGGGATGCGGGGGCGCGAAGCGCAGGCACGGCTCCCCCTCGGCTACGGTCTTGCCCAGGCCCAGCGCCACCGCGGCGATCCCGTCCTCGGGATGGGCGGGGGGCGTCGGGTAGTAGTTGTGCGAGCGCGCCACGCCGGAGAGATGGGGATAGAAGCGGTCGCCGTGGCGGGCGCCCACCACCCGCTGGATGATCACCGCCATGGCCTCCTCCTCCAGGCGGTACGGGGTCGCCTCGATGAAGGCCCGCGCCCGCCGCCCGAAGGTGGTGGCGTAGACGCGCTTCACGGCGTCCACGAGCTGGGCCAACCGCCGTCGTGGATCCGGGGCGTCGTTGGGCAGGATCCAGGTGCCGTAGATTCCCGCCAGCGGCTGCTGCGGCGAGTCCTCCAGGAGCGACGAGGACCGCACGGCGATGGGAGTCGTCACCACCGCCACCACCCGCTCCAGCGCCTCCACGATGTCGTCGGGGAGGGGCGCGGCGAGGATGCGCCTCAGCGTCTCGCTCTCGTCCTCGCTCTGGAGGGCGAACGAGCGGAGATCGTTGTCGTCGAGGAACGCGTCGTAGACGCCGGTTCCCAGCACCACGGCGGCGGGCACGGTGACACGCACTCCTGGAAAGCGATCCGCCAGGCGCACTTCGTCGAGGAGCCTGGACGCGAAGGCCAGGCCGCGCCCCTTCCCGCCCAGGGAACCGCCGCCGATCTGGACGATGCCCTCCTCCCCGTCGAAGAACTCCGCCCGGAAGGAGTTGACCGAGCCGCGACTGCGCTCCCTACGGTACCGATCGAGGTCGTGCACCAGCGAGTCGCGAAGCGCCTCGACGCTGGGATAGTCCTCCAGCAGGCGTGGCCGGAGCTGGCCCGCCAGGCCGAACTCCGCCCGGGCGCGCAGCCACCGGGAGAAATCGTGCCGCCGGGCGTGGTACGCCACGCTCTCGGCGGGCACGGTGGAGAGCTTCTCCACCAGCGTCTTCAGGTCGGGGGCACGGTCGATCTCGTCGCCGGCGTCGTCGCGGAAGACGAAGTCACCGAAGAAGAGGTGCTCCGAGAGGTACCGCTGGAGCTGGTGCAGGAAATCCGGCGACCCCTTCAGGAGGAAGCCGACGTTCAGCTCCGCCGCCGCCGCCCTGTTCCTCTCGTGGGAGGACTGGAGCGAGATGGGAATCTCGGGCTGCAGCTCCCGGACGGCGTGCACCAGTGCGCGCCCGGCCTCCGGGTCGGGCTTGCCGCCCCGGGGGAACTGCATGTCGGAGAACACCCCCATGATGGCCGTGCGGTAGCGCTCGAAGTCACGCACCGCCCGCTCGTAGGTGGTGGCCAACAGGATCTTCGGCCGCGCGCGCCCCCGCATGATGCGCTGGAGCCGGTTGCCGGCCTCGGCCTGCACGGCCTCGGAGAGGTGGTGCACCTCGGAGTAGATCACCGGCAGGAACGACGAGTAGAAGCGGACGTTGTCCTCCACCACCAGGAAGACGGGCACGCCGATGCGCGTGTCGCGCTCCACGTTGAGACGGTCCTCCACAGCCTGCACGATGGCCATGAGGATGCGTGCGTCGCCCTGGTACAGGAACGTCGCGAGGATCGCCGTGTCGTCCATGCGGCGCTCCACGGCGCGCAGATCCTCGCGGTCGTACGCGAGGATGGTCACCGGAACGTGGATGCCCTCGTCGGCCATGTGCCTGGAAAGCTCCACGGCGTCCATGTCGCCGAGGTCCGGGCTGGTGACGACCAGGTCGACGGGGCGGTGCCCGCCCTCCAGGACCTTCAGCGCCTCCCGCCCAGAGGAGACCCGCGTCAGGTCCGGTGGCTCGCGGGGACTGGTCTCGACGAACTTGCCGAAGACCCGCTCGTGGAGGTGACCGTCCTCCGCGAGGATGAAGGACTCGTAGAGCGACGACACCAGCAGCACGTGGCGTACCTGGTGGCTCATGAGGTCCCGGTAGCCGCCGGCGCGCGTGCCGTACCGTTCCGAGAAGTCGAAGAAGCTCTTCACCGATGCCTGTCCTGGGTGGCGAGTGGGCTCGTCGTGACCAAGATAGGGGCGGGAGCGGCGCGTTGTCCCGTCAGCAGGTCCTGCGCGGCAGGCGCCCCCCCCTCCCCGGCGACCCGTTCAACCCTCGTCCCCGCCGCGCCCTTCCAGCACGAAGTAGAGCGTGGGGGTGGCCACCAGCGAGAGGAGGACGGCGATGGCCAGGGCGCCGATCACCGCGATGGCCAGGGGCCGGAGCATGTCGGCCCCCGAGCCCACCCCCCAGGCCAGCGGCAGCATGCCCAGCGCCGCGGCGAGGGACGTCATGAGCACGGGGCGCAGGCGCCGGCGGCCGGAGCGCACCACGGCCTCCTCCAGGCTCAACCCCTCCGCCCGCAGGTGCTTGACGAAGTCCAGCACGAGGATGCCGTTCTTCGCCACGATGCCGATGCCGATGATGGCGCCGAGGAACGAGACCACGTTGAACGACGTCCCGGTGATCCAGAGCGCCAGCACCGTCCCGAAGAGCGCCAGCACCGCGCCGAAGACGATGGAGACGGGCTCCTTGAAGGACCCGAACTCCAGGACGAGCACCGTGAACACCAGGGTGATGGCCATGAGCAGCACGAAGACCAGGTTCAGGAACGACTCCCGCTGCTGCTGATAGAGGCCCCCGTACTCCACGGACCGGGGCGGCAGGGTCGAGTCGGCGCTCAGCACCCGGCGTATCTCGGCCATGGCGCTCCCCAGGTCGCGGCCCTCCAGGCGGGCGGTCACGGCCACGTCCTGGCGGCCGTCCTCCCGGCGGAGCTCGAGCTGGCCGGGCTCCTGCACCACGTCCACCACCTGCGACAGCTGCGCCACCGTTCCCGTGGGCGTGCGGATGGGAAGGTCTTCCACGTCCCTCATCCGGGTCAGGCGGGTGGAGTCCACTTCGACGCGCACGTCCACGACGCGGTCGCCCTCCAGCACCGACGAGGCGGTACGGCCCAGCATGGCCGTGTTCACGGCGGCCGCCACGTCTTCGGCCGTGAGGCCGAAGCGGCGGGCCTCGGCGGGGCGGGTACGCAGCGCGATGGTGGGCCCCGTGTACACCAACCCGTCGAAGACGTCCACCACGCCCGGGATCCGTTCCAGACGGGACGCCACTTGCGGCGAATGCTCCTCCAGCCACGCCTGGTCGGTGGAGTAGAGCTTCACCTCGATGGGGCTCGGTGCCCACATGAGGTCGCCGATGAGGTCGCTCAGGATGCCGGGGAACTCCCAGCTCACGCCGGGGAGCTCGGTGTTGAAGCGTCGGCGCAGCTCGGCGATGACGTCGTCGGTGGAGCGCTTGCGGGCCGTGCGCAGCTTCACGAGGAAGTCACCGGTGTTGGGCTCCGCGATGGCCAGCGCCAGGCGCGCGCCGGTGCGCCGCGAGTAGCTCTCGATCTCCGGCACGGTCCCCAGAATGCCTTCCGCGACGAGGAGCTGGCGGTTGGTCTCAGCCAGGCTGGTACCCGGGGGCGTGAAGTAGTCGATGACGAAGCCTCCCTCGTCCATGGGAGGGAGGAATTCGCTGTCCAGGCTGCGGTATACCCCGACCCCCAGGAGCAACACGACGCCGCACGCCGCCAGGGTCCACCAGGGCCGTCGCAGCGCCGGACGCAGCGCTCTCTCGTACAGGTCGATGACGCGGCTGAGCACCGGCCCCGCCTGCTCGTGACCCGGCACCGGAGCGCGGCCGCGGGCGCGGCTGACGAACCAGCCGGCCAGTGAGGGCGTCAGGGTCGCGGCCAGGACCAGCGAGGTCAGCAGCGAGACCACCATGGTCAGGGCCAGGGCCCGGAAGAACACTCCCGTGATGCCGTCCAGGAACGCCAGCGGGAGGAAGACGACCACGGGGGTGAGCGTCGACCCCACCAGGGGTCTGAAGATCTCGGTGATGCCCGCCTCCACGGCCTCGGTGCGGCTGCGCCCCTCCATGAGCCGGGTATGGATCGCCTCCACCACGACGATGGCGTCGTCGATGACCAATCCCACGGCCGCGGCGATCCCCCCCAACGTCATCAGGTTGAAGGTGAGACCCGTGAGGCGCATGGACACGAGCGTGATGAGGATCGTCACGGGGATGACGGCCGTGGCCACCAGGGTGGTACCCCAGCTCTGCAGGAACAGGAAGAGGATCACCACGGAGAGGGCGAGGCCGAAGAGGATGGCCTCCCACACGCTGCGCACGGAGGTGCGCACGATCTCGGACTGGTCGTAGAAGAAGGCCAGCTTCATGTCCGGCGACAGCTCGGTGCGGAGCTGGGCGATCTGCGCCCGGAGCCCGTCGGCGATGTCCAGCGTGCTCCCGTCCGGTTGGCTTCTGATGTTGAGGAGGACCGCGGCGTGGCCGTCGGCGGTGACGATGTTGAAGACCGGCTCGGGACCCCGCTGCACCCTCGCGAAATCCCGGATCCGCACGGGGGTCCCACCGGGGGCCGTCACCACGAAGTCCTCGAGGTCCTCGACGCCGTGCACCCGGCCGTCCACCACGGTCAGATAGAGCGTGTGGCTCTCCTCGTGCATCCCCGCCGACGCCACCAGGTTGTTGCGCTCCAGCGCGTCGGTGACTTCCGCCAGGCTCAGGTGGGCGCCCTGGAGGAGAAGGGGATCCACCACGACCTGGTACTCCGGCGCCTTGCCGCCCACCAGGTCGACCCTCGCCACGCCGGGGATCTGGAGGAAGCGCGGCTTCAGCTCGTAGCGCGCCTCCTCCCACAGCTTGGTGATGTCCCGGGTGTCGCTGGTCAGGCTCACCCCCACGATGGGGAAGGCGGCGAAGGTCAGGCGATAGACGGTGGTCACGGCGGTGGCGGGAAGCGTGCTCCTGATCTGGCCCAGGCGGCTCAGCACGTAGAGCTCCGACCGGACCATGTCCACCTTCCACGTGAAGAACACGTTGATCTCGGCGGAGCCCCGGCCGGTGGCCGACTTCACGGTGACCGTCCCGGGGATGTCCTTCATGGCCTCTTCGATGGGGCGCGTGATACGCGCCATCATCTCGTCGCCCGGCATGACGCCGTTGTCCACGAGGATGACCACCCGGGGGAAGTCGGTCCGGGGAAACACCGACGACGACAGGCTCGTGGCGGCATAGACTCCCGCCAGGCACAGCGCGGCGCTGATGAAGACGATGGAGGCAGCCTGTCGGTTGGCGAACTTCCCGATCATGTCAGCCGCCCACCACGCGGACCTTCGTGTCCGTCGGCAACCCGTAGGCTTCGTGGGTGACGATGGGCAGCCCTTGCTCGAGCCCCTCTCCCGCGACCTCCGCCAGTCCCCGGTCCCGGAACCCCACGGTCACGGGCTGGTGCACCGCCCGGTCTCCCTTCACCACCACGATCCAGGTGCCCTCGTCGGGACGGGTGATCACGCTCTCCTCCGGCACCACCAGCACGTCCCTGTGCTCCGCCGCCACGATGTGCGTCTCGACGAACTGCCCGGGCATGAGGCCCGCTCCCCGCGGCACGGAGATCTGCACTCGGTAGGTGCCGGTGTTCGGGTCCACGTCCCTTCCCAGGATCTGCACCGTGCCCTCCGGCACGGAGTCGCCGACGCCGAGGAGGGCACGCTGGCCCAGGGCCACCCCTTCGATCTCCCGCGCAGGGACGCCCACCGTCACCACGAGCCGGTCGAGGTCCACGACCTGGGCCAGCGTGGTGCTGGCGTCCACGCGCTGACCCACCGTCGCGCGCAGGTGGAGCACCGTTCCCGTGAGCGGAGCCGTGATGTTCACGTACGCCAGCCCCGTCTCGGCGGCGGCCAGGTCCGCGCGCGTGGCGTCACGCGCGGCCTTGGCTTCCAGATACGCCTTCTCGGAGGTCGAGTTGGAGGCCGTCAGGACCTCCTGACGCTGGAACGCCTTCTCCGCCACCTCGGCGGCGGCGCGGGCCTTCTCCTCGGCCGCCTGCGCCATGCGGGCGTCCAGGCGCACCAGCACCGTGCCCTTGGTGACGCGCCGTCCCTCCAACGCGGCTACCTCGGCGACGACGCCGTCGACGAACGGCGTGACGAGGGCGCCGCCCGCGGGCTTGCCGTCCAGCGCGGGGGCCGCCTCCACGGTTCCGTACGCCGTGACCGTACGCCGCACGGTTCCCCGACGGATGCTGTCCACATGGACCGCCACGTTCGGCGTGATCTCCTCCTCCTCGCCCCCTCCCCTTCGCAGCCACACGATCACGCTCGCGGCCAACACGACCACCGCGGCCAATCCCAGGAGCTGCCGGCGCTGGATCATCTCCCGCCTCCGTTCGACGTGTCGCGCTCCGGGGCCTCCAGGGCCCACCTCTCCATGTCCAACGGCGTCTGCATCGCGTCCTCCAGGGCACCGACCGCCGCCTGCGCCCGGGAGAGGGCATCCAGCCGCGCCAACGCCGTGGCGACGGCTTCGGCCTGGAGACCCAGGAGATCGAGACGGGAGATCTCGCCTGCGTCATAGGATGCGCGTGCCGTGGATTCCTGACGCCTCAGCGCGTCCAGCAGCGTGTCCGCCTCCTGCACCTGGCCGAGAGCGACGTGCGCCGACGCCACCGCGTTCTCCACCTCACCCAGCACCTTCGACTGGAGCGCCAAGAAGCGTGCCGCCGCTTCCGCCCGAAGGGCCTTCGCCTCGGCGATGGGCCCCTGGTTCCGATTCAGCACGGGAAGGCTCAGGGACAGCAACAGCGTCCACTTGCTGTCGGTCTGGTCGAGCTGATAGCCCGGTCCCAGGCTGATGTCGGGATACTGCTTGCGGACCTCGAGCTGGAGCGCCTTCTGGCTGGCCTCGTACTCGGCGAGGGCGGCCAGGATGTCCGAGCGGTGCAACATCGCGCGCCGGCGGGCGTCCTGGTCGGGAACGCCCACCGTCACCCGCTCCAGCCCCGCGAAGTCGAGGCTCACGGCGTCCAGGGCCGTCGGAGGCACCCCCACCGCGTCGGCGAGGGCGCCGCGCCCCTCGATGGCGAGGCGGCTGGCGTCCATGGCAGCGACCCTGCTCTCCGCCAGGGCCACCCTGGCTTGCACGACCGCCGCGGCCGAGGCCTCACCGACGCGTCGCTGGCTTTCCAGGATCTCCAGGACCTGGGAGCGTAGGTCTTGCTGGCGGGCCAGAAGGGAGTCGGTCTCCCGCGCCACGTACAGCGCGATGAAGCCGCGCCGCACGTCGCTGCGTACCTGCCACGCAGCCGTGAGGAGAGTCAGGCGGGCCGCCTCCGAGAGGTGGCGTGCCTCGGCGACGCGGATGCCCCGGCGGCCCGCTACCTCCAGCGGCAGGTCCAGTGCGACCTCCGGAATCCAGGGCGTCACCTGGCTGCGGGGCGTCGTGCTGTTGTAGCCGGTCCCGCCGGTCACCGTGGGATTCGGCCGCCCGCCGGCGGTGAGGACGCCCCCTCTCGCCACAGCCCACCGCGCCCTGGCCACATCCAGCACCGGGCTGTAGTAGAACGCCGCTAACGTCAGGGCATGCAGATCCCAGGTCCGGGGAGGCCACGCGGCCGTCTCACCGCGGTCCGCGAGGAAGGTCCCCAGCTCCGGAAGGTCCAGGCGCCGAGACTCGAAGTCCTCGAGGCTCTGCGCCGGCGAGATGGGCCGGGGTCGGTAGCGCGCGCAACCGGCCGCCAGAACGACGACGAGAAGGGTGGCCAGGCACGACCTGCCCGCCAGGTACCGGGGAAACCGCTGGGGACGTTGTCTCTTCACGTGCACGATGCGACGGTGGGCACCCGAACCGCAGGTGCATAGCGACCTCGACAGGTGTAGAAACTGACACGCCCCCGTGAATCTGGCGAGGCCGCCGCCCTAGCGCGTCGAGCCCCTCCGCACCCGCCCGGGCTCCAGGCCTCCGGCGTGGAGGATCTTCTCCTGGAGACGCTCCCCCTCCTCGTCGGTGAAGTCCAGGATCCGGCGCACCGCCGCCGCCACCGCCTCGTACTCCTCCCGGGGAAAGTCCGTGCCCTCGGCGTGCTTCAGCGCGCCCTCCAGGTCCCCGAGCTCCCGCTCCACCTTCTCTGCGGCGCGGCGCAACCGTGCCAGCGCCTTTCTGGCTTCGGACTCGGCGGAGCTCATGGATCATCCCTCGCGGAGACGGGTCGGTGCGGCCCACGTATGCCGCTTCCTCGGGGCGGCCGAAGCGACCGCGCAACATGCGCCCTCCACGGGGACGCGGCAATGCGGGAGTCGGCCTCCGGAAACCAATCCAGCGAACGGGGTAACGCACGGCCATGGACGAACGCTGTGAGCTCATCGTGGTGGGGGCGGGACCCTGCGGCATCGCCGTGGGCGCCGCGGCGAAGAAGGCCGGCGTCTCGTGCGTTCTGCTGGACCGCGGGTGCATCACCGCGTCGCTGGTGAACTACCCCTATTACATGACCTTCTTCAGCACCGCGAAGATGCTGGAGATCGGTGACGTCCCCTTCACCATCCCGGAGCCGAAGCCCAGCCGTCGCGAAGCCCTGGCCTACTACCGCTTCGTGGTGGAGCACTGGGACCTCGACGTGCGCCAGTACGAGGACGTCGGGGAGATCGACGGCGCCGAAGGCTCCTTCACGGTGCGCACGAAACGGCGCGACGGCTCGGAGGGCGTATACACCGCGTCCGCCGTGGTCGTCGCCACCGGGGGCTTTCACCGCCCCAACCTTCTGGGCGTGCCGGGCGAGGACCTGCCCAAGGTGCTCCACTACTACAGGGAGCCCTACCCCTTCTACGACCAGGATGTCCTGGTGGTGGGCGCGGGCAACTCCTCGGTGGAATCCGCGCTGGAGATGTACAGGAACGGCGCGCGCGTGCAGATGGTGCACTTCCTCGACGTCATAGACCAGGGCGTGAAGCCGTGGGTGGTGCCGGACATCACGAACCGGCTGAAGAACCGCGAGATCGTCATGCACTGGAAGCACCGCGTGGCGGAGATCCGTCCTACCTCCGTGGTGCTGAAGAGCGACGAGACGGGTGCCACCACCGAGATCGCCAACGACTTCGTGGTGGCCATGACCGGGTGGCGCGCAGACCCGGCCCTGCTGCGGTCGCTGGGGGTCTCCATCGACGAGGAGACCGGGATCCCGGCCCACGACCCCGCCACCATGCGCACCGACGTGCCGGGTGTCTACATCGCCGGCGTCATCGCCGCGGGGCACAACGCCAACAAGATCTTCATCGAGAACGGGCGGGAGCACGGCGGCCTCATCGTGGCCGACCGGCTCGGGAAGTAGCCGGGCCGACCCGACGGCCCGGACGGCGCGCGGAGTGACGCGCCGAAGCTCGACGGCGGCCCCGGAACCACCGGGAGTCCCCGGTGAAGTGGCGCCGGCGCCGGCCAGCACCGATGTTGGTCTCCATGACGCCCGAGCCACACCCCGAAACGCGGATGCGTCGGACCTTCCTTCTGGTCCTCACCGTCGGCATCTCGCTGCTCTTCCTCGTGATGATCCGGCAGTTCCTCATGGCGCTGCTCCTCGCCGCCATCTTCGCGGGACTGGTGCATCCGCTGCACGCGGTCCTGCTGCGCTGGCTCAAGGGGCGGAAGACGTGGGCGTCCCTGAGCACGCTGGTGGTCGTGGTGCTCGTCGTGTGCCTGCCCCTGCTGGCCTTCCTGGGCCTCGTGGCCACCCAGGCGGTGGAGGTGAGCCAGACGGCCGGCCCCTGGATCGAGGAACAGATCAGCCACGTGGGACAGCTGGATCAGCGCCTCAGACACGTGCCCTTCCTGGATCGGATCCCCGGACTGGAGCGGGTGCTCCCGAACAGCGAGCAGGTGGTGGCCAAGGCGGGGGAGGTCGCCTCCAGCGTCGGCAGCTTCCTGGTCCGCAACCTCGCGCAGTTCACGCGTGGAACCGTGGGCTTCTTCCTCCAGCTCTTCATCATGCTGTATGCCATGTTCTTCTTTCTCTCGGACGGAGAGGCGATCCTGCACAGGATCCTCTTCTACATCCCGCTGGCGCCGGAGGACGAGGAGCGGCTCCTGGAGAAGTTCGTCTCGGTGGCGCGCGCCACGCTCAAGGGCTCGCTCCTCATGGCCATCATCCAGGGTGTGCTGGCGGGCGCCGCCTATTGGGTGGCGGGCATTCCCGGAGCCGCCTTCTGGGGAACCGTGACGGTGGTGGGCGCCATCGTCCCGGCGGTGGGGGGAGCCATCGTCTGGGTCCCCATCGTCATCTATCTCCTCGTCATCGGCCGCGGCGGCGCGGCCCTGGGTCTCGTCATATGGTGCGGCCTGGTCGTGAGCACCATCGACAACTTCCTGCGGCCGCAGCTGGTGGGACGCGACACGCGCATGTCGGATCTGCTGATCCTGCTCAGCACCCTGGGCGGGATCTTCCTGTTCGGCGCGGTCGGCTTCGTGGTCGGGCCCATCGTCGCGGCGCTCTTCGTCACCGTCTGGCACCTCTACGGCGAGGCGTTCGGCGAGTGGCTCCCGGGTCGGGCTCCGGAGGAGGGCTGAGGAAGGTCCGCGGGAGCGCGCCAGGTCGGGCCCGTAAGCGCCGTCCCTCCGAGCCTCGACCCGCCAGCACTGCTCGCCGCGCAGGGAGCTGCGCGAACGACGGCTTACAACAGGTTGTGGACCGTCCGGGAGATGACGGCGAGCAGCGTCACCGCGCCGGTGCCGAGGGCGGCCGGAACGAGTCCCCATCGACCCGGGCGGGAGGCCGGAGGCCGCGTGTCGCACGTGTACACGAAGGCCGGGGGAACGTTGAAGGGCGTGAAGCGCACGGTGATGGAGGGATAGAGCGCTTTCATCGCCCAATGGCGGCTCAGGCTGTACTGATACTGGACGAAGGTCCCGCCCGGACGCAGGCTCTCGCGGCTCGCCTGGAGGACGCGGACCACCATGTCGTCGTCCATCATCCCCAGGGGCAGGCTCGAGACCACGGCGTCCACGCTCTCGATCCCCTCCTGCTCCAGAACCTCGGGAAGACGCGACGCGCAGGAGCACCGCACGATCAGCCGCGGGTCCGGGATGCTGCGGCAGCTCTCCACGAACACGGGGTTGAGCTCCAGCGACACCAGGCGTGCGTCCGGGCGCATCCGCCGCAGGATCTCGCGGGTGACGCATCCGGTGCCCGGGCCGAGCTCGGCGATGTTGCGCGCGGATGCGAAGTCCACGCCCGCGAGAAGGCGGGCCACCAGACGCCGCGAGCTGGGCAGGACGGCCCCGGATGTGTGCCAGTCCTTGATGTGCTGGATCAGCGTCCACTCCCGGCGGGGGGCAACGTCGACAGCCTCTCGGTCCAGGAAGCGACCGCCATCGCCTTCAGCCTGCACGGAGCCTCTCCTTCAAGGGGATCTGCGCTGCCATCTCGGCCTCCATCGTTCTGTGTGATCTCGGTGACGGAGGCGACGCAGCCGCAACGGTCGGCGCGCTACTCCTCCCCGATCTTCGCCAGCCTCCCCTGGGGGTCCAGAAGATGATAAAGGCCCGGCACCAGGAGCAACACGATCCAGCCGGAGAGCAGGAAGCCGCCGATGACCGCGATCGCGAGCGGCTGCATGAGCTGTGAGCCGGCGCCGTAGGCCAATGCAAGCGGCAGGAGCGCGAAGCCCGTGGCGAAGATCGTCATGGCCACAGGTCGCAGCCGCACGTGCGCAGCGTAGCGCCAGGCGTCACGCGGCAGGAGTCCGTCTCGCATCCCCAGTCGCGCACTGTTGATGACGAACATGATGTTCTCGCCGACGATCCCCACCATCATGATCGCACCCACGTAGCTGGAGATGTTGAGGGTCTTGTCGGTGAGCAGAAGCAGCCCGAGCGATCCGACCAGCACCCCCAGGGCCGAGAGGGCCGTGACCACGGACGCGCGCCAGTCGCCGAACACGAACAGCACGAGCAGCGCGACCAGCACCACGCCGGCCATGAGCACATAGAGCAGATCCTGGAAGGACTGCTCCTCCTGCTTGTACTGGCCGCCGTACTGGATGGACATCCCGGGACCGAGCTGCACCTCGCTCCGGATGCTGTCCTGGATCTCGCCGATCGTGCTCCCCAGGTCGCGGCCCGAGAGCCGGGCGGTCACGCCCACGTACGTCCTGAGGTTCTGGCGGTCGATCTCCGTCTCGGGCTGGCCCGTGCCGATGGTGGCGACGTCCCCGAGGGGAATCAGCGCGGTGCCGGCGCGGACGAGCAGGTCGCCCAGCGAGCCCGGGTGCTGCTCGAAGAGCCGCACGTCGTACATGCGGTCGCCCACCCGGATCTTGTCGACGACGGTTCCCAGGATGGCGGGCTCCACCGCAGCGTGGATGTCCTGGGTGGTCAGGCCGTAGCGCGCGGCTGCGTCCGGCTTCACCTGGATGTTCAATGCGGGACCCGCGATGGTGATGCCGTCGAACGCGTCCGCCGTGCCCCGCACGTGGCTCAGGATGCTCGTGATCTGCTTCGCCTTCCGCTCCAGGACGGCCGGGTCGCTGCCGAAGATCTTGATGTCGATGGGCTGCGGCTCACCACCGGTGAGGTCCCCGAGGTTGTCCTCGATGAACTGACCGAAATCGACGTGCATCGCGGGCTCCACCTGCTTGATCCGCCGCCGCAGCTCGTTGATGACCTCCTCGACGGGGCGGCGCTCGGAGCGCGGCCTCAGGTTGATCAGGTAGTCGCCCCTGTTGGGCTCGGTGATGAAGAATCCGAGCTGCGTGCCGGTGCGCCGCGAGTAGCTCATCACGGCGGGGTTCTTCATGATGATCTCGTGCTCGATCTCGTCGAGCATCTCGTTCGTGTCCGTGAGCGAGGTGCCGGGCGGAGTCCAGTAGTCGAGAACAATGGAGCCCTCGTCCATCGTGGGCAGAAAGTCCGTGCCGATGCGGCTGTAGACGAGCCAGCCGCCGCCGAGCAGCACGAGCAGCGCGACCACCGCGACGCTGCCGTGGTCGACGAACAGGTCGGTCACGCCGCGATAGGCGACGTCGGCGCGGTGCGTCACGCGGCGCCAGACGGCCCGCAGCCCACGCGGCTCGGAAGTGTCCACGAGGGGCGCACCCGAGCCCCCGTGGGCCCATCTCAGGACTGCGGTGCTATCCGCGAGCGCACTCCCTTCCCGGCGGCTCTCGCCCCCCCGGCGGATCCCTTCCAGCGCCGCGACGGCCACGGGCGCGGCCAGCACCGCGACGAAGAACGAGACGATCAGGGCCAGCGCCATCGTGAGCGCCAGCGGCTTGAAGAAGGCGCCGGTGACGCCGGGCAGGAGCGAGAACGGCAGGAAGATGATGATCGTCGACAGGCTCGAGCCCACGAGCGCCGGCCACAGCGCGTGGAGCGACGAGCGGACCGGGTAGGAATCGCCCTCCTCGATGTGCCGCTCGATGTCCTCGACCACAACGATGGCGTCGTCGGCGATGAGACCAATGGCGGCCGCGATGCCCCCCAGCGTCATCAGGTTGATGGTCTGCCCGGTCGCGGCGAGTGCCAATCCGACGATCGCGATGGTCACCGGGATCGCGGCTCCCGCCACCAGCGTCGTGCGCCAGTCCTGTAGAAAGCCGAACAGCACGAACATGGCGAGGATCACGCCGATCACGATCGCGTCCCGCGTGCCGTTGACGGCGCCGGACACGAAGCGGGCCTGGTCGTACCATGTCGTCCAGGTCACGCCGGACGGCAGCAGATCTTTCCGGCTCTTCATGAGCCGGGTGACGTCGTTCGCGATGGTGACCGTGTTGCCCGACGGCTGGCGGACGATGTTCACGAGGACGGCCGGCTGCCCGTCCGCCGTGGTGCGGACGTACGAGACCTCGTTGGCGACGTCCAGCGTTCCGAGCTGCCCGAGCGTGACCGGGGGTCCGTGGGGAACGGGCACGGCGATCTGGGCCAGCGTGTGCTCCGCGTGGACGCGGCCATTCACGAGCGTCAGGTAGAGCTCGTGGTTCTCTTCGGTCAGCCCAGCGGACAGCACGTCGTTGTCGGCGCGGATGGCATCGACCACGTCGGCGGCCGACATCCCGCGGCCCTGGAGGGCGGCCGGGCTCAGGTGGATCTGGAACTCTCGCTGGCGCCCGCCCTGGATCTGGATCTGCGACACGCCCTGGATGCCCAGGAGCGCTGGCTTGATCGTGTACTCGGCGAGGTCCCAGAGCTGTGCCTGCGTCAGGGTGTCGGACGTGAGCGCGTAGCCCTGAATCGGGAACACCGCCGTGTTCATCCACTCCACGTCGATGTGCGTGCCGGGCGGGAGATCGGGCAGGATCCGCTGCGTCTCCCCCCGGACGCGCTCCAGGGCGGTCTCCATGTCCGTGCCCCAGGCGAAGTCCGCCGACAACTCGCAGGAGCCCCGCGAGGTCGTCGAACGCACGAGAATCTCTCCCGGAACGCGCCGCACCGCCTCCTCGAGCGGGCGGGTCACGGTGGGCATCATGCGCGCCGCGGGCTCGTCGCCCACGTCCGCGATCACCTTCACGATGGGGAAGGTCACCGACGGATAGATCGACGCGGGCATGCGCACGGCGGTGAATGCCCCGGCCAGGACCAGTGCGACGATCAGCCCGAAGAGCGCGGCGGGGCGGCTGCGCACCGTGTCGAAGAAGCTCATGGCTGGATGCTCACCCGGGCGCTGTCGGGCAGGCCGACCTGTCCGTCGATGATCACGAGACGCCCCACGGGGAGGGCCGGGCTCAGGATCTCTACGTGGTCGCCTTGACGGATCCCCGTCTTCACCACCACCCAGCGCGCGATGTCGGAGGAGTCCACGACGGCAACACGGCTCACGCCGCTCACATCGTCACGGAGGACTGCCGAGGGGGGCACCACGATGGCCTTCTCGTGGACCCCCGCCACGATGGACACCGTGCCGAAGAGGCCGACGGTGAGGTCGGGGCGCGCCGGCTCGAAGTCCAGCCGCACGGGAGCACTGAGGTTGTCGCTGGACGCCGAGGGGAGGATGCCGTGGACGACGGCGTCCACCGGGTTCGTGCCCAGGGCGGGAAGATCGATGGTAGCGGGCTCGCCGGCCCGCACGGCCGCCAGATCGCCCTGCGTGACCTGGGCGTTGAAGAAGACCGTGCCCGCCTCGGCAATGGTGAGCAGGACCTCGCCGTCGTTCAGGTAGTCCCCGACCTCGGCGGCGTGTGAGAGGACGACCCCGTCGGCGGGGGCAGGCAGCGGGCGGCGCACGAGCTGACGCTGCGCGACCTGGATGGCGCGCTCGGCGTCGGCCGAGTCCGTGGCGGTGGCGGCCGCGGCGAGCATCTCACGGGCTCCCTCGAGAGCCGCCTGGCTGTCCTTGGAGACCACCTGGGCCAAGACCTCCCCGGCCCGGACGTGGTCCCCGTCCGTGACCGCGAGCGAGACGAGTTGGCTCGCGAACGGAGCGCGCACGCGGTCCTGCTTGAGCGCCTCGGTCCGCCCCGGGGCGGTCACGAGGACGTCGAGATCCACCCTGCGGATCGTGTCGACGCGCACCGGAACGCCCGGGGACTGGGCTATCATCGTGGAGGCGCCTTCGGTCGCGCCACCGCCGCTGCCGCCACCGGAGCAGGCGGTGGCGAGGACTGCGAGCACGGGCACGACGCCAGCGACGAGGGAGAGGACCGTCCTTTCTTTGCGGATCACGAGTTCCCCCAGCGGTAGAGGTCGGCTTCGGCGACCCTGTAGTTGTAGACGACGTCCAGCCGGTTCTGGGCCGCCTGGGCCCAGGCGTCGTAGGCGTCGAGGACGGCCAGGGCGGTCCCCTGACCGCCACGGTAGACGCTCTCCGCCTGCAGGTAGGCGTCGCGCGCGACGGCGGCCGCCCGGTCGCGTGCCTCGTACTCCCCGTATAGGTCCTGCAACGCCGACGCGGCGCGGGTCCATGCGAGGCGCGCCGCGCGACGCACCACGACATCTTGCTCGTGCGCCTGGTCGAGGGCCGCCCCCGCCTCCGCCACGCGTCCCCGGTAGATCCCGTGGTCCCAGAACGGGAACGAGAATGAGAGCGTCACTTCGGTGCCCCAGCCCGTGCCGTTGTTGAGCAGGGCATCGGTGTTGTTGAGCACCGGCTGGCCGCCGGCGTCGGCCTCCAGGTCCAGGTGGAGCTTGCGGCCCGCCTGGGCGGCGCGCACCCCGGCCTGGGCCGCCTGGATGTCAGACTGCGTCCGCGCGAGGTCCGGCGTGGCCAGCCACGGCTGGCCCGTCGTGTCCGCCGGTGCAGTGGGTTCGGGAAGGGGAGCGAGCCGGAGCGGCGCATCGGGAGCACGGCCCAGCGCGTCGTTCAGATCCATGCTCGCGGAGTGCAGCTCCCGCGTCAGGCTGGCGATGTCCGCCTCGGCCGTGGCCACGCGCTGCTGTGTCTGGAGGAGATCGGCGCCCACACCCTCGCCCGACGCCTGCCGACTCTGGACCACGGTGAGATACGTGCGCAGCCGCTCGAGCGCACGCTCGCTGAACGCCAGGCCGTCCTGGGTCCGCAGCACGAGGTCGTAGTCGGTGCGGACGGCGTAGTCGACATCGCGGACCGCCATGCGATAGCCCGCCTGGAGCGCCTGCGCCTCCGCCTCCGTCTGGTCTCGGGCGGCACGCAGCTCACCTCCCTGGTACAGGGGCGCGCGCATCACGACCCCCAGGAAGGCATCGCTGCTGGCGTACGCCACCGGGGCTCCGCCGTGCACGTCGCCGTCCACGGAGAGCATCGGGTAGAGGGCGCCGTGCGCTTGCCGAGCCCGCGCCAGGGCACCCTGGACCTGGAGGTTGGCCACCGGCAGCCGGGCGTTGGCGTGCCGCGCCTCCACCAGGGCCGCTTCGAGGGTCAGCGGCGTAACGCTGTCGGCGGGCGCCTGTGCGAGGAGGGGCCCCGGCCCCACGATGGCGAGGAGGAGCGCCGGTGCCACCAGCCATCCCGCAATGCGTTGTCTCATACCTGTCCCCCCACCGCGAGTGGCGGCGACCGAAACCAAAGTCTTGAATGATAATCCCCGCTTCCTGACGCTTGCCTTACAGGAGGGGCGGCCTCCGGGACCCCCGGCTCCGGCGCCCACACGCAGAACGCGGGCCCGGCATGCCGAAGCACGCCGGGCCCGCGAATGGCATCACCCGACCGCGCGTCCTACCTCACCGCTCGTTCAGCCAGGCGTCGGCCAGCACGTTCACCGTCGTGGTGTAGTCGTGACCGTCCACGGAGACCGTGATCCGGTAGGCTCCGGGATGGGCCTCCGGGGCGCGGAAGCGCCCGAAGCCGCCACCGCCGGCGCGTCCACCACGCCCGCCCTCACGGGCGTTGCCCCTCAGATCCCACTGCACGCGATTGAGCCCCTGGTGCCCCGTGCCCTCCAGGTTCCGGAACACCTGGCCGGTGACGGCGTCCGCAACGGTGACCTTCACCGGGCCGGCCGCCGCCCCTTTCAGGTAGTACTGGATGGCGGTGCCCGGAGGCGCGTTCTCCCCCAGCCAGTTCTTGTCTCCCGTGACCGAGCGGCCCCGCTCCACGTTTGCCCGCCAGAGCACCGCTTCCCGCGGCTGGAACAGGTGGACGTCGTCGTTGGTCCTGATCTCGTCCGTCATGGCCTCGAGGGCCGTGACGTCGTCCATGATCCAGACGGAGCGACCGTGGGTCGCCAGCACCAGGTCGTGGTCCCTCGGGTGCACGAGCACGTCGTCCACCCGCACCACCGGCAGGCCGGGCATGAAGCGGACCCAGCTCCGTCCCGTGTTCCCGGAGATGAAGAACCCGAACTCCGTGCCCGCGTAGAGGATCTTCGGGTTGACGGGGTCCTCGCGCACGGTGTTCACGTTGCCGAACGCCGGCAGGTCCGAGGCGATGCTCGTCCACGTGGCCCCGTAGTCGTGGGTGACGAACACGTAGGGCGCGAGATCGTCGGAGCGGTGGCCGTCCAGAGACGCGTACGCGGTGCCGGGATCGAAGTGCGACGCCTCCACCCGCGACACGTAGTACTCCTTGGTGCCGCCCGGGATGTTCCTGCCCACCTCGGTCCACGTCGTGCCCCCGTCCCGGCTCACCTGGATGTTGCCGTCGTCTGTACCCACCCAGTACAGCCCCGGGACCAGCGGCGACTCCGCCAGCGACACGATGGTGCCGTAGTTGGCCACCCCGTCGTTCCGCGACAGGATGCACGGCGTGCCGCGCACGTTCTGGTCGCAGCGGGGCTCGCTGTACTTCATCCCCATCACCTGGAGCTTGTCGCGGTCGACGTTCCTGGTGAGGTCCTGGGTCATGGTCCAGGTGTCGCCGCGATCCCTGGAGATGAAGAGCCGGTTGGCGCCCAGCAGGATCGTACGGGGGTTGTGCGGCGAGATGATGAACGGGGAATTCCAGTTCCACCGGAGCTCGGTGCCCGCCGGAGGGGTGGGAACGATGTTCGTGCGCGGGTTCTGCTGTGTGGGCGGGCGGGGGCGGATGCTCTCCTGCTCTCCGGTGGCCATGTCGACCCGGCGGATGTTCCCGTTCTGCGACTCGGCGTAGACGATGTGGTGGTCGGCGGGGTCCACGGCGGAATAGAAGCCGTCGCCACCACCCACCCGGTACCAGTCCTGCGCCAGGATGTCGCCGGTGCGCACCGAGCTGGGTCCACACCATGAGCCGTTGTCCTGGAGGCCCGTGCACACGTAGTAGGGCCGGCGCATGTCCACCGATACGTGGTAGGACTGGCCCGCCGCCCAGGTGCGCAGCGACTCCCAGGTCGCCCCCTCGTCCCACGTGACGTCCACCGAGCCGTCGTTGCCGATCATCATGTGGTCGTCGTTGGCCGGGTCGATCCAGAACGCGTGCTGGTCCACGTGCCCGTAGCCCCTGAGCCGCGTGAAGGTGCGGCCGCCGTCGGTGGACTTGTGCACGTTGAGATCCACCACGTAGACGAGGTTCGGGTCCTGGGGCGAGACGCGCAGCTCGCTGAAGTACATGGGGCGCCCGTCCTCGTTGCTGCGGAACTCCCAGGTGCGCCCCTTGTCCATGGAGCGCCAGATGCCCGAGTACTGCGGATCCGGCGGGAGCGAGTCCGCGCGGGCCAGGCGGGCCCAGCGCGCCTTCTCCTGGTCGGAGAGCTCGGGGGCCTTGTCCGCCGCCACCTCGATCTGGGCGTACACGACGTCGGGGTTCGCCGCCGTCATGTTCAGCGAGATGCGTCCCATGGTTCCGTCCGGTAGCCCGTGGCCGGTGACCCGCGTCCAGTGGTCACCGCCGTCGTCGGAGCGCCAGATCCCCGACCCGGGCCCGCCGCCCACGAAGCAGCACGCCGTGCGTCGACGCTGGTACGTCGCGGCGAACAGCGTGTTCGGGTTCGACGGGTCGACCACCAGGTCGGTCGCCCCGGTGTTGTCGTCCACCCTCAGCACCTGGGTCCAGGTAGCGCCGCCGTCGGTGCTCTTGTAGACGCCACGCTCGGGGTTGGGCCCGAAGAGGTGTCCGTCGGCCGCCACCCAGACAATGTCCGGGTTGGTGGGGTGTACCCGGATGCGCGCGATGGTCTGCGTCTCCCGCAGCCCCACGTACGTGAACGTCTCGCCCCCGTCGGCGCTCTTGTACACCCCGGCCCCGAACGACGAGCTCTGGCGGTTGTTGGCTTCGCCGGTGCCCACGTACACGATCTTCGGGTCGGACGGCGCCACGGCCACGGACCCGATGGAGTGGGTGCCGTAGGTGTCGAAGACCGGGTGGAAGGTCACGCCGTTGTTGCCGGTCTTCCACAGCCCTCCGGTGGCGA
Source organism: Gemmatimonadota bacterium (assembly GCA_022340865.1). Lineage (GTDB taxonomy): Bacteria > Gemmatimonadota > Gemmatimonadetes > Longimicrobiales > Gaopeijiaceae > SZUA-318. Next base: position 20,555 of record JAJDNC010000004.1, read on the forward strand.
AGCCCACGAAGAACGTGCGCGCGTCCTTCGCGTCCACCGCGAGGTCGTCCACGCGCCCGCCCTGGCCGGACGGGCCGATGGAGCGCCAGCGGAAGCCCAGCAGCAGAGGGTTCGTGGGGGCGTTGATGACCGTCGAGGTGTCGGGCCGCTGAGCCCTCGAGGGTGCGGGTCCGACGAGGGCGAGGCCGAGGCAGGCGAAGGCCACGCCGGTGATCCGGGACGCACTGACCATGGTGCGCTCCTTGGATGAGGGTGTCGTGGTGTGGCGTCCCGATGCCGACGACTCCCTGGGACGACACACGTGGCGGAGATAGTCGGCGCCGGTCCTACAGGTGTCAACGAGGCGCCAGCGCCCCCTCCACCCCGCGCCTCACGTACGCCAGCGCGACGGTCTCTCCGTGGAGGGGAGAGCGCACGGCCGAGGTCACCGAGCCGGCCGGCTTCGCCTCCGGCCCCACGCCACCCTCGAAGAGCTCGGTGCCCGCCGTGGGCGGCGCCACGTCGCCCAGGTGGACCATCTGCAGGGTGCGGTTCACGTGCCCCCGATCCCGGATGCGCACGATCACTTCCTGACCCGTATAACAGCCCTTCTTGTAGTCGATGGCACGCTCGTGGATGCCGGCCTCCACCGGGATGGTGGAGTCGTCCATGTCGACACCGAAGGCGGGGCGTCCGGCCTCGACGCGCAGCGTCGTCCACACGTCGGCCCCCGCGGCGGGCATGCCGCTCGCCTCCAGAGCCCGCTGGAGGGTGGACACCACCCGGACCGGGCCCAGCACGTCGAAGGCCTCCGGCCATACCTCCCGCGTACGGACCACCAGGAGCGCGTCGACGGCCGACGGGCCCACGCACCGCCACTCCCCCTCCTCCAGGGCCGAGAGCTCGGCAGCCTCCACGCGCAAGCCCAGAGCCAGCCGTGACAGCAGGCTCGGCGCCTCCGGGCCCACGACGGTGATCATCGCCGTGTCCGCGGTGACGTCCTCGCCCTTCGCCATCCGCGGCGGCAGGAAGCGTCCCAGGTGCGCCAGCAGGCCTTCGCGTCCGGCTTCGGGCACGTCCAGCACGAAGCCGTCGTGCTCCTCGTCGCCCGGACGGAGGCACCACAGGTCGGTGATCATCATCCCCTTGGGCGTGAGCACCGCGTGGTAGGTGGCGCGGCCGCCGAGCACGCCCTCCCCCGCCGGAGCCGGCGCGGCGGGCAGCGTCCCCGTGAGGACCCCCTTGAGCATCTGCCCGGGCGCGCGTCCGCGAACCACCAGCCGCGTGCGGGCGCTCCGGTCGAAGACCGCCGCCGACTCGGTCGCGGCCCCGTACGCTGAGTCCGATGCGCTCACGAGCCCTCCGCTCCCTCCATGTCGTCGGCACTCAGCGACCGCCCGGCCCGCAGGTCTCCCACGATGTCGCGGATACGCTCTGCATCGGGCGCTTCCGGGGCCAGCTCCAGGTATGCCTCGAGTTGCTCGGCAGCCTCGTCACGCCGTCCGATGCGCGCCAGCAGCAGCCCGCGGTCGCGGTTCTCTCCGCGTGCCGTCGGCTGGATGAGGAGCAGCCGCTCCACCGCCGCCAGGGCGCGCACGGTGTCCCCCACGTTCACGTAGACCCCCTTCAGGTTCACCAGCAGCCGGGCCAGCATGTCCCGGCGTGTCGCGCGCCGCATGAACTGATCCTGCATGCGCACCATGCCCCCGTAGACCTGGTCCAGGAGCTCCTGGGCCTGGTCCTCGAAGCGCACCCGTCCTCCGTCGAAGGGGTCCAGCAGCAGATGCATGGCGTCGCCCCGGTACCGCACCAGGAATTGGCTGGGGAAGTTGACCCCCTCCATGGGGAGGTGGAGGCGCCACGCCACCTCGAGGAGCACGATGCCCAGCGTTACCGGCCTGCCCACGCCCCGGTCGAGGACGTCGTTGAGGAAGGAGTTGCGAGGGTCGTGGTGCGCCGTCCGGTTGCCCCTGAGCCGGCGCCGCTCGAAGAGGGTCCGCACGAGCTCGTCCAGCACCACCAGGGGCGCGGTCTCGTCGGCCAGGCGGTCCTTCACCTCCTCTGCCATCTGGTCGAGGCGCGCCAGGTACAGCTCCACCGAGAGCTGCGGGTACTCCTCCTTGGCCACCAGGAGCGCGGCCCGGGCCAGATTGAGCTCCTGCTCGGGCCGGGCGACCTCCACGGCGAAGAGGCGACGCGGTGACGTTGCGGGTGTGGACATGGACTTCCCGAAGGCTCGCGTCCCGGATCCCGATACCGCGGACCGCAGAGCCGCGTCTCGCCTCCGGGACGATACGCCCCTGCGTACCCTCGCCGGCCCCCTTGTTTCCGCCGGGCGCCCGCACCCGCCACCGCGTCCGCCACCCCCCGTCGTGGACCGACCTTGGCCCGGACGCCCTCGCCACGCACTATTGCAGGGCCGCGCGCGCGGGCGCGCATCATCGTCCACCCCATCCCGAGAGGAGCCCTTGGCCGACGAGCCCCGGGACCAGCGGCCGAAGATCCGGCTGTCCCAGCTCAGCCACGGCGCCGGTTGAGCGTGTAAGCTCGGGATGACCGAGCTGACGCAGGTCCTGCGTCACCTGGTGCCGGTAGACGATCCCGACGCTCTCGTGGATGCATCCACCGGGGACGACGCCGCGGTGTACCGTCTGGCCCCGGACCGTGCCCTGGTGGTCAGCACGGACTTCTTCGGGCCCATCGTCGACGATCCCTTCGACTTCGGGCGCATCGCCGCGGCCAACGCTCTCTCGGACGTCTATGCCATGGGGGCACGGCCCCTCTTCGCGCTGAACCTGGTGGGATTCCCCCGCGACCGCCTTGAGGACGGCACCCTCGGCGAGATCGTCCGCGGGGGTGGCCACACGTGCCGCGAGGCGGGGATCCCCGTCCTGGGGGGCCACTCCATCGACGACCCCGAGCCGAAGTTCGGCCTCGTCGCCGTGGGTGAGGTGCATCCCGACCGCATGGTGACCAACGCCGGGGCACGCCCCGGGGACGTCCTGGTGCTCACCAAGCCCCTGGGCTCGGGTGCCGTGGCCACCGCCATCAAGGCGGGAGAGGCTCCCGACGAGACGATCCGCCGGGCCGTGGAGGTGATGGCCACCCTCAACCGCGCGGCCGCGGAGGCCGCGGTGGCCGCCGGGGTACGCGCCGGCACCGACATCACCGGATACGGGCTCCTGGGCCATGCCCGCAATCTGATGCGCGCGTCCGGGGTTGCGTGTACAATGCGGGCAGCCGACGTCCCCCTCCTGGAGGGTGCCGCCGAGCTGGTGGCCGCCGGACACGTGCCCGGCGGCACGAAGCGCAACCTCGCGGACATGGCGGGCGACGTCGTCTGGCAGGGCGACCTCCCGGAGGCCGTGCGCACCCTGCTTGCGGATGCGCAGACGTCCGGGGGGCTGCTGCTGTGCGTCCCGCCCGACCGCGTCGAGGCGCTCGTGGCCACCCTGGACGGGACCACGCAGGCCGCCGTCATCGGGGTGGTGACGGCCGGGCGCGCCGGTCAGGTGACCGTGGTCTGAGGCACCACCGCACGCCGGGGGGTGGCGGGACGCGCGCCCCACCGCCGCCCGCCCGTCGGACTACCGTGGTCCGACCGCTTACGCTCCCGCGGGCACCTGGCTCTCGGGCGTCTTCCGATCCCGGCGCTTCTTCGGCGCCTTGCGGGCACGCTCGTCGACCTCGTCGCCCAGCGCCACGGAGACGACCTCGTCAAGGGTCTCCACCAGGTGGATGGTCAGCAGATCCTGGACGTCGGCCGGGATGTCCTCCAGGTCCGCTTCGTTCTCCTGTGGCAGGATGATCTCGCGGATGCCCGCTCGCACCGCGCCCAGGACCTTCTCCTTGACGCCGCCGATGGGCAGCACGCGCCCGGTGAGGGTGAGCTCGCCGGTCATGGCCAGGTCGTGGCGCACCTTCCTGCCGGACAGGGCCGAGACCAGCGAGGTGGCCATGGTGATCCCCGCCGACGGCCCGTCCTTCGGGATGGCGCCCGCGGGCACGTGGATGTGCACCTCGCGCCCCTTGATGGCCTCCTCGGGGATGCCCAGGTGCTCCCAGTGCGCCTTGGCATAGGACAGCGCCGCCCGTCCGGACTCCTTCATGACGTCGCCGAGCTGGCCCGTGAGGACGAAACCGCCCTCGCCGGGCATGACGCTGGCCTCGACGAACATGATGTCGCCGCCCATGGGCGTGTAGAACATCCCGGTCGCCACACCCACCGTGTCCACCTCGGACATGTGCTCCGGGTGCACACGCGGCCGTCCCAAGAACTCCCGCACGTCGTCGGGCGTCGCCTCCAGACGCTCGATCTTCCCGGCCGCGATCTGCCGCGCCACCTTGCGCGCGAACTTGCCCACCTCACGCTCGAGCTGCCGCACGCCCGCCTCGCGCGTGTAGTTCTGAACCACGGTGAGCACGGCCTCGTCGGTCATGCTCAGCTCGTCGTCGCCGAGGCTGTTCTCCCTGAGCTGGCGGGGCAGCAGGTATTTCTTGGCGATCTGCAGCTTTTCCGCCTCGGTGTACCCCGCGAAGTCCACGCGCTCCATGCGGTCCAGGAGCGGCCCCGGGATCCGGTCCAGGTAGTTGGCCGTGGCGATGAAGAGCACCTCGGACAGGTCGAAGGGGATCCCCAGATAGTGGTCCACGAAAGTGGAGTTCTGTGCCGGGTCCAGCACCTCGAGGAGGGCTGAGCTGGGGTCGCCCTGGAAGGACACGCCCAGCTTGTCCACCTCGTCCAACAGGAAGACCGGGTTCTTGCTCTTCGCCTGGCGCATGCCCTGGATGATCCGGCCGGGCATGGCCCCTACGTAGGTGCGTCGGTGGCCCCGGATGTCCGCTTCGTCCCGGGCACCACCCAGCGAGATGCGCACGTACTTCCGCCCCAGGGAGCGCGCGATGGACTGCGCGATGGACGTCTTGCCCACGCCCGGGGGGCCCACGAACAGCAGGATCGGGCCCTTGCCCGTGTGGTGGATGTCCTCGGCGGTGATCTCCTCGGCCTTCTCCGGCTCCGGCGGCTCTCCCCTCGCCTCCCGCTCCTCCGCTGCAACAGCTTGCTCCGCCTCCTCGGCTTCCTCTTCGGCCTTCCGCTCGAGCTGCAGCTTGCGCACGGCCAGGAACTCGAGGATGCGGTCCTTCACGTCCTCCAGGCCGTGGTGATCCTCCTCCAGAATCTGCTCGGCCCGCGCGAGGTCGATCTTGTCCTCGGTACGGGCATTCCACGGCAGCTCGGTGATCCACTCCAGGAACGTGCGGATCACCTGGTACTCGGCCGACTGGGGGCTGGTGCGCTCCAGGCGCTTCAGCTCCCTCTCGATCTCGGTGCGCTGGTCCTCCGAGAGCTCGAGGGCCTCGATGCGCTTGCGCATCTCCTCCACGTCGTCCCGATCCTCCTCCTCGCCCAGCTCCTTCTGGATGGCCTTGAGCTGCTCCCGGAGCAACATCTCCCGCTGCCGCTCGCCCAGCTCGGACTGCACCTTCGCCTGGATGTCCTCCTGGGCGTCGATGCGTGCCAACTCCCGCTCCACCGCCACGAGGGCCTCGCGCATGCGCTCCTCGTCGTCCAGCGTCTCCAGCAGCTTCTGCTTGTCTTCCGTGGGGAGCTCGAGGTAGAAGGCCACGAGGTCGGCGAAGGCGCCGGGCTCGTCCACGCCCTGGATGAGCTGGTTCAGGGCCTCGGCGGGCACGCCCCGGCGGGTGCCCAGCTCCGCCGCGCGGGCCCGCAGCTCGCGGTCGAGGGCCTGGAATGCCGGATCGGCTACGTTCCGCGGGGGCTGCCGCTGCATCTCCAGGAGGACGGCGTGCAGCATCGCCTGACCCTCGTTGTGGTACGACAGCGCCTGGGCGCGACCCTCGCCCTGCACCAGGAGCTGCACGCCTCCCCGCACCCTGTGGGTCTGTATGATGCGCACCACCGTGCCGGTGCCGTACAGCACGTCGGGCACCGGGTCGTCCACGTTGTCGCGCTGCGCCACGGCGAAGAGCCGTCGATCTCCGTCCAGCGCTTCCTGCACCGCCTCCACGGTGCCGGGCCTGCCGGCGGAGATGGGAACTGCCACGCCGGGGTAGACGACGGTGTCGCGGAGGGGCAGGACCGGAAGGGTGAATCGCTCGCCCATGGATTGGAATCCTCTTGGCTTCTCCCCCCGGGTTGCGGGCCCGGGGAGCTGATCTCGATCGGGTTAGACCGCCGGGTGCAGGATTCTTGCCAGCTAAACAGTCGTAGATTCGTGCCCGGAGCGCAGGAATCGCTGCCATTCTGGCGGCACCGCCGGGGTCCTCGCGCCACTTTTTCCCCCCGGCAGTGGCAGTTAGCTTGGCACTTTCGGAGGCCTCGCGCCACCTGTCGCGGAGTCACCATGAGCGACATGCTCGACGGAGTGACGTGGTATCGCGGCTCGTCCGTGCGGATTCGCCGGGCGGGGCTGGAGATCCACGTCGACCCCCTCGGCGTGGAGCCCGGCTCCCGAGCCGACTGTATCCTGCTCACGCATCCGCACTACGACAACTTCAGCGAGGCCGACATCGACCGGCTGCGCACCCCCGAGACCGTCGTCGTCGCTCCCGCCACCATGAAGAAGCTTCTGGACGACGCCGACCACTTCATGCGCGCCGGCGACATGGTCCAGCTCGACGGCGTGGACATCCTGGCGGTGCCGGCCCACAACGTGGACAAGCGCTTCCACCGTCCCGAGGACGGCTGGTTGGGCTACGTGTTCACGGTGGGGGGGGTGACGTACTACCACGCCGGCGACACCGACTTCCTGCCCGCGATGTTCGGCATCCGATGCGATGTGGCGTTCCTCCCCTGTGGCGGGCACTACACCATGGGAGCGGAAGACGCCGCCCGGGCGGCGTCGGCCTGCGCCGCCAAGATCATCGTGCCCATCCACTGGGGGGAGCCCCACGGGACACGGGACGACGCCGAGCGCATCCGCGAGATGTTCTCCGGACGGGTGCACATTCTCGAGCGCGAGGCCTAGTGACCCACGCCCCGTGCGCCGGCGTGGCCACCGGCCAACCGCTGGCCACCGGCGCCCCCCGGAGGAACCACACCGCATGACCCCACCGGACTTCGTCATCCCGTTCCATCGGCTCCCGAAGAGCTTCGCCGAGAGCGTCGCCCACCCCCCGGCGGTGCCCGCGGTGCCCCGTCCGGCGGCAACCCTCATTCTCTTGAGGGAGGGCGAGGGGGGCATGGAGGTGCTCCTCATGCGACGGACCCGGAATGCGGGATTCGTGCCCGGCGCGTACGTCTTTCCGGGTGGACGGGTGGATGCCGCCGATGGGGACGCGGCACTGCTGGGACGCCTCGACGGCCTCTCGCCCCGGCAGGCCGAGGAACGGCTCGAGCTCGTCGCCGCCCAGCCGGCGGCGGTGGCCTACTACGTCGCGGCGCTCCGCGAGGCATTCGAGGAGACCGGGATCCTGGTGGGCCGTACCGCCGCCGGGCTCGCCCCGAACACCGCCGCCGAGGATGCAACCGTGGACGCCGTGCGCGAGGAGCTCATGGACGACCGGCTGTCCTTCGCCGAAGCGCTGGACCGGACGGCATGCCGACTGGACGGGGGGGGCGTGCGCTACGTCGGGCACTGGATCACGCCGGTGGTCGAGCCGCGGCGCTACGACACGCGGTTCTTCGCCGCCGAGGTGCCGGCCGGCTCCCGGGCTGTGGTGGATCCCAGGGAGATGACCGATGCCGTGTGGATCACGCCCGCCGCTGCGCTGAGCCGTCAGGAAGAGGGAAGCCTCCCCATGGTGTTTCCCACCATCAGGACACTCGAACAGCTCTCGTTCCACCGCCGAGCCGGCGACGCCCTCGCGGCTCTGGGACGGAGCCCCGTTCCCACCGTCATGCCCCGTCTGGTGGTCACACCCACCGGGATCGCGCTGGAGTTGGACCCATGAAGAAGCACGTAATCGCGGTTCTCGCCCTCGCTCTGCTCACTGCGTCCTGCCACAGGAGCGGACCGTCACCGCTCCTCCAGGAGAACGAGGTCCTCGCCCGGATGCTCATGACGGACTTCCAGTCCGGCGACGTCTCCAACCTGAGCGGCCTGTTCTACCCCACCGCCGTCTACGACGACTACTCCAACCAGAACGAGTACAAGGGCCTGCAGGAGATCTCGGGCTACGTGAAGCGCCTTCAGTCCTGGGCCGACGATATCACGTTGAGCGTCAACGCGGTCCACGCGTCGGAGACCGGGGTCACCGTCGAGTGGACGCTCAGCGCCGTGCAGGCACGCCCCATCCCCGGGACAATCGGCGTGGCCACCGAGAACCAGGTGCAGGTCAACGGCGTCACCGTCCTCGAGGTCTCCAGGCACCTCATCACCCGGGCCGCGGACTACATGGACGACCTCGGCCTCGTGCTCCAGCTCGGCGGTCAGGTGCACATGCCCGGCGGCATAGTGCTGAAGGACAACGCGTTGCCGTCGCCGGACACCGGTACGGGAGGGAGGTGAGGCGACGCTTCCAGCGCCCCCTCGGGGGTGGATGCGCGCCCGCTGCGCCCCACCGTGGACGTATCCGTCCGAGGTCCCCGGCGGCTCAGCCGCGGCTCCTCATGCCTCGAGGGCGTCCAGCGTCTCCCACGCCTGCGGCCGCCGACCCTCCTCGACGTCGTGGACGAGCTCCACGAGACGACGCACCAGGGGCGTGTCCACGCCCACCTCGCCGCCCAGCTCCGCGATGGGGGCGATCTGCGCGTCCACCTCGGTCTTCCGCTTCCGCACGGCCAGGTCGCGCCACACCCCGGAGTGGCTCTTGGCGGACTTCCGGTTGAATGCCACCAACCGGTCCAGGCTCGCCGCCGCCTCGGCATCGGGCGCCTCCGGAGCGAAGGCGGCGGGGTCGAAGCCGTCGAAGCCCTCCGGCGCCACCGCCCGCACGTGGGCTACACGCATCACCTCCCGTCCCAGCTCGATGAGCGTGGGCCGGTGCCGCTCCGAGGCCAGCACGTCGGCGATGGAAGCGTCCACCAGAGCCGTGGCGAAGAGGAGCGAGCCGTACGCCAGCTTGCCCCAGAGGTATCCCCAGATGTTGCCGGTGAGGATCGCCGCGGGCTCGAAGCGCCGGAAGAGCGCGTGCACGGCCCGGATGCGCCCGGTGGTGGCGCCGTCCAGCTCCCCCACCACCACCGCGCCGTGGTTGCCCCGCTGGATGACGCCGGGCTCCATGACGTCGGCGCCGAAGTTCACGAAGCAGCCCACCGTGCGCGCCTCGCCCACCCGCGCCGCGATGACCCGCTCGTTGAGGCCGTTCTGCACCGAGACGATGAAGCCGTCCCCGGCGAGCCGCGGCGCCAGCTCGTCCAGTGCGTCCTCGGTGTGATGGGCCTTCACCGCCAGCAGGACGGTGCCCAGGCCCGGGCCGACCTCTCCGGGGAGGAGCGCCGGGGCGTGCACCGTGAACGTGTCCACCGGCCCGGTGATGGCCAGGCCCCGCTCGCGGATGGCGCGCACGTGGGCCTCGTCGACGTCCACGAAGCGGACATCCTCGCCGGCCCTCTTCAGCCACGCGCCGATGGAGCCGCCCATGGCGCCGGCGCCCCAGATGGTGATGGGGCCGAGCCGTCCCCCGTCGGTGCCGGCGGGCCGGACGCCCGATGCGGGGGACGTGGTCACTGCTCCAGCCTCAGTGCGCCGCCGTCTCCGCGGCCACCGGCTCCGGGATCGCGTCCGCCACGATCTCCACCACGTGCTTCACCTGGACCGGGTGCTCCTCGTACCCCTCCTGGACCTTGAGGCCGTCCTCGAGCATGGCCATGCAGAACGGACACGACACGGCCAGCGTGGGCGCACCCGACTTCATGATCTCCGCGGCGCGGTTCCACGACACCCGGGGCTCCGCCTCCTCCCGCCAGAAGTTGCCGCCGCCGGCCCCGCAGCAGAACGCGTGCTCGCGGTTGCGCTCGAGCTCCACGATCTCCCCGCCGCCGGCCTTCACCAGCGCGCGCTGCTCGTCGTAGATGCCGTTGTAGCGTCCGTAGAAGCACGAGTCGTGGTAGGCCACCTTGCCCAGGTCCTCTCTGCCGGGCAGCCCCTTCTTGGCCACCAACTCGTGGACGAGCTGCTCGACGCTCACCACCTCGAAGGGCGTCCCGTTCCAGTCCTCGGGCACGAAGTCCCTGTAGTCCTTGTTGAAGACCTGGTGACAGTGGGGGTTCGTCACCACCAGACGATTGAACTTCACGGCGCCGAAGAGCTCCAGGTTCGTCTGGGCGTTCATCTGGAACTGGAGCTCGTTCCCCATGCGCCGGTAGTTCTCTCCGCAGCATACCTCGCTGTCGCCGAGGATACGGAAGTCCACGTCGAAGTACCGGAGGACCTTGAGCGTCGCCCTGGTGCTCTCGATGGAGCGATCGTCATAGAGCCCCCAACACCCGACCCAGAACAGGACGTCGAACTCCTCGCCGGGCTCGGCGACGGGGACGTCTCCGAGGCTCTCGAGGGTCTCGGTCTTGCGGTGCTCGCCGTACCCCCAGGGATCGCCGGTGCGCTCCATGCTGGTGAAGACGCGCTGGTACTCGGGCTCGATGTCCCCGACGTCGAGAACCTGGTAGCGGCGCATGTTCAGCAGCATCGACAGATGGTCGATGTCCACGGGGCACGCCTGCACGCACGCCATGCATGTGGTGCACTCCCAGAGGGTCTGCTGGGCGATGACGTGGTCGACCAACGGCTGGGATTCGAAATCCACGCCGTCGACGCTGCCCCCCGCGGCCGCAAACGCCTCACGCGCCACGGCGGCCTGCTTGCCGTGGGGCTGCTTGCCGGCCGCGTGGTACTTCAGGTCGACGATGAAGTCGCGCGGGCTCAGCAGCTTGCCCGTGGCGTAGGCGGGGCACGCCTCCTGGCACCGCCCGCACTCGATGCAGGTGATGAGGTCCAGGCGGTCCTTCCACCCCAGGTGCTCGAGCCGATTGAAGCCGTACGCCTCCCCCTTCGACTCGTCCAGCTCCTTCTCCAGATCCATGAAGTCCATCTTCTGGTGGTCCTGGAGCTGCTGGAGCACCGAGTTGAACGGCGCGCCGAGGATGTGGAAGTGCTTCGACGTGGGCACGTACGCCAGGAAGGTGAACGCCACCATGAGGTGGGCGTAGCCGAAGTACGTGGACGTAGTGCCGGCCAGGTACCGCTCGCCCAGGTGGGTCACGGCGATGACGGCGATGGCCGCCAGCACGATCCCCGACTCGTGGCTGTGGTACGTCAGGTACGTTGGCTTCACCACGTAGCGGCGCACGGCCAGCACCACGCATCCGAGGATGATGAGCGCGGCGAACACGTCCACCACGATGTCGAACCAGTCGAGGGGGCCCACCAGGAACCCCTGCCCCCCCACCGCCAGGCGGTCGAGCAGGTTCAGCGTGGAGATCGCGAAGGCCAGAAAGCCCCAGAAGATCATGGCGTGCGCCCACCCCGCGGTCAGGCGTTTGCGCACTTTGGTCTGGCCCAGCACCTCGATGAAGAAGATCGCGATCCGGCGTCCGATGTGGTCCGCTCGGCTCTCTGGGTGGCCGTGACGCACGAAGGCGATCTTGCCGGCCACCAATCGGAAAAACACCACCAGCGTGGCCAGGACATACAGGCCAACGGCGAGGCGGATAATGGCTTGCGTATCCATGGTCGAACACTAGCCAAATCGGCCCCGAACCGCACGGCCGGGAGCCGGGTTCCGGAACCGCCGTCCGTGCCGGGCGTAGGACCTTCCCTCTACTCGGCCAACTGCCCAGGAGGCGCCATGACCGGGATCCGCCCCCGCACCGTCGGCGAGCTCAAGGCGACGGGCTATCGCCCGCGGACCGTGAAGGAAGAGATGCGCGGGAACCTCGTACGCAAGCTGCGGGAGGGCGAGACGCTCTTCCCCGGCGTGCAGGGCTACGAGGACACCGTCATCCCGCAGATCGTCAACGCCGTCCTCTCATGCCACGACTTCATCCTGCTTGGGCTCCGCGGCCAGGCGAAGAGTCGCATTCTTCGCCAGCTCGTGGAGCTCCTGGACGACGAGATCCCCATCCTCGAGGGGAGCGAGGTCAACGACGACCCGCTGCGCCCGATCTCCAAGTACGCTCGCCTCCTCCTCGCGGAGCGGGGAGACGACGCGCCGGTCGCGTGGGTCGAGCGGCCGCAGCGGTACGTGGAGAAGCTGGCCACTCCGGACGTGACCATCGCCGACATCATCGGCGACGTGGACCCCATCAAGGCCGCGCGGGGCGGGCACATCCTCGCCGACGAGCTCACCATCCACTACGGGCTGCTGCCGCGAGCCAACCGGGGCATATTCGCCATCAACGAGCTGCCGGATCTCGCCGGCAAGATCCAGGTGGGGCTCTTCAACATCCTCCAGGAGGGGGACGTGCAGGTGAAGGGCTATCCGATCCGCCTGGCGCTGGACGTGATGATGGTGTTCACCGCCAACCCCGAGGACTACACGGCGCGTGGCAAGATCATCACGCCCCTCAAGGACCGCATCGGCGCGGAGATCCGCACGCACTATCCGGAGGAGCTGGAGATCGGCGTCGGCATCACGCGCCAGGAGGCGTGGACGAACCGCGACGGCGTGTGCGTCGACATCCCCGACTTCGTCGCGGACGTGGTGGAGCTGGTGGCGTTCGGCGCCCGGGACGACAAGCGCATCGACCAGCGCTCCGGCGTCAGCCAGCGCATGCCCATCACGGTCCTGGAGACCATGGTGTCCAATGCGGAGCGGCGGGCCCTGAGCAACGGTGAGGACAATGCGGTTCCACGCATCGCGGACCTCTACGCCGCCCTTCCGGCGATCACGGGGAAGCTCGAGCTGGAGTACGAGGGCGAGCTGCACGGCCACCAGAAGATCGCCCGGGAGCTCATCCAGGCCGCGGCGTTGCACGCCTTCGACCAGCGCGGCGGCGGCGCCGACGTGGAGGGGATCGTCGAGTACTTCGAGACCGGTGGGGTTCTCCAGGTGGGAGAGGACGCCGCCGCGGACGCGTGCGTGCGCGGCTTCGAAGCCGTGCCGGGCCTTCTCGACCTCGTGGAGGCGCTGGGACTCGCCCCCGGGGACGCCAACGACGGCGTGCGCGCGGCGGCCTGCGAGCTTACACTCGAAGCGCTGGTGGCCCAGAAGCGCATCGCACGGTCGGCCGCCGGCTATGCGCGTGCGCGCCACGAAGGCCCGTCGCAGGGCAAGGGCTATAAGGGATTCGACCCCACGGGAGGCCTCAACATCTGACGGGTGCGTGAAGTCGGCGCAGGGCGTCGTCAGGCCGGGCACCCGCGTCCGTAGGGCGTGGGTGGCGGCTTCCGGGCACCGCCGCGACAGTGGTGGTCCCTGCATCCCACTTGACGCACCCCACCACGACCAGGAACGGACGCTCCCCGAACGCTCAATGGACGCACGCGAGACTTTGTCACCCGAGCAGAAGGAGGCGTTGGAGGACGCCCGCAAGAGCGCCGGCCAATTCCTCGGCGCCGCCAAGGTGGCCACGTTCAACGGATGGACCCTGGCCGTCTTCGCCGCTCTGACCATCCCCTTCGCCATCGGCAGCGTCACCGCCCTGGTTCTCGGCGTGGGCATGGCCGTGGTGGCCCGCAACGAGTTCAAGGGCCGGGGCATGCTCAGGCGCATCGACCCGGCGGGGGCCCGCCTCCTGGGCAGGAACCAGGTGGGCCTCATGTGCCTCGTCATCGCGTATTGCCTGTGGAGCATGTACGGCGCGTACGCCCATCCAGACCTCCAGATCCAGCAGCAGCTCGACCTGGTGGGCGTTCCTCCCGACACCGTCCGCAGCCTGACGGTTCTGGTCTACGCCGGCGTCATCGGCACGAGCCTGATCTTCCAGGGGCTCAACGCACGCTACTACTTCGTGCGCGTGAAGAGGGTCGAGGCGTACCTGCGGCGCACGCCCGAGTGGATCGTGGAGCTGCAGCGGACGGTGACGCTGGACTGAAGGCGACGCGCGGCCGGGAAGTCACCGCTGGCGTCGCGGGCCGGCGCCTCCGACCTTCCGGACCATGTCGTCCCGCCTCGACGAGCTTTTGCGCCGTCCCGTCGTTCTCGCCCTCGGGTGGGCGGGGGCCGTGGTCGTCGTGGCGCTGGCGACCAGGCACTTCTGGATTCCCCTGGACGCCGGCACTCTGGCTCAATCCGCCGAGCGTGTCCTCCGTGGGCAGCTCCCCCAGCGCGACTTCGGTGATCCCTACTCGGGGCTGAACGCCGTGGTGGGCGCCCTGGCTTTGAAGGTGCTCGGGGTGCGCCTGCCCGCCCTGCGCGTTCCCCTGGTGGTGGGCTTCGCCGCCTGGCTGCCCGGGCTCTGGCTCGTGGCCCGCCGCTTCGTCGAGCCCGCGGCGGCGGCCGGGGCGGTGGCGCTGGCCGCCGTCCTCTCGGTGCCCACGTACCCGGAGGCCATGCCGACGTGGTTCTCCTTGTTCGCGGTAACCTGGGGACTCTGGTGCCTGCTGAGGCTCCTGGACGGCGGCTCACGCGGGTGGCTCGCGGCGGCCGGCGCCCTGGCGGGCGTGGCGGTTCTCTTCAAGGTGGTGGGCCTCTACTTCGTCGCGGCCACCTTGCTGGCGCTGGCCGCGCACCGCGCGGACGGATCCCGGCTCTACCGTGGCGTCATGGTGGCGGGTGTCGTCGCCTTCCTCGCGCTGCTGGGCCACCTCGTGATCCCGGGCTCCGGCGCCTCCGGGGTGTGGCACTTCTTCGTGCCGGCGCTGGCGCTGGGCGGGGCGGTGGTGTGGCGAGGGTGGCACGGTCGGGCCGGCGAGGCGGCGTCCACCGGCGCCGGCCTGCGCCCGCTGCTGGCCGACGGGGTGGCGCTGGCCCTGGGTCTCACGATCCCCGTGGCGCTCTTCCTGGTCCCCTATGCCCTGGGCGGCGGTCTGGCCGCCTGGTTCCGCGGCGTCTTCGTCCTTCCGGGGCGCCGGCTGCAGGCTGCGGCGAGCTCTCCGGGGCCTTTCTGGACTGTCGTTCCGGGTATGGTGGCCGTCGTCGTCGTGGGGGCGGCGACCCGCCTGCAGGGTGCCGGAGCCCGTCGCGCGGCGCTGGCCCTGGCAGCCCTTCTGGCCCTGGGCCTGGCGCTGGACGACGCTCTGGATGGCGGCGTGATGTCCACGCTCTGGTACGCTCTCAGGGGATGGATCCCGGCGCTGGTGGTGTGGGGCGCGGTGGCTTGGGGGCTCCGAGCGGGGGCGTCGGGTGCCACCGCCTCGGCCAGGGGCTTCACGAGCTCCGCGGGCGCCGATGTCGCTTCCGGCGGCCGCCCCCAGGACGGCGCTGCGGCCGCGGCACCCTTCCCTCACCGGCCCGCCGCAACGGTGTACGCCGTCCTCGCCACAGCCGGCCTCTGGGCGCTGGTGGAGTTCCCGTACGACGCACCGGCGTACTTCTTCTACGTCGCGCCGTTGGGCGTGCTGGCCACGCTGGCGGTGGTGGGAGTCTACCGCCGCCATGCCGGCCCGGTGCTGGCGCTCCTGGCGGCGATGGCCGCCTTTCTGGGCGCCGGATACGGGGCCGGGGTGGCCCTCTCCTCCCCCACCCTGCTGGACCTGCCGCGGGGCGGCATCCGCGTGTCCACCGCCGATGCCCGCGTCTACGAGACGCTGGTGCGCGACGTCCGGGAGCACACGGACGGCGGCGACCTGTGGGCGGGCCCCGACGCGCCGGAGGTGTACTACCTCACGGGCCTTCCCAATCCGACGCCGACGCTCTACGAGTTCCTGGATGCGACACCGCCCAGGGTGGCGGACCTCGACACGCTCTTCGCCGCCCACGACGTTCGTGTCGTGGTCCTGAACCGGAAGCCGCTCTTCTCCGCCCCGGCGGCCGCAGACGTGGTGACCTGGCTCTACCGGACATTCCCCGCCGGCCAGGACGTGGGACCGTTCTCCGTCCGATGGAAGGAGACGCCGTGAGCAAGCCGTGGGCTCGACTGTTCGAGGTGCCGTGGGTGTACCGGATCTGGCAGGCTCCCTTCCAGGAGCAGAAGCTGGCGCCCGTCCTCCGGCACAACGACCTCTCCAACGTCCGCCGCGTCCTCGACGTCGGATGCGGGCCCGGGACCAACGCCCCCCACTTCCGGGGGAAGGATTACCTGGGTCTCGACATCAACCCCGAGTACGTGAGGCAGGCACGGGCGCGCCACGGGATGCGCTTCGAGGTGGCCGACGTCACCCGCTGGGAGGTGCGCGACGAGCCCTTCGACTTCATTCTGGTGAACAGCTTCTTCCACCACGTGGGTGACGAGGACTCGGACCGCATCCTCTCCCACCTGGCCACGCTCCTCACCGCCGACGGATGCATCCACGTGCTCGACCTGGTGCTGCCGGAACGCGCCTCGCCCGCCCGGCTCCTGGCCAAGATGGACCGCGGGGAGCACCCCCGCCCCCTGGAGCGCTGGCGCACGCTCTTCGGGATGCGCTTCGACGTGGAGCACTTCGAGCCCTACGACCTGGACGTCGCCGGCGTCGCACTGTGGAAGATGGTCTACTTCCGCGGCCGCCCGACGGAGCGGGCGCGGTCATGAGCCGCGGAGGCGCCCGCGGCGGAGAGCGCCGGGCCGGATGCCGGCGCACAACCGGGGAGGTGAGCCGGTGAGCGAGTCGAACGCCCCGAGGGTGTCCGTGGCGGTGCCTCTGTACAACGAGGAGGCGACGCTGCCGGAGCTGCTTCGACGCGTGCGCGCCGTGCTGGACGCCCTCCCCGGGGGACCCCACGAGCTGGTGCTGGTGGACGACGGCAGCACGGACGAGACCCGCACGATGATGGAGGAGGCCGCGCGCGGCGACGGCCGCGTCGTGTCGGTGGCCCTCTCACGGAACTTCGGCCACCAGCCGGCGCTCACGGCCGCCCTCGACCACGTGGGCGGCGACGTGGTGGTGCTCATGGACGCCGATCTCCAGGACCCCCCGGAGGAGATCCTCCGGTTCCTGGAGGCGTACCACCGGGGGTACGACGTGGTCTACGCGAAGCGGGAGCGGAGGAAGGAGCCCCTCTGGCTCCGCTTCTGCTACTGGGCCTACTACCGGCTACTGGCGCGTATGGCGCGGCCGGCGCTCCCGCTGGACGCGGGCGACTTCTCGCTCCTCTCCCGGCGCGTCGCCGACGAGATCCGTCGCGCCCCGGAGCGCCAGCGGTATCTCCGGGGACTCAGGGCGTGGGCGGGGTTTCGCCAGCTCGGCCTCCCGGTGGAGCGGGCCGGCCGTCACGCCGGCGAGTCCAAGTACTCCTTCGGCCGCCTGGTGGAGCTGGGCCTGGACGGGATCTTCTCGTTCTCCGTGGTGCCCATCCGCGCCGCCGCGGTGGTGGGAGCGGGGGCGGCGGGCCTCGCCGTGCTCTTCGCCCTCTACGCCGTCTGGGCCAAGGTCGTCCAGCACCGCTCTCCCCAGGGGTTCACCGCCCTCCTGGTGGTGGGGACGTTCCTGGCCGGTGTGCTCCTCTTCTTCCTGGGGGTCATCGGCGAGTACGTGGGGCGCATCTACCAGGAGGTGAAGGCGCGGCCCGTGTACGTGGTGGACAGGGTGGTGCGGGGAGAAAGGGGGGAGGAGTCGTGACGGGGACCCGGCGCCTCAGCCGCTCCGCCCCACCTTCCGGGGGAGCGGACCGGACCGTCGGCCGTCCACGGCGGCCGGGGAGCCCGTGGTGATGGACCCGGCCTACGCCCGCCGCTACCGCGAGTTGTACGAGCGCCACTGGTGGTGGCGCGCCCGGGAGGCCCTGGTCCTGGGCGAGCTGAACCGGTTGCGCCCGCCGGCGGGCTGGAAGCGCGCCCTGGACGTGGGGTGCGGGGACGGCCTCCTGTTCGATCGGCTCGATGCGTACGCCACGCGGGTCGAGGGCGTGGAGCCCGACCAGGCTCTGGTGTCACCCGAGCGGGCCGCCGAAGGAAGCATCCACGTGCGGCCCTTCGACGCGACGTTCCGCCCCGGGGGGAGCTACGACCTCGTGCTCTTCCTGGACGTCCTCGAGCACATGGAGGATGCCGGCGGCGCCGTGGCCCACGCCGCCACTCTCCTGGAGCCCGGCGGTGTGGCGCTGGTGACGGTTCCGGCGTTCCGTCACCTGTGGACCACCCACGACGACCTCAACCGTCACGTCACGCGGTATACACGCAGCGAGTTGGTGACGCTGCTGTCCCAGGCCTTCGCCGTGGAGAAGGCGCGCTACTTCTTCCGCTGGGTGCATCCCGCCAAGGTGTTGCAGCGCACCATGGAGGGCGTGCGCCGCCCCGAGCCGTCCTTGCCCGGGATTCCGCCGGCTCCCCTCAACGGCGTCATGTACGCCATGTCGCGGGTGGAGGAGGCGGTGTTGGGGTGGTCGAGGATTCCCGTGGGCTCGTCGCTGCTGGCGGTGGCGCGAAAGGCGTAGGAGGTCTACCGCCCCCCGTCCACCGCCAGCACCTGTCCGGTGATCCACCCCGCGTACTCCGAAGCGAAGAAGAGCACCGCGTGGGTGATGTCGGCGGGGGTACCCAGGCGCTTCAGGGCGATGCGGTCCACCAACGTCGCTTGGCCATCCGAGCCGTACGACTCCCACTGTCGCTCGGTGGTGGGGTTCGAGCGCACGAAGCCCGGCGCCACGTTGTTCACGGTGATCCCCCACGGGCCCAGCTCGTGGGCGAGCTGCCGTGTCAGGCCGATCTGGCCGGCCTTCGACGAGGCGTACGCCTGGATCCCCGTGAGGCTGATCCCCAGCCCGGCGCCGCTGGATATGTTCACGATGCGCCCGTAGCGCGCCTTCTTCATGGCCGGCGCCGCAGCCTGCGCGCACCAGAACGCGCCGCTCATGTTCACCGCCACGATGCCGTTCCAGTCCCCGGGCGTGACCTCCTCCAGGGGACGACCCACCTGGCCGAGGACGCCGCCGGCGTCGTTCACCAGCACGTCGATGCGCCCGGTGGCGTCCAGGGCTCCGGCCACCCACGCCTGCACCTGGGCGCGATCCGTCACGTCCACGACGCCGGCGGTGCACGCCTCGCCGCCGAGCCTCGCGGTCTCCGCCAGCTCGTCGGCCAGCACGTCACACGCGAAGACCCGGGCGCCGCGCTGGGCGAAAGCCCCGACGATGGCGCGGCCGAACCCGTGGGCGGCCCCCGTGACGAGAACCGTGCGCCCCTCGAAGGAGATGTTCACGACCTCCAGCCCTCCTTCAGCAGCTTACGCGTTTCCTTCACGGCCACCTTCCAGATCGCCAGCAGGTCCTCGTCGGGGCGCGCGTACCAGCCGCCGAACGAGCCGTCGCCCAGGCGCTGCCGGAACTCCGACGGGGAGAGGCTCTCCCGTCCCGTCAGGTCCACGGGGGCCTTCCGGCCTTCGGGTGCCTTCGCCGTGGCCACACGGGTCCACGGGAAGCCCTCCATCCATGACGCATGCGAGGCGTCCGGGTCGATGGCCCGCACCGCGGCGATGGTCCGGGGTGCCTTCCACCAGTCGTACCACAGAAGGGACAGGCCCCGGGCCGAAGCCCAGGCCGCCGCCGCCTCGGCGGCCGCGGAGTTCCCGCCGTGGCCGTTCACCACCATGATGCGGCGGAAGCCGTGCTTGTGGAGGCTCCCCAGCACCTCGGAGAGGATGCGCTCGTATGTCCCCTGGGTGAGGCTCACCGTCCCCGGGAACGCCATGAAGTACGGCGTGATCCCGTAGGAGAGGGCAGGAAAGACCGGTACCCCCAGAGGCTCCGCCGCGTCCGCCGCCACCTTCTCCGGCAGGATGGCGTCCACCGCCAGGCTCAGGTACCCGTGCTGCTCCGTGCTCCCCAGCGGCAAGACGCACCGGTCGTCCTTCTTCAGGTATTCCTCGACCTGCATCCAGGTCATGTCCTTGATGCGCATCCCACGCCTTCCATCGCGGTCGTGCCGCGTTTCAGATGTGCGGCGCCGGCACTCCCGGCGTCCTCCGTCAGAGCCTTCCCAGAACCGTGGCCGCGGCCCGGGCGATCTTGCGCTGGGCCACCGGGAGCGCCACCGCGACCGGCGCGTCCAGCGCAACCCACCGTCGATTCTCGCCGTCGGCGCCGCTCCCCGCCAGCACGACCGGCCGATAGGTCGCAGCCAGGTGCGTGAAGCGGTGGCGCACCGGCTCGAGGAGCGCCAGGGGGGGCTCGTGCGACACCCGGGCTCCCGCCGCGGTAGCGGCTTTCCGGGCGGAAGCCACGAGGGCGTCCTCATCACCCTCGACGCCCGCCTCCAGAGGGGTGTCGGGAAAAGACCACATGCCGCCCAGAAGCCCGCTCTCCGGACGGCGCGCGACGAGCGCGCAGCCGTCGCGGTCCACCACCACTGCGGTGGCGAGGCGCTCCCGGAGCACGGCCCGCCTGGCCGACGGGGCGGGCCGCTCCTCCTGGGTTCCCGCTGCCCGCGCCGCGCACCACGCCGACACGGGGCATGCGTGGCATCCGGGGCTCCGCGGCGTGCACACCGTGGCGCCCAGCTCCATGAGGGCCTGGTTCCACTCCCCGGGGCGGGACGCGTCCACCAGCGCCGCCGCGGTCTCCCGCAGCCACTTCGGCGCCGGTGCGGCGCGGTCGAACAAGCGGGCCAGAACCCGGCGCACGTTGCCGTCCACGGCGGGCACGGCTTCGCCGAACGCGATGCTGGCCACTGCCCCTGCGGTGTACGCTCCGACGCCGGGCAGCTCCCGGAGCGCCTCGTAGGTGCCCGGCACGGTCCCGGCGTGGCGGTCGCGCACCACCACGGCGCCGGCATGGAGGTTCCGGGCCCTGCTGTAGTAGCCCAGCCCCTGCCAGGCCAGGAGCACGTCGTCCAGGTCGGCGGCGGCCAGCGTCTCCACGTCCGGGAACCGCTCCAACCAGCGCCTGTAGTACTCTGTCACGGTCTCCGCCCGGGTCTGTTGGAGCATCACCTCCGACACCCAGATCCGGTACGGATCCGTGTCGCCACGCCAGGGTAGGTCCCGGCGCGTGCGGTCGTAGTGGCCCAACAGGGCGCGTCGGAGGGCGGCGAGGTCCTCCGGGAGCGGCCTGCCGGCGGCCCCGGGTCGTCCGGATCGGTTCATGGCGGCAACCTATTCCTCCCGATAGAGGCTTGCCTCATGCGCTTCACCACGTACTCCAAGTACAAGGGCCGCTGGCTCGACGCCCTCAACATCGAGGCGCTCCTCGAGCAGCTCTCCGACTTCCTCCTGGACGGCGGTTTCGCGGGTGGGCCCAGCTACCATCCCTACTGGGGCTGGTCCGGGATGGAGGACACCGACTCCACCGACGCGCTGAAGCAGGCGCTTCTCAGGGCGCTCCTGGAGAGCGGCCAGCTCACCCCCGAGATGATCGAGGAGCTCCGCGGCGAGGGCCAGGGCGACGAGGACGTGCAGCGTCAGCTCGCGGCGCTTCTCGACGACCTCATCCAGAAGTTGGTGGAGGAGGGCTACATCACCCTCGAGGGTGGCAAGCCGACGCTCCCCGGAGCCACGTACGACGTCACCGGCCAGGGCCAGGTGGACGAGGCGAAGGAGGCCGCCCAGAGCGTCCAGTTCAACCTGACGCAGAAGGGCATGGACTTCCTGGGATACCGCGCCCTGCGCGGCCTCCTGGGGGCCATCGGCAAGGGCAACTTCGGCGCTCACGACACGCCGCACCTGGCCACCGGCGTCGAGGCGGAGGCCGCGTCGCGGGCCTACGAGTTCGGCGACACCATGAACCTGGACATCCCCGCCACCCTGAAGCACGCCATCGAGCGCGACGGCCTGAAGGTCCCGTTGAACCTCGAGTACGGCGATCTCATGGTGCATCAGGCCGAGTATCGGTCGTCGTGCGCCACCGTGCTCATGCTGGACATCAGCCACTCCATGATCCTCTACGGCGAGGATCGCTTCACCCCGGCCAAGCGCGTGGCGCTGGCGCTCTCGCACCTCATCCGCACGCAGTTTCCGGGAGATTCGCTGAAGGTGGTGACCTTCGGCGACCGCGCCGAGGAGATCCCGCTGTCGCAGCTGGCCAAGGCACAGGTGGGACCGTACCACACCAACACCGCGGAAGGCTTCGAGGTGTCCCGCAGGCTTCTGAACGCACAGAAGAAGGACATGCGCCAGATCATCATGATCACCGACGGGAAGCCCAGCGCCATGTCGCTGCCCGACGGGCGCGTCTACACCAACTCGGGAGGCCTGGACCCGCGCATCCTGGAGCGCACGTTCCACGAGGTGGCGGCCTGCCGCAAGGCGGGCATCCTCATCAACACGTTCATGCTGGCGCGGGATCCGTACCTCGTGCGCTTCGTGCAGAAGGTCTCCGAGATCGCCCGGGGGAAGGCGTACTTCACCAGCACGATGACGCTGGGCCAGTACATCATGATGGATTTCATGAAGCGGAAGCGCCGCCGCGTGAGCTGAGTGCCGGCGGGGGCCGGCGGCCCGCGCGGTGGGCGATCCCCGGCGACGGGTCGGGACCTTCGCCGTCAGGCTTCCTCCGGCTTCCCCGCCAACAGCTCCTTCACGTGTCGCAGCTTGGCGGCGGCCCATTCGCCCTCGGGCGTGCCTGCGAGCTCCTCGGCCATGCGCGCCAGCTCGGGCACGGCTTTCCGTGGCGCCTCCATGCGGTGCATGTAGAGCTCCACGAGCTCTTTGCGCGCGATGACCGACCCCGTCCGGGCCTCCCGGGACGCCCGTCGGAACCAACGCGCGGCGTCCTCGGGGCGGCCGAGATGGTCCCGGTAGATGCGCGCCACCCGCAGGTACGGCCAGGGGTCGGAGGGATCCTCCGCCACCGCCAACTCGAAGGCGGTGACGGCCTCCTCGTACTCTCCGCGGGCCGCCAGGGCCTCCGCCCGCGAGTGCTCCCTCCGGTGCGGGGTGGTCCGCCCCGACGGGTTGTAGACGGTGCCGGCGGCGGTGGTGCCGCCACCCACCACCAGGCGAACGAGGCCCACCACCCCCGCCGCGCCGGCGAACGGACACAGCACGGCGATCCAGGCGGGCCATCCCTCGTGGGCGACGAGAAGGCCCAGGAAGCCTCCCATGATCAGCCCCAGCGCGCCGGCGATGAGGCTCCAGGCGAGCATGGCCCGATCGACGGTGTCCACGTCGCGGAGCCCCCCCGGGCGAGGCGGTGCTTCCGAGAACGTTCTGCGCGGGCGGTCTTCCGCCACTGGGCCTCCGGACCGGGTGGCGCCGTCTTCCAGGGGAGGAGCGGCGCGAGCTACGACAAGCGTAGGATGAAGCTCCGGCGGCGGCAGTGCCAGAGTCTCGCGCTCGCCCCGGGAGCCGGGGAGCCGGTGCGGCGTCTGTCGCTGCCGGGACGCCGCAGGTGTTGCGGGCCTGGCGCCATGCCGCCGTCACGCCGCCCCGTGATCCGGGGCCGCGGCGCTCGGGCGCGCGGGCGCCGGCACGGTGGCGGGATGTGCGCTCCTTCGTCAGCGACCTGCTAGTTGTCCTCGGAGGCGCGGTCCCCTTCGTCCTCTTCGTCGTCCTTCACGTCCCGGAGCCGCTTGCGCAGCCACATGCCCATGCTCCCCAGGATCCCCACGGGCACGAGGCTCAGAAACGCCGTCGACAGGAGGAACGTCCCGTTGCTCTTGTCACGGGGATCGAAGCACACCGCGCAGGCGTGTGCGACACCGGGAACAAATGCCAGAAGGAGAAGGACTATGACGGGAATCCAGCGGCGCTTCATGACAAGTACACCTTCAGGTAGATGATCGGCCAGATCAGCACCACGAAGTACCAGAAGACCTGCACGGTGCCGAATTGGCTGGGAGTGAGCGTCCCCCGGCGGAGCCGGAACCACGCCCACGTCAGACACAGGATCGCCGCCACCGCGTGCATCGCGTGCAGGCCGACGATGAGGTAGAAGAAGCTCCCGTACGAGCTGGACTGTATGGTGAGGCCCTGCGCCAGGAGGGCCGCCCACTCCACGCCCTGGAAGACCACGAAGAACAGGCCCAGGAGCACGGCGATGGCCAGGGGCCCCAGCGCCTGCCGTGCGCGCTTGCGGTACGCCAGATGAGCGAGCACCAGGGCGATCCCGCTCACCAGGAGCGCCCCGGTGTTGAACGCGGTCTGCTGGACCGGCAATCGGGGCTGGCCGAACGGGGGCCACATCTGACCCGAGAAGCGCGCGCGTACGATGGCGTGCGCCGAGATCAGGCCGGCGAAGAGCATGGTCTCGGTGAACGTGAACATCAGCATGCCCATGACCCCGCTCGCCACCAGCTTCGGTCTGCGCCGAGGCTCGGGGCGGGAGCCCTCCATGGTCATCGTCACGCTCTGGGTCGACATCGACCGTTCTCCTCAGCGCGGCGCGCGTGACACCGCGGCTATTTCCCTTTCAAGGTGTGCAGGTAGGCCACCATCTGCTTGGCCTGGGCCTCGGTCAGAATCGATCCCCATGCCGGCATGGCCGAGGACTTGCCCACCGAGGCGCCGCCCTGCCGGATGGCCTTCTCCAGGACGGAGTCGGTCTTGTCCGTCCAGAACGCCGGGTCGGTGAAGTTGGCCGGCTTGGGGTTCAGCGCCGCGGCACCCGGACCGTTCCCCTCTCCCTCCGGGCCATGGCACGCCGCGCACACAGTCTTGAACGTGGTCTCGGGACTGAAGGGGGCCGCAGCGGGCGCGGCCGCCGCGGTCTGTGTGGCCGCAGCAGCCTTGGTGGAATCCGGCGCCGAGGCCGGGGCGCCCTTCTCGGGCTCTTCCTCGTCGGGGATGCCCCGCGCGGTGGCCGCCAGGTCCGCGTTGTTCACCCACTGCAGGCCGCGGTCCTTCATGATGTCCGGGGAGACGCCGGCGAAGAACAGCACCATGAGGATGAGAGCGATGCCCAGCACCCACTTGGCGATCACCTTCTCCCACTTCAGGTGCATGAAGTTCTCGGCCACCAGCGTCGCCTTCACCAAGGCGACACCGAACGCCATGATGAACGTGATCCACAAGATGCCGCTGAAGGTGCCGACCACGCTGATGGCCAGGAGGATCACCAGCGCGACGTAGATCTTCCAGTAGTCGGGGTGATGCTGATGTGTATCGCGGTCTTGCTCGCTCATCGCCCCCCCTACTTCGCGATGTAGAGAAGAGGGAACAGGAAGATCCAGATGATATCGACGAAGTGCCAGTAGATGCCCACGTACTCCACGCGCTGCAGGTTGCGGCCCTTGGCGGCGTCCCGGGCGACGAAGAAGATGACGATGGCCCCCGCGATCACGTGCAGCGCGTGCAGGCCGGCGGCCGTGTAGTAGAAGGCCCAGAAGCCGTTGGCCTGGATGGTGTAGCCCTCGAGGATCTCGCTCGTCCACTCCAGCGATTTCACCAGAATGAACAGGCAGGCCCCGCCCATCGTCAGGTACAGGAACTTGGCGGCCTTCTTGCCGTCGCCCTTCTCCGCCGCCTCGTGACCCTTGACGGCCGTGAAGCTGGCCGTGAGGAGCACGAACGTATTGAACGCGCCGACGAACGTATGTGTGTGGGCCTGGGCGATGGCCCACTCCGGGTGGCCGATACGGTGCATCACGTACGAGAGCAGCAGACCTCCGAAGATCACGATCTCGGACGCCACCACCCACCATATGGCCAGCCGGCCGGTGGGGATCCCCGTAGCGCTGCGCGTTGTTGCGATGGGTGTCTGCACTTTCGGACCTCGATGCTCAGCGGGCAGGGGAGGGGGTCGGCTCCCGCTCGGGCGGGATGTTCTGCGGCCAGTAGTCGTCTTCCCGGTCCGGATGGTTGTACTCGTACGGGCCACGGTAGACCTTGGGCATCTGGTCCGGCGGCCAGTTACCGTGGGGCGGCGGCGACTCCACCGTCCACTCCAGCGTGTTGGAATGCCACGGGTTCTTCGGGGCCTTGGGGCCCTTGATCCACGTCCGGATGACGTTGAAGAAGAACACGAACTGGAAGAGTAGCATCACGACCAGGGAGATGGTCGCCAGGATGCGTATCGGCTGCAGGTGCTGCAGCTCGGGGAAGTTCTGGAAGTCGTAGATCCGGCGCTGCTGGCCTTCCAGGCCGAGGATGAAGAGGGGAATGAAGATGAAGTTGAAGGGGATGATGGTGCCCCAGAAGTGGATCTTGCCCAGGGTATCGTTCAGCATCTTCCCGAACATCTTCGGGAACCAGTAGGTGAAGCCCGCGAAGGTCCCGATGATGGCGATGGGGAAGAACGTGTAGTGGAAGTGGGCCAGCACGAAGTAGGTCTCGTGGAGATAGATGTCCGCGCCGCTGGCCCCCAGGAAGATCCCCGTCACGCCACCGATGAGGAACTCGCCCATGAAGGCCAGCGCCCACAGCATGGGCGTGCTCAGACGGATGTTGCCGCCGTACAGGGTGGCGATGATCACGAAGCACATCTCCGCGATGGGAATGGAGATGATGAGCGTGGTCACCGTGAAGATGTTCGCCATGCGGGGGTCGATGCCCGCGATGAACTGGTGATGGGCCCACACGAAGAAGCTGAGCACGGCCGTGGCGGCCGCCGTGTACAGGAGGGTCTTGTAGCCGAAGAGCTTCTTCCGCGCGAAGGTGGCGATGACCTCGAGAACGATGCCCACGGCGGGCAGGAGCACGACGTAGACCTCGGGGTGCCCGAAGAACCAGAACAGGTGCTGCCACAGGATCGGATCGCCGCCCCGTGCAGGGTCGTAGAAGCCCGTGCCCAGGTTCTGGTCGAAGAAGAGCATGATGGCGCCGGCGATGAGCGGCCCCACCGAGAGCATGAACATGATGCTCGCGAGGACCACCATCCACGGCAGCATGGGAATGTCGTAGGCCTTCATCCCCGGCGCCCGGGCGTTCATGAGCGTGGTGATGAAGTTGATGCCGCCGAGAAGGAAGGCGACGAACTCCAGGGCCACCGCCATCAGCCACATGCTCGAGCCCAGGGGCGTCAGGTTGTACTTCGCATTGGCGGAGAGCGGCGGGTACGCCGTCCAGGCACCGCCGAAGCCGCCACCCTTCACGAAGAGCGACGACAGGATGACGATGACGCTGAGCAGGAAGACCTGGTACGAGAGCCGGTTGAGCCGGGGGAACACCATGTCGTCCGCGCCGATCATGAGCGGGATCAGGAAGTTCCCGAAGGCGGCGATGAGCACCGGCATCGCCACCCAGAAGATCATGATCGAGCCATGGGCGGTGATGAGCGCGTTGTACCTGCCGGGCGACACGTAGCCGAACAGGGGCACGGACTTCCCCGGGAAGGCGAGCTGCATGCGGAACACGTACGCCAAGAAGCCGCCCACCATCGCCATGAACATCCCCGTGAAGAGGTACTGCATGGCGATGACCTTGTGGTCCGTGGACCAGAGGTACTTCAGGACGCCGTGGAGCTCCTTGTGCTCGTGGCTGCCGTGCTCGTGTGCGTGAACCGTCGCCGCGCTGGCCTGGGCCATCGTTCCGCTCCTCTGGCTACTGGGCGCTGGTGGGAGTGTTCTTCGCGACCCACGCGGCGTGCTGCGCCGGGGTCTCCACCACCATGCTACCGACCATCACCCCGTGACCGATGCCGCACAGCTTCGCGCACTGGATGTCGAACGTTCCGGTCTCCGTGGGTCGGAACCACCCCGTGATGGTCCGCCCGGGAACCGCGTCCTGCTTGAGCCGGAACACGGGCACGGAGAAGTCGTGGATCACGTCCCTCGACTCCAGCAGGAAGTGGTAGGTCTTGTTCACCTCCACGTGCAGGCTGTCCGTGGTGTAGATGTCATCCTTCGTGTCGAGCTTGCCGTCGGCACCCGGCTGCTGGAACACCCAGTCCCACTGCTGGCCGGTGACGCGCACCGTGTAGTCCGCCGGCGGCAGGTGCATCTTCACGATGTACCACACGTGCACCGCACCGATGATGATGATCACGTCGCATATGAGCACCAGCGCATGGGGGATCTTGATCCACCGCTCGACGTGCTTCTCGTGTCCGGTGAGGTACTGACCCTTGTGTCCGGGCCGGCTGCGGAAGCGGAAGATGAGCCAGAAGAAGACGCCCTCCGCCACGATGAACCAGAAGCCCACCAGAACCAGGACGAGGAAGATCAGCCAATCGATGTTGCCGGCGAAGGACGACGCTTCCGGAATCAGTCCATGAAGCATGGAATCCGTATCCCGTGACTCAGAGGATGAAGACGAAGACGGCGCCGGCGAAGAGCGCGATGCCGATGCACGTGATGATGAAGGTCTGCCTGGCGTCTATCAGTGCCGGGTTGAGCTCGTCCGGCGGTGGGGCCAGCGAGGCGTCCTCGTCCGGTACGGAGCCCGGAGCCTTGTCGTCGTCCGAGGTCGCTACCGTGGTCGGTTGATCCGTCATGGTCGAGGCTCCGGCCCTACTTCAGGGTCTGGATGTAAGCCACCACGTTCGCCATCGCGTTCTCGTCGAGGCTGAAGGTCATGGGGCGCATGGTGCCACCGGTGATGTCCCGGGGATCGGTGCCGCGCCATCCTTTCTTGAACTGGTGGAGCTGTCTCAGGAGGTACCAATCGGCCTGGTCGTACAGCGGCGGAGCACCCACCGTCTTGGTGCCGCGGGCCGTCGCTCCGTGGCAGGCCACGCAGGTCTGGTACGTCGCCTTGCCCGCCATGGGGTTGGCCTTGACCGTCGTGGGTACGGGGTTGCGTGGCAGCGTGGCCACGTACTCGGCCACCGACTCCACGTCGCCGGGGAGGTTGAGGGTCCTCGACATGGCGCGCATGCGCAGCCCGATGGTGTCGAAGGCGTTCACGCCGCGCTGCCGGGTCTGGAACTTCAGCAGCTCCGCCTGGACGTACCATTTCGGGAGCCCGGCGATGTTGGGCGCGCCCAACTCCTGGTTGCCGGCTCCGTCGGCCCCGTGACACGGCACGCAGGTGGCGTAGATCTCCTTCCCGCGAGCCAGGCCCGGTGGCGGCGTATGCGCGCACGCCGTCGCGCCCACCGCGACGAGCACCGCGGCGGCGGCGCGCAACGACTTCTTTCGTGGCATCATCCTCACCTGAGGCTGCAACTCCATACCGAGGCGCTCACAGAGCCGCCCCGTCCAAGGAAACGGAGAATGATAATGAATATCCAGAGATCCGCCAGGAGATGCGCCTCCAGGAGGATCCCTGCGTCGACTAGGAGGTCCGCTCCAGGGGGATCCCTTCGTCGATGAGCATCACGGGGATATCGTCACGGACGGGATAGAGGATGGCTCCGTCTTCCCGTACCAGCCCCTCCGACACCGCCTCGGAGACAGGCTGGCCACCACGGTTGAGCATGGTTCCGGACGCGATGGCGGTGTTCACGCGGGACAGCAGCGCCGCGTCCGCCAGGTGGAGCGGCTGCTTCGTCTCGGGACAAACCAGGATGTCCAGCAACTCCTGATCGACCATTTTGTCCTTGTGGCCGGGCCTCGGCAGGCGCCCGACATGGAGGGTGGAGGGTCACGTTGGCCTCCGGTGGCACCGGAGCGCTTCGGCACCGGAGGTGTTCGGCTACTTTGGAATGACGTTCGAGATGATCTGGAGACGACCTGTCATGCGCAAGTGCTCGCCCCATACCCCCGCTCCCCCCGCCGCGATCCACCCGGTGGTCTCGGCCGTCCTCGTCCTCACCCTGGCGACGGCGTGCGGTCACGCCCAGGGCGACGAGCTCCCGTCCGCGAAGGCCCCGGCGGAGGACACTGCCGTCGTGCAACAGCAGGTGGGACCGGCACCGAACCATGCCTGGGTGATCTTCGGCAAGGACACCGTGGTGGCCGAGGTGGCCCGGACCCAGGAGGAGCGGGAACAGGGGCTCATGAACCGCCAGAAGGTCCCGGAGGGGACCGGGATGCTCTTCGTGTTCGACAACATGGCGGTGCAGTCGTTCTGGATGGAGAACACGTACGTGCCGCTGGACATCGCGTTCATGGACGCGTCCTACCGTGTGGTGAACATCGACCACATGGCTCCCATGACCACCAACGCCCACGAGAGCGATGGGCCCGCGATGTTCGCTCTGGAGGTGCCTCAGGGCTGGTTCGCCGCCCACGGCGTCAAGGCGGGGGACCACGCCAACGTGGTGTACGGGGTGCAGCTGAAGAGATCCGGATCGTGAGGGTGGAGCCGACACCCCGCTCCGGCCGCCCCGTCAGCGGACCGACGCGGCGACCCTCCGCCCCCAGGCCCCTCGGCTCCTCACGACATAGCCTCTCTCAGGCCCTCCAGGAGCGCGTCCAGATCCGCCGCGTCGTTGTACACGTTGGGTGAGAGCCGGAGGGCCGTGCCCCGCAGGGATGCCACCACGTTGCGCCGGTCCAGAGCTTCCTTGAGGGCCTCCAGGTCGATCCCCTCGGGCATGCGGAGCCCGAACAGGTGGCTCCCCCGCCACCCCTCGTCCTCCACGGCGAAGCCCAGCGTGCCCACCTCGGTGAGCACCTCCCGGGTGAGATCCCGGCAGTACGCCTGGATCCTCTCGGGCCGCCACTCCGACACCAGGCGGAGGGAAGCGACGGCCATGGGCAGGAGCGCGAAGTTCGACCGCTCGGCCACGTCGTAGCGCAACGCGCCAGGCTGGTATCCGTCGCGGTAGCTCACGAGGGCCTGGAAATCCTGGCTGCCCTCCCGCCCGATCCAGGTCTCTTCCAGGGGCGTGCCGTCGTCGAAGCGCTCGCCGAACCACCCCATGCCCACCGAGTAGGGACCCAGCAGCCACTTGTACGCCGCGACGATGAGAGCGTCGGGGCGCACCTCGTTCACGTCGAAGGGGAGCGCGCCCACCGACTGGGTGCCGTCCACCACCAGCGCGGCTCCCACCTCCCGGCACCGCCGGCCGATCTCCGCCAAATCGAAGCGCGTTCCGTCGGTCCAATGGACGTGGGGCACCGCCACCACCGCGGTGTCGTCGTCGATCCGCTCGAGGAGCCTCTCGTTCCACCCGGCCCCCCGTCCGGGCCCCGAGGGAGGCGTGACGAAGCGTACCTCCGCGCCGACCTCGCGAGCCACCCGCCGCCACGCGAGCACAGCACCCGGAAACTGCTCGTGCGTCATCAGGATGTTCTGCCCGCGCGCGACCGGCAGGTTGCGCGCGGCAACGGCCACGCCGTACGACACCCCCGGCAGGAGCGCCACGCGGGTGGGGTCGTCCCCGCCCACCAATGCCGCGAAGAGACGCCTCAGCTCGTCGCTGGTCTCGAAGAAGTCCGGCGGATGGATGGAGACGGGCACCCGTTTCCGCCGGATGGCCTCGATGCCCGCCGCCTCCGCAACGTCGGGCAGCGGGCCCATGTAGGCGCAGTTCAGGTAGTGGAGATCGGGGGGGAGCCCGAACGCTCCCCGCTGGCAGGTCAGCGCGTCGCCCACGTAGCCGCTCCGAAGAGGTCGCCGGGAGCCTCACGGGAAGGCCCTCGAGTCGTCGTTGAACAGGGACCTACATGCTCAGCCAGTAGTTGATCTTGATCATGAAGCGATCGTCCGCCGGCGTACGCAACAGCGCCCCTGCGTCACGGCCGAGATCGAAGTTGCCCACGGCGACCCGGTCCGACTGGTGGCGCTGCCACACGAAGAAGATCGTGGAGCCCGGCCGGTACTCCCAGCGGAGCACCACATTGCCCACCAGCGAGCGCGCGTTGAAGTCCGGAGTGTCGAAGGAGAAGTCGGCCGTGCCGTCGCCGGTGAAGTCCACGTACTCGACGCCGTCGAGGGTACAGATCGACCCGCCGACACAGCTCACGACGCCGGCGGAGGTGGTCGCCGTTCCGGGGTGGAGGGTCCGGAAGTCGTATGTCTCCGGCGTGGTCAGCTGCTTGTAGGCGACGTAGTCCCCGGAGGAGAGCAGCGGCTGTGCATAGAGCTGTAGCGAGAGCTCGGGCGTGAAGGTCCACTCGACCCGCGTCTCCATGGAGAACGTCTCGCGCTGGAGGTCCGAGAACAGGTACCGCGTGCCGTAGGTGGGTGCATACGGTACCTCGCTGGAGGTCGTGACGTACTGGCTGGAGCTCCGCCGACGGGAGAAGTCCGGCTGCAGCGATATCTGCAACTGCTGCGACGGCCGGATGTCGATGTCCACCCCGGCGTGGACGCGCCCGCCCCACCCCAGGAGTTCCCGGTCGTAGTCCAGGTGCAGGCCGTAGCTCACGGTCTCTCTGCGATCCGTGTTGCCGTCGAAGCCGAGCTGCACGGAAGCGGGCTGAACCATCAGGGGTCCTCCGCGTGTCGCCGTGCGGCTCATACGCTGTGGGTTGTAGGAGATGTTGCCCCGCAGGTTCCAGTAGTTGAGGAGCTGCGCGTTGGCGAAGACGCCGTAGTCGCCGCCCGTGCGCGCATCCCTCCAAGAGGCGGCAGACCAGACGTCGTTCAGGACGTCGTGGCTGAAATCCCAGGACGAGCTCACCGTCACGTTGTAGTTGCGGAACACGGCACCCGGCATGATCTGGCGGTAGTTCACGCGCGCGCCGCCTTCGAGATGCTCTTGGCCGTTGGTGTAGCCCAGGTCGTTGATCTCGAAGCCCTTGGTCACCTCCCCTGCCCACACCCCTCCGGTCCAGTGCTCGCCGGACTGCCTGTCGAGCTGCAGGTGCCAGTCCGCTCCGGTGAGAGACGTAGCGGTGGAGTCGACGCGGAACCGGGTGGCGTCGGGACGTTGGAAGTAGTGGTTGCTGGACTCCTGGATGTCCGTGATGGCCTGGGGGTTGCCCACGACGTGGCTCCCGGCGAAAAAGCCCCACAGCGCCCACGCGCGGTCCTCCCACTGGTGGTTGAAGCGCACGCCGCCGCTGAGCGCCGACGAAGGCAGGTAGTCGAACGTGCCGTCGGCGGGCAAGTCCCGCCGCACCAGGGTGAGGATGCCGCCCACGTCGGAGTTGCCCTCGCCGAAGTCCTGCTGCGCGCTGAGCACGCCGTACTCGGTGCGCGGTTCGGCCAGGTAGCGCGCCACGGGCTCACCGTCCTTCAAAAGGGCCTCGCCGTACTCCCGGGCGGTGACCGCAGCGAGAGCTCCCAGCGACAGGCCTCCGGACGTGCGCCCGGTGAGCTTCGCGGCACCCAGGATGGTGGCGTTGGCCGGTGCCTGGCTGAACAGGGCGCTGTCGGGGGCCGAGCCGTGCGGGCGCCGGCCGATGCGCCGGCTGTAGAAGAGCTGATCGCGCCGGCCGGCCAGGTTGAAGTCGAAGACGCGGGCGTCCTGCACGAAGAACGGCCGCCGCTCCTGGTAGAAGGTCTCGAAGGCGGAGAGGTTGATCACCGCCGGGTCCGACTCGACCTGGCCGAAGTCGGGGTTGAGCGTGGCGTCGACGGTGAAGGCGGGGCCCAGGCCGTAGCTGACGTCGGACCCGATGCGCTCCGCGGTCGCGGAGCCGTCGAAGAAGGGATTGCCCGGGTCGGACGGTCCGACATGGAGGCTCGTCACCGCATACGGCCGGAGCTGAATGCGGCGTGGCGGGTGGGTGACGCGCACCCCCTCGAGGAGGCCGAACTGGCTCACCCTGCCCTGTTGCAGGCGGGATACGAGGGAGAGGTACGTGCGCTCGTTGGAGGCGACCCTGAAGCGCTCGACGTCGATGCCCCAGGTCTCGGCCGTGTCGGAAGCCTCGTAGCGGATCTGCGAGAGGGGGATGCGGATCTCCACGCACCAGCCGTGCGCGTCCCTGCTCACCGCCGACGACCAGACCGCGTTCCATGCCCGATCCTCGTGGCGGTCGTCGTACAGGTATGCGTCCCCCTGGACGTTGGCCGCGCTCACCGAGAAGGAATAACCCGTGCGCCGGTCCAGGTTGGGGTCGATGGCCACCTGTACGTAGTCGGCCTGGCCCTGCGAGTCCCTCCGATACAGCTGGCTGGCGATGGAGTCGGGGTGGGAGTCGAAGGCGCGGATGCCGAAGTAGATCGCCTTCGGGCCGACCAGGACACGGACCTCGGTGTCCTGCCTGGCCGGAGCGCCCTCCACGGGATCGCGCTCCGTGAAGCCCCGGAAGGGCCGGGCCTCCTGCCACGCCCGGTCGTCCAGCACGCCGTCGACGTGGATGCTGCCCGTGAGCTCCGCGGCCTGGACGACCGGGGGGGGCGCCGGCGCCCCGTCCGACTCCGACGTGGAGTCGGAGGGCGCGGCGCTCTGGGCGCCCATCGCGGCGGGCGCCGCCATCGACACCAGCCCGGCCAATGCGATGCGAACGACGTATGAGCGCCTCGAGAAGATCACCTGGGGCGCTTACCTCCGGTTCTTCGGAACGGTCCCGAGCCCGGTCCGGGCGGGTGCCGAAGATAACAGGTCACGGAGGTGGGGATGTACCCTTCGGCCTCATCCCATGGACGGCGTGAAGATCGCCATGACCATCACTACGGCGAGGTTCAGGATGATGAGCACCGCCGCCGCCGTGGCGACGCGTCGCTTGGGGTTGATGGCGTGCGCGCCGACAGCCACCACCAGCCACGCCCAGATCTGGGTCAGGCTCATCATGCTCATCACCCTCAGGAAGTATCCCTCCGGAAGGAAGAAGAGGAACGTCCCCAGGCTCACGGTCATCTGTGGGTTCTTCTCGGCGATCTTCAGCGGAATGAAGAAGAACTCCACCACGGCGGGAATGAGCCAGGCATGGCTGACGATGGCCAGGTACTGCCGGTACCGTCCTTCGTCTCCCATGATGAACGCGAACAGCAGGGTGACCAATCCGGCGAAGATGAACTCCATCACCGGGATCGAGATCATCCCGGCGATGGGCGCAGACCATCTCATGATGGCCTCCATCTTCGGCGTTATGGGGGGCATCTGCTGACCCGCACGCAGCAGCGCCTGCCGGCGAGCTTCCACGAGGACGTCAGCGGGAATCAGAGCGAGCTGGAGGCCGACGAGCACCGCGGCCACCAGCATCGCCACCGCCCAGACCGGGTGCTCCTTCAAGGCCTGCCCCAGGCGTCCCGGGTTGAAGAAGACGTCCAGGAAACGCTTGTAGAACGGCGGCGGTCGTGTCGCCACCTCGTCGTGCGCCTCCGACGGCGTCGCTCCTACGTTCACCTCGTCCATCTCGTCCATTTCTGACTCCTCGGTGAGGGCGGCGCCCCCTGGATCGGGACCGTCTCGAACGGGAGGGCAGATCGACACTTTACGCTACGGGGAGCCCGGGGGGAATCTTTCGTGGCGGCGCACTTGGCCGGCCAACGCCGAATTGGTATTCTGGAGGTCTCCGGCCGGGACGACGAGGTCCCGGCGCGCAACGTGAGAATCTCCGCGCTCTGGAGCGCTGGCATGAGCTATCGGACCAATCCCGACCGCATCCTCGAGAGCATCGACAGAGCCCGCAATCGCGATGCCGAGAGCGCGCGCTTCCACCTGGAGCGTCAGGCCGTCGGCCGCGACCTGGACACCGAGATGCCGGACCTCGACGCCACGAACCCCGAGCGGGTGAAGCGCGTCTTCAAGGCTGTGGAGCGCGCCTACACCAAGTGCGCACAACGTGCGGAGCTGGGCCGCCTCGCCGCGCGCTTCCAATCGGTGGGCGACATCCAACACCATCATGCCCGGGGGGACGTGAGCGTCTCCATCCAGTACCTGGACCATGACCGTCCCGACGACGTGGGCATGGCACCCTTCGAGGTCCTCCCTCACGAGCTCGTGGAGGCGCGCAAGGAGACGAAGACCACCCGCGCCGACGTGAACGCGCTCAAGGTCCTGCGCCGGGAGCTGCGCCAGGGCGTGCTGTCGGCGTATCAGAAGGTCGAGCCGCGCATCCGCGACTCCCTGCGCGAACGTGCCGACATGGGACACGTGCAGGTCCAGGTGACGGTGGATCTGCGTCCGGCGGAGTGACCGGGCGCACCATCCCTGTCGTGGTGGGCCCGGTGGCGTGGCTCCTCCACGGCTTCGAGAAGGCCAAGGGCCCGGCGGAGAAGGCCGGGCGGTGACGTCGGAGCGCCGGCTGTTGATGATCTTCCTCGACGGAGTGGGCATCGGCGAGGAGGACGCGGAGGCGAATCCCTTCGCGCGCGCGGTGCTTCCCACCCTCCATGAGCTTCTGGGTGGGAGTCTTCCCTGGCTCCACCGTCCCGTGGTCCGCGCCCCCGGTGCGGTGGCCCTGCCCCTGGATGCCACGCTCGGCGTGGACGGGATTCCGCAGAGCGGTACCGGCCAGGCGGCGCTGCTGACCGGCGCCAACGCGCCCCGCCTCTTCGGTCGCCACTTCGGCCCGTGGACCCCGGTGCGCCTCCGCCCGCTGGTCGAGGAGCGGAGCCTGCTCCGCCGTGCCCGGGACGGTGGGCGGAAGGTGGTCTTCGCCAACGCCTACCCCCGGGGCTGGCCGGGAGCCGTGGGGAGCCGTCGCGTCGCGGGCCCGCCCCTGGCGGCGCGTGGAGCCGGCGTGCTGGATCGCCACGAGGAAGCCCTGCGCGCCGGACGGGCGGTGTCCAGTGAGATCGTCAACGACCTCTGGAGGAGGCACCTGGGAGACGACAGCGTGCCCATCGTCACCGAGGAGGACGCGGGACGCCGCCTCGCCGGGATCGCCGCCGAGGCCGACCTGACCCTCTATGCCCACTACGCCACCGACACCGCGGGCCACCGGGGCGGCATGGCCGGCGCCGTGGCGGCCCTGGAACGTGTCGACCGATTCCTCGCGGGCGTGCTGGAGGCCCTTCCCCCCTCGTGCACGCTCCTCCTCGTGAGCGACCACGGCAACATCGAGGACGTGCGGACCGGACATACGCGCAACCCGGCTCTGGGGGTGGCGGCGGGCGGGGGCACCCGGGATCTGACGGCGGGCCTGCGGACCATCGCCGACGTGTCCGCAGCCGTCCTTCGGCATCTGCAGATCCCCGGAAGTCCCACACGACCATCCACTCGCCCCCTGGGAGGCGACACCGTCGTGGCGTGAGCCACAGACCTCGAATCCTGGGCCAGCTGCTGCAAGAGGCCGGCGCCGTCTCCGCCGGCGTGCTCGAACAGGCCCTCGAGGCCCAGAACCAGACGGGGCTGCGCATCGGCGAGACACTGGTGCGCATGGGTGCCACCGACGAAGAGGCCGTCAGTCGGGCCCTGGCCCTGCAGCTGGGCCTCGCGTTCCTGGAGGCTCCTCTCCAGCCGCGCCCCGAAGCCATCGAGCTGGTCCGGGGCGACCTCGCCCGCGCCCGCCACGTGGTGCCCCTCCGCGTCACCGGACGCACGCTGGTCCTGGCCATGGCCGATCCGCTGGACCTGGGGGCCGTGGACGACCTGCAGTTCCAGACCGGCCGCAGGGTCGACGCCGTCGTCGCCACGCCCACGGCGGTGGCCGAGGCGCTGGACGTCGCTTACGGCGGCACCCTCGAACGCCTGGTGGCTTCCCTTCCGGAAGAGCTGCGGACACAGGTCGCCGTGGCCGACGAGCTGGAGCGCGCCACCCGATCGGCGCCCGTGGTCCGACTGGTGGACCGCATCCTCTCCGAAGCCGTCGAACGTCGCGCCAGCGACATCCACATCGAGGAGACGGGCTCCGACGTGCGCGTCCGCTACCGCGTCGACGGGGTCCTGCGCCGGGCCCTGGACCTCCCGGCGGCGTCGCGACGCGCCGTGCTGTCCCGGGTCAAGGTCATGGCGGGCATGGACATCTCGGTGCGACGCCGGGCCCAGGACGGCCGCATGGCGCTCCGTCACGCGGAGCACGCCCTCACGCTCCGCGTCTCCACCCTGCCGGTGAACGAAGGCGAGAAGGCGGTGGTGCGCATCCTGGACCCGGAGGCCGCACCGCGGGACCTGGGCGGCCTGGGCTTCTCCGCCGACGACCTGGCTCGCATCCGCGGGCTTCTCGCCGCTCAGGAAGGGGTCCTGCTGGCTGCCGGACCCACCGGCTCCGGCAAGAGCACGACCCTGTTCGCCGCGCTCTCGGAGGTGGATCGCGAGACCCAGAACGTGGTCACCCTCGAGGATCCCGTGGAGTACCGCCTCGACGGCGCCAATCAGATCCAGGTGGACCGCCGCGCGGGGCTCGGCTTCGCGGACGCCCTGCGCGCGGTGCTGCGTCAGGATCCCGACGTGGTGATGGTCGGGGAGATTCGCGACCGCGAGACCGCGGAGATCGCCATGGCCGCGGCGGTGACGGGACATCTCGTGCTCTCCACCATCCACACCACCGATGCCCCGGGCGCCGTGACCCGCCTGCTGAACATGGGAGTACCGCCCTTTCTCGTGGCCGGCGGGCTCGCGGGCGTCATCGCGCAGCGCCTGGTGCGGCGCCTCTGCCCGGAGTGTCGCGGGCACGGCTGCGACAGCTGCGGCGAGGGATACCGGGGGAGGACGGGGGTCTTCCAGGTGCTCACCGTCACCGACGCGCTCAGGGACGAGATCACGTCGGGGGTGAAGACCTCACGCCTCCGCAGCCTCGCCCGGGAGGCCGGCATGGCCAGCCTCGCGGACGATGCCCGGCGAACCGTCGCGGAAGGTCTCACCACGCCCCACGAGATCACCCGCGTGCTGCACGCGGACCGGGGGGTGACGCTTCCGTGCCGGGTCTGCGGCCATGCGGTCCCCGTGGGCGCGACGGCCTGCCCGTCCTGCGGGACCCACAGGAAGCGGGTCTGCGCGTGCGGCTCCACGCTGGAGCGCGGCTGGCGGTTCTGTCCCTGGTGCGTGCGCCCGGTAGCCGCCTAGCAGGGTGCCGTCGCCATTCCCGGCACCCCACCGCACCGAGAGGTCCGGAGGCGGCAGGACAACGCGGTCGTTGCTCATCCGCACGTCCCGGGTCTACCCTATTGATGTGCACGTGTCGGCCGCTGCCACAGGGCACGACCCCCGATCCTCCCGAAAACGCCACCGCGATGAGCGCCGAGATGGGCCGGGCTCCCCGGTTCGGATCCGTTCCCGACTCCGACCTGGGGCGCCTGGTCGACAACCTGCCCGGAATGGCCTACCGCTGCCGGAACGACGAGGAGCGGACCATGCTCTTCGTCAGCGGGGGCTCGAGGGCGCTCACCGGGTTCGCGCCGGCGGATCTCACCACCTACGGGATGGTGTCCTACGCGCGTCTCATCCGGGAGGACGACCGCCTCAAGATCCGGGACCACATCCAGCGGGCTCTCGCCGACGGCCGCGACTTCACCGTCACCTACCGCATCCGGCGCGCCGACGGCGGCGAGCGGTGGGTCTGGGAGCAGGGCCGCGGCGTGCCGGATCAGCACGGAGACGTGCTCTTCGTCGAGGGGTACGTCGTCGACATCACGGGCCGTTACGAGCTCGCCGCGCAGCTCGCGGAAGCCGAGACGTGGAACCGGATCCTGATGGACCAGCCCCTGGTCGGGGTCTACATCATCGAGGACCGTCGCTTCCGCTACGTGAACGCCCGCTTCGCCGAGATCTTCGGGCGGAGCACCGGTGAGATGCTCGGCCTTCCTTCGGTGCTCGACGTCGTGGACCCGTCGGACCGAGCCGCGGTGGGGAAGAGCCTCGACTCGCTTCATGCCGGCCGCAGCATGCCCACCCCTCTGCGCTTCAGGGCGATCCACGCCACCGGCCGCCCTCTGCACGTAGAGGTGCACCGGAGCTGCGTGGTCCTGGGGGGAAGCCGGGTCGTCATCGGGGTGCTCATCGACATCACCGACCAGATCGAGTCGGAGCGCCGCGCCCAGCACCTCCAGAAGATGGAGGCCATGGGCCGCCTGGCGGCGGGCATCGCCCACGACTTCCGCAACGTGCTGTCCACCATACGGGTGACGGCCCAGCTCCTGGAGGAGGCCTCCCGCTCGAGCCCCTCCAACCCCGAGGTCGCGGAGGATCTGCGGGATATCATCGACGCCGTGGACCGCGGGAGCCGCCTCAGCGAGCACCTAATGGAGTTGAGCCGGAACAGGGTGGCCGCTGTGCAGCACCTGTCTCTGGCCACGGCGGTGGGTGACTTGGCGCCTATGTTGAGGCGGATCCTCGGCACCGGTATCACGCTGGTCCAGGAAGCCGACGAGGGGCTCCCCGACGTCGTCATGGACCGCGGCCACCTCGAGCAGATCGTGATGAATCTGGTGGTGAACGCGCGGGATGCCATGCCGCAGGGGGGCGAGGTCACCGTCCGGGTTCGGCTCAAGCGCCCGCCCGCCGACACCCGGGTCTGCGTGTGCCTGGAGGTCAGCGACACCGGCCCGGGCGTGCCGGCGGAGCTCCGCACCCGGGTGTTCGAGCCCTACTTCACCACCAAGGAGGACAAAGGTACGGGGCTCGGGCTCACCAACGTGTGGACCATAGCCCAGAGCTATGGCGGCCTCGTCGGACTGGAGTCGGAGGCAGGGCGCGGAACCACGTTCTCGGTGTATTTTCCCGTTCCGGCCGC
Source organism: Gemmatimonadota bacterium (assembly GCA_022340865.1). Classification (GTDB taxonomy): domain Bacteria; phylum Gemmatimonadota; class Gemmatimonadetes; order Longimicrobiales; family Gaopeijiaceae; genus SZUA-318. Next base: position 60,660 of record JAJDNC010000004.1, read on the forward strand.
CGACGCGGGAGCGACGACCACGGACTGACTCTCACCCCGAGCCATGCACCTTCTTCGCGTGCGCAGCTTCCAGGGACGCATCTTCCTGGCGATCCTCGTCGTCGTGCTGTTGCCCGCGGGTGTCGCCGTGGCGGGCGGGGCGCTCACGCTGAAGTCCATCGGCACCACCACCGGCACCCTCGGCGCGTGGGATGCGGTGGCGCAGTCCGGCCGCCGCCTGTTGGACGCCATCGACAGCTCGGGCGTCGCGGACCCGACCATCAGCGCGGCCGCCGACGCGCACCGGCAGGCCCTGTCGGAGTCGGTTCGGTTCTCGCGCTTCTACGCCTTCTTCGTGGACCGGGCGGTAGCGGCGCTTCCGTTGGCCGCTCTCATCGTCGGGCTGGTGGTGGCCGCGCTGGCCTTCCTCACCGCGCGGCGCCTGGCGCGGGGGTTCGGCAGGCCCGTGGCCGAGCTCGCCGGCTGGACGGAGCGCATCGCGCGCGAGGAGCCGCTGCCTCCGGAAGCCGACGACCCGGCGGACGTCGAGGAGCTGAGGGTGTTGCGGAGCGCGCTTCGGCGCATGGCCGGCGAGATCGAGGACGGCAGGCGCCGTGCGGTGGAGAACGCTCGGATGCGCTCCTGGACGAACCTCGCGCGCAGGGTGGCGCACGAGATCAAGAACCCCCTCACGCCCATGCGCATGGCGGCGACGACGCTGGCCAAGGGTCGGGACGGTCCGGCGGCCGAGGCGGCCCGGGTGCTCGTGGAGGAGATCGAGCGGTTGGACGAGATGGCGCGCACGTTCTCGCAGTATGGGAAGATGCCCGAAGGGCCCCGCTCCCTGGTGGACCTCGGTGAGCTTCTCGCCGGGCTGGCGACCCAGCATGCGACCGCGAGCATTTCCGTCGAGGTCCACGCGGAGGGGGCGGTGCTGGTGGAGGCGCACTACGACGCTCTGGAGCGGGCCTTCCGCAACCTGGTCATGAACGCCGTGGAGGCTCAGGAGGGCTGCCCCTCCGGGCGCGTGGACGTCCACGTGGAGAAGGACGAGACGAGCGCCGTCGTACGCGTCGAGGACCGCGGTCCGGGCGTGCCGACCGAGCTTCTCGACGACATATGGAACCCCGACGTCACCACCAAGCGGCGGGGGACCGGCCTGGGCCTCGCCCTCGTCCGCCAGACGATGCGTCACCACGAAGGCGAGGTGGCGGTGGCGAATCGCCCCGAGGGTGGCGCTGTTTTCACGGTCCGGCTCCCGCTGGGACCGCCTGAGCCCCCAGGCACCCCCACCCCGCCGCTTGCGTAGGTCCGCCCGGCGGGCCTGATTGCAGAACGTATCTTCACCCGGCGGGCCGCCGGCCTCACCTTTCCGGTGGTCCTGCACACCTCTTGTCCAGCGGGCTGCATGGACGTCCTCATCGTCGACGACGAAGGCAACATCCGCCGGATGCTCCGGGCTCTCCTGGAATCCGAGGGATACAGCGTCCGGGAGGCCGGCACGGGCGGGGAGGGCCTCGAGGCGGCGCAGCGAGAGCAGCCCGAGGTCGTCCTGCTGGATCTCATGCTCCCGGACATGAGCGGCCTCGACGTGCTGTCCCGACTGGCGGAGGCGGCCCCGGGTGTGCCCGTGGTCATGATGAGCGGCCGCGCTACGCTCTCCGATGCCGTGGAAGCCACCCGCCGGGGCGCGTTCCACTTCATCGAGAAGCCCCTCACCCCCGAGGCGGTGCTCATCACCCTGCGCGGCGCGATGGAGATCAGCCGCGCCCGGGACCTCACGCGCGCCCTCACCGCGGAGATCGGCCCGGAGGCCGAGCTCGTGGGCACGACCCCTTCCATGAAGCGCGTGCGGGAGCTCGTACGGAAGGTGGCACCCACGGACGCCCGGATCCTCCTCACCGGCGAGAGCGGCACCGGCAAGGAGTTGGCCGCCGCCGCCATCCACGGTCTCTCGGCGCGCTCCGCGGGACCCTTCATCCGGGTCAACTCGGCGGCCATCCCCCGGGACCTGGTGGAGAGCGAGATGTTCGGGCACGAGAAGGGCTCGTTCACCGGTGCGACGGAACGCAGACGGGGGCGCTTCGAGCTCGCCCACGGGGGAACGCTCTTCCTGGACGAGGTGGCGGACCTGGGCGAGGAGGCGCAGTCCAAGCTCCTGCGCGTCCTGGAGGGCGGAGTGGTGGAGCGGGTGGGTGGGAGCGGGCCCATCTCGGTGGACGTGCGCGTCATCGCCGCGACGAACCGCGACCTGCGCGCCGAGGTCCGAGCCGGCCGTTTCCGCGAGGACCTCCTCTTCCGCCTCGAGGTTCTGCCCATCCGCATGCCCCCGCTCCGCGAGCGCCAGGAGGACATCCCCCTGCTCGTGGAGCATGCGCTGCAGAGGCTACGGAAACGGCAGGGGATGCGGCCGCCCCGCTTTTCCCGAGAGGCCCTGGACGCCCTGCAGGGCTACGCGTGGCCGGGGAACGTACGCGAGCTCATGAACGTCGTTGAACGCCTCGCCATCCTCGTGGCCGGGCCCGAGGTTCAGCCGGGAGACGTGGCGGCGGTACTGCCGCGAACGGATCTCTCCCCCCCCTCCGGACCCGCCTACGAGGACGAGGACACACGGGGCCTCCGGGAGCGTCTGGACGCGTACGAGCGCGAGCTCATCTCCGGCGCCCTCCATGCCGCCGGCGGCAACGTGGCCGAGGCCGGGCGCCGCCTCCAGACCGACCGGGCCAACCTCTACCGGCGCATGCGCCGCCTGGGGATCCGGGACTGATGGTCGCGTCCGCCCACGCGTGTCCAAACGGCACGGCCGACGCCTCCGGGCGTTCGAGACGGACACGAGGCCGGGGTCCGGAGCACATACGTAAGTGCAAGTCCGACCTCGTATTAGGGTCGATGCACCGGTTGGTATGGTCCCTGCTGAGGCTGGGCCGACACAGGACGATGACCCCAGTCGGAGGACGAACAGCCATGCGGTGGAGGACGGGTTGGATGGTCGTGCTCCTGGCGTCCCTTCCCGGGACCCATGCGGCGGGCCAGGCACGGGTCGATCAGCTCGCGCTGCCCAGGAGCGTGGCCGACACGGTGATCGACTTCTTCAACAGACCCTCCACGATCCGCTTCACAGGCCGGGTGGAGATCCCCGCGGGACGGGTCGTGGTGGGGGACGTCGCCGTGCTGGGAGGGCCGGTGACCATCGCGGGTGAGGTTCAGGGTGACCTCGTCGTGGTGAACGGCACCCTGACGATGACGGAGGGTGGGACGGTCACGGGCAACGTGACGGTTCTCGGGGGGATGGCCCACACCCTCGACACGTCGGTGGAGGGGCAGCTCGCCGTGTATGAACAGGAGCTGTCCTACCGGCAGCGGGGAAACCAGATCACCTACGACGAGCACCGATGGGACCGCTGGCGGGGGCGGCGGGGCCTGTCCCACATCTCCGTGCGGGTGGAGGAGAACTACAATCGGGTCGAAGGGCTCCCGGTGATGTTCGGGCCCGTCTTCCGGACGGCGGCAAAGAACTACTCCCGGGTCGACGCCCTGGCCATCTGGCGCTCCCAGTCGGGACCGCACCTCGCCTCCAACGATCTGGGCTATCTGGTGCGCGGCGAGCAGCATTTCGGCCCGGGGGGCCGCTATTCGGTGGGCGCCTCGGTTCGGTCGACGGTGCAGCCCATCGAGAGCTGGAAGCTCACCAACGTCGAAGCGTCGCTGGCGACGTTCCTTCTCCACGAGGACTTCCGGGACTATTACCGGCGCAAGGGCTTCGGCGCGTTCCTTCGCTACGACCATCCCAGCGCGGGGGTGCATCTGACGGTGGAGTACCTGAGCGAGGATCAGGGCTTCCTCACCGCGGTGAGCCCCTGGACACTCCGGCGGAACGCCGAGCCGTGGCGGCCCCAGCCCTTGGTGGGCGAGGGCCGCATCGGAACCATGACGGGTCAGCTCGTCCTCGACACCCGTAACGACCGCGACGATCCCACCGACGGTTGGTACCTGCAGGCCAGCAGCACGTTCGGGGTCGGGGGGAGCCTCACCCTGCCCGAATACCTGCAGCCCGAACCTGCCGCGGCCACCGTGGTGTCCGCCGCGCGCCGCCTGCCCAGCGACTTCAAGGCGGGGTTCCTCGACCTGCGCCGCTACGCCCGTCTCGGCCCCGACTCGGACCTCCGCCTGCGCGGCGTCCTCGCCGGCTCCCTGGACGGCCAGCCGCTACCTCCACAGTACCAGCACACCCTGGGAGGAGAGGGCTCCCTCCCCGGCTACGCGCTCATGTCCGCAGACTGCGGCGTGCGCGCCCACCCGTACTCGATCCTGCAGGGTCCGGCGAGCAGTCCGGTCCGCACGCCCACGTTCGCGGCATACGGATGCGACCGCATCGCCCTGTTCCAGGCGGAGTACCGGGGGAGCCTGTCGTTCAACCTGAACCTTGGGTCCGACAACAACCCCGAGGGGGGCGGCTGGAGCTGGTATCCGGACATCGATCTGTCGCCGAGCTGGGCCGTGTTCTTCGATGCGGGTCGTGGGTGGTCGTTGGCGGGCAATGCCGCCGCCCTACCGCCGTTCGTGGGCACCGACACGCAGACGTTGATGGACGTGGGCGCCGGAGTCTCCCTGGGAGAGATCGGCATCTATTGGGCCTGGCCGCTGAACGGCGGTCACAAGAACGTGAACTTCTTCCTGCGCATCGCTCATCGCTTCTGACGGGGACTCGCCAGGCGGGAGGGCGCCGTGGTGCGCACGGCGCTCTCCCCCGAGGAGGGGGCGTCCGACCCTCGGCGCCCTCATGGTCCTCGTCGCCCTTGCATCCGTGCGAGCCGCGCCGATCCGGGCGCAGGACGACGCGCCGCTGCAGCTCTCCGTGTCCCCCCGGGACGGCGATCTCCACATCCGCATCGGCGACCTGTTCAGCGACCACAACGTCACCGACGCGCTGCACTCGGGCCTCCCCCTGCGCATCCGCATCGTGGCCGGGTTGTGGAAGGACGGGTTCTTCGACAGCGAGAAGGGCCGCGGCGAGTGGCGCGCCAGCGTCATCTACGACCCCCTCGAGCAGCGGTACCGCGTCTCCACCGGAACGTCCACCGACGTCCCCGTGGACTCCATCGGGGGGCTGGCCCAGGCCCTCCAGCAGGGCTTCTCGCTGCCGCTGAAGCCCAAGGAGAAGGGACGGTACTACTACCTGGCGCAGGTGGAGGTGGAGACGCTGTCCCTCACCGACCTGGAGGAGCTGCAGCGGTGGCTCAAGGGAGACCTGGCGTCGGCCGTCGCCGGCAACGAGAAGGTGGAAACGGCCGTGGGCCGGGGCATGCGCAGGGTGCTCGTGCGCATGTTGGGGCTCCCCACGAAGCGCTACCGGGTGAAGAGCCACACGTTCGAGGTGGATGCGCAGGGAAACGTGTCGGGGGTGGGCGGCAAGTGAGCGCGGACCCGGCACTGTGGGGCGCCGCGCGGCGGTGCGGTCCGGGGCGCGCCGGCACCCCGGGGGTGGCGAGCGCCAAACGCGGCGCGCCGGGTACTCCCCTCTTTCAGCACCCTGCTAGCCGAACACCGCCCGCCTCACCGTGAGCGCGTCGATGCGCTCGCGGTCCGGCTCCACGCCTATGCCCACACCCCGCGGCACGACCATCTGTCCGTCGGACACCTCGAACTCCGGCTCCACGAGGTCGCGCTCCCAGTAGCGGCGGGACGCGGAGATGTCCCCCGGAAGGGTGAAGCCGGGGAGCGACGCCAGCGCCACGTTGTGCGCGCGTCCGACACCGGACTCGAGCATGCCGCCGCACCAGACCGGGAGGCCGCCGGCGCGCATCGCGTCGTGGATGCTCCTGGAGGGTCCGTGTCCGCCCACCCGGCCAGGCTTGATGTTGACGATGCGACAGCTCCCGAGCTCCAGGGCCAGCGCCAGGTCGCCCTCGTGCTCGATGGACTCGTCGAGGCAGACGGGAGTGCGCATCCGCTGCTGCAGGCGGGCGTGATCCAGGAAGTCGTCGTGGCCGAGGGGTTGCTCGATCATCATGAGGTCGAGGGCGTCGAGCTCCGCGAGCCGGTCCGCGTCGGCCAGCGTGTACGCCGAGTTGGCGTCGGCCATCATGCGCAACTCGGGAAAGCGGCGCCGCACCCCGGCGAGCATCTCCACGTCGCGCCCGGGCTTGATCTTCACCTTGATGCGCGCGTAACCGTCGGCCAGGTATCCGGCGATCTTCTCGTGCAGAGCCTCGTCGGTCTTCTGGAGGCCGATGCTCACCCCCACCGGCACCGCCGGCCTCGTCCCCCCGAGCTTCTGAGCCAGGGAGACGCCGTCCATGCGGGCGGCCAGGTCCCAGGCCGTCATCTCCACCGCGGCCTTCGCCATGCGGTGGCCCCGGATCCATCGCACCGGCGTCAACACGTCTTCAGGACCGTCGGCACTCCTCCCCACCACGTTCGGCAGGATGAACTCCGTGAGGATGTGCCACGCGGTCTCGGTGGTCTCGTAGGAGTACGTGGGCTCCTCGCTTGCCACGCACTCGCCCCACCCCTCGAGACCTTCGCCGTGGAGCGTGAGCAGCAGGATGTGCCGGTCCTGCATACCGCCGCTGCTGATCTCGAAGTACTCCCTCAGGCGCAGCGGCACCTCGCGCAGCTCGGCGCGCTCGATCCTCATGGCGTCGACCTCTCCTCGAGCAGGTAATCCGAGGTGCGCTCGCCGCGCACCAGCTCCCTCACCTCGTATCCCCGCTCCAGATAGTGCGTGAGGACGCTCCGCGTCGCCTTGCGCCACGCCACCGCCAGATCCATGGAGGCGGCCATGACCCGCGAGACGTCGGCAGGGATCGCCACCCGGAGCCTCGCGTCGCTCAGGCCCAGGACCGGAGCGCCGGGACGCGGGATTCCCCGTGTGGGCGGCGGCCCCTGCGCGCGTGCGCCCGATGACCGCGCGGCGCCGGCGCCCTCTTGTCCGGCGGGCGACACCTCCGCCTCGCCCAGGGCGACGGGGACGCCGCGCACTTCCCCGCGGCCGGGTCCCCGTTCCCCGCCGGCCAGACGGGCCGCGACGCGCTCCGAGTCCATGAGCCAGAGCGCCACGAAGCGGTCCGTGCCGATGCCGCGATGGAGCGGCGAGTCCGTCTCCCCGTACATGTCGTGGACGTACTCGCGCACCACGATGCCCAGCTTGGTGAAGTTGATGTGGGCGTTCCTGGCCTGGAGGGGATCGAAGGTCCAGAACATCCTGCGTACCCCCCGCTCCAGGAGCACCTGCCGTTGGTACGCCTTCAGGCTCGTTCCCACCCCCTGGTCGCGGATGCCACGGCGCACCGCGAGCATGTCCGACCAATGCACCACCTCTCCGTCCCGCACGCCGGTCATGCCGAACACGAAGCCGTCCAGCGTGCCATCGGCGCTCCACGCTCCCGCCGCCACGCCCCCCAGCATCTGAGCGACCTTCAGCAGCGCCGGCGGTACCCGCTCGGAGAAGCCCACCCCCCACGTCTCCTCCTGAAGGGCCACGCACGCCTTCAGCTCCTCCGGGCCCGCCAGGGGCCGGATGGTGTGGCCCCCGCTCATCGCTCCACCGGGGCCATGAGCAGGAGCGCGAGGAGGGCGCACCGGTCCACCCACGCGTCCACCACCAGGTGCTCGTGGACGGCGTGGGCGCCGTCCCCCACCGGACCAAGACCGTCCAGGGTCGCGGTGAGCTGGCTCGTGGTGTTGCCGTCGGAGCCGCCGCCCGAGCGAACCTCCTCCAGCTCCAGGCCCATGGCTTCCGCGGCGGCCTGGGCCTGCCGCCACAGCCGCCGGTTGCGGGGGGTGCGCTCGAGGGGCGGGATGTGCACGCCGCCCGTGACCTGCAGAGTCACGCCGGGGGTGCGCGGTGCGAGACCCAGGATGGCGTTCTCCATCCGGCGGCCGTCGGCGACGGTGACCACGCGCACGTCCACCGTCGCGTGTGCGTGGGCCGCCACCACGTTGGATCGTGTCCCTCCCTCGACGGTCCCCACGTTCACCGTCACGCCGCTCTCGGCGTCCGTGAAGCCGTGGAGCGCATGGATCACGTGTGCCAGCTCGTGGATGGCGCTGACCCCCGCCTCCGGAGCCAGACCGGCGTGGGACGCACGGCCGTGGATGTGCACGTCGAAGCGGCCCATGCCCTTGCGCTCGGTCTTGAGCTTCCCCTCCGGGCCGTATGCCGGCTCCGCCACGAACACCCGGCACACGTGCCCGGCCAGTAGCCGCACCAAGCCCCTGGAGTCCGGGCTTCCGACCTCCTCGTCGGAGTTCACGAACACCACCGGCGTGGCCGGGGGCTCGAGGCCCAGCTCCTTCAGGGCCCGCAGCGCGAACACGATCTGCGTCAGCCCGCCCTTCATGTCGAACGTGCCGGGGCCGTGCAGTCGCCCGTCCTCCAGCGCCACCGGCATGGTGGCCAGGGTGCCGTGGGGCCAGACCGTGTCGGAGTGGCCCAGGAGGAGCTGTGCGGGGAGGCCTCCGGTGCGCCGGCCGGGCCGGGCATAGAGGTGCCCGCCGCTCCCCGGGGGGTCCGTGGCGCGAACGCCGGGTGCCGGGTCGGACGCCGCGCGCGGAGCGACGGGGCTCCCCCTCCGCCCTCCCACCCGGCGCACCTCGAAGCCGAGGCTCTCCAGCGCCTCGCCGAGAATCGCCTGGACCGGAGCCTGCGAGGCCGGATCGTCGCTGGGTGACTCCACCGAGGCCAGCCGCGTGACGAGCTCCACCATGGGGTCGCGCAAGCCGCGCACGTGCCTCACCACCACGTCCGCGTCCACGTCCGTCATGACGCCCCGGAGCCCGACGCACCGTGGCGCGGCGACGCATAGTACCCCGCCCGTCGGTAGCTCTCGTCCAGGAGCTCCACGGGGTGCACCACCCCCTGGCGCGCCCCGGCCAGCCGCAGCCCCGCCCCGATCTGCATCATGCACCCCGGGTTGGGCGTCGCCAGCGCATCCCCGCCCGCGGCCATCACCGCGCGGAGCTTGTCCCGGCCGATGTGTCCACCCAGCTCGCGATGCGTGAGACCGTAGATGCCCGCGCCCCCGCAGCACTCGTCGGCTCCCTCCACCACGCGCACCTCCACGCCGGGAATCGCCGCGAGAACCGCCAGCGGCGGCCCCTCCAGGCGCTGTGCGTGGAGCAGATGGCACGGGTGATCGTAGGCCACCGCACAGGCCACCGGCGCCCCTTGCCTGGGCCCGGCTTCCGCCAACAGCTCCGACACGTCGCGCACGCCGGCCGCGAACGCCGCGGCGCGCTCGGCCATGTCGCCGCCGGCCAGCCAGGTGCCATACTCCTTCATGGCCGCGCCGCACCCCGCGGCGTTCACCGCCACGCGATCCACACCCGCTGCCTCGAAGCGTTCCACGTTCACCCGTGCCAGGCGGCGCGCCTCCTCCAGCTCCCCCCCGTGCGCGTGCAGCGCACCGCAGCAATCCTGGCCCCGCACCCCCACCACCTCGTACCCGTTGGCCTCCAGCACCCGGCGGGTGGCGGCGTTCACCCTGGCGTACAGCCCCTCCTGCACACACCCGACCAGGAGGCCGACGCGCAGGCGGCGCGAAGGGGCGTCCGCACCCGCCGACGAGGCTCCGGGCCCCGATCCCGCCGGCGGTGGTGCTCCGGCCGCCGCATCGCCCGAGGAAGCTCCGGAGCGCTCCCTGCCCACGGTGCGCAGCTTCGGCCACGGAACCGTGGACGCGACCATCGCGAGGCCCAGGCGTGCGCTTCCCAGCGCACCGCGGGACGAGAGCGTACGAGCACCCAGCGCGGCGATCCGCGTGCCCCGGAGCACACGGCCCGCGAAGAAGAACAAGCTCCGGAGAGGTCGCGACGAGAACACACGCAGCATCGTACGCGCGGCCAGAGCGGGAGGTCGGCTGCGCGCGGCTACGTCCCGGGCCAGCTCCAGAAGGGCCCCGTACTCCACTCCCGACGGACACGTCGGCTCGCACGCACGGCACCCGAGGCAGCGGTCGATGTGCCGCTGGAAGGCGTCCGCAGCGGGGCTCAGCCGCCCGTCCACCACGGCGCGCATCAGGTGCAGCCTCCCGCGCGGCGAGTCGGCCTCGTCCCCCAGCCGGTTGTAGGTCGGGCACGCGGGCAGGCAGAAACCGCTGTGTACACACGGGAGGAGCCGCTCCCGCTGCTCCTCCAGCGCCCGGCTCAGGGTTCCGGTGTCGAGCAGATCAACCGCCATGCCCATTCCCTTTCCGCAACAGACCCCGGACGAACGCGATGAGGCCGCCCGGACCGCGCCGCGTGCGCCATTCCAGCACCGCCCGCGTCAGGCGCGTCTGGGCGGCACCGTACGGAAACCACCAGGGTTCGTGCCGGCGCCGCCCACGGTCCACGAGGAGCGTGCGGGTCCTGCACATCTCCTCCAGGCCCTCGATTCCCCGGCGCCTCCCGAAGCCGCTCTGGCCGACGCCACCCATGGGGAGGCCGGGAACCGCGTAGTGGCTGAGAACATCGTTGATGGACACGCCGCCCGCGCGCAGCCGACGCGCCATGCGAAGGCCCCTGTCGCGATCCCGCGTCCATACGCTGGCGAAGAGACCGTAACCGACGGCGTTGGCCATGCGTACGGCCTCGTCGTCGTCGTCGAAGGGCATGACCGGAAGCAGCGGTCCGAAGGACTCCCGGCTCCAGACGTCCATGGACGGATCCACGTCCACCAGGATGGTCGGCAGATACACACCCGAGCCCGGCGCCTGTCGCTGGCCGCCGGTCACCACGCGGGCGCCACCCGCCATGGCCTCCGACACGTGCCGCTCCACGATCTCCGCCTGGGCCGGCGTGACCATGGGGCCGACGTCGGCGTCGGGGCTGGTGCCCACACGCAGGGAGGCCACCAGCTCCGCGGCGCGCCGGACGAAGTCGTCCTGGATGTGTCGGGCCACCAGCACCCTCTCCACCGAAAGGCAGGTCTGCCCCGCATTGAAGAGGGCGCCGAACACGACGCCGGGCACAGCCCGCTCCAGATCGGCGTCCTCCAGCACGATGGCCGGATCCTTGCCGCCCAGCTCCAGGGTCACCGGCGTCAGCGTATCCGCGGCGGCCCTCATGACCTTCCTGCCCGCGGATGTGCTTCCCGTGAAGACGATACGGTCCACGCCGGCGCGGACCAGCGCCTCGCCGGTACGGCCGTCCCCGGTCGCCACCTGCACCAGCTCGGCGGGGAGGCCGGCGTCGCGGCACAGCTCCTGGACGAGCAACGCGCTCAGCGGCGTGAACTCCGAGGGCTTCACCACCACGCCGTTGCCCGCGAAGAGCGCAGGTGACACGCAGTCCATCACCAGGATGAACGGGTAGTTCCAGGGCGCGATGGCACCCACCACGCCGTGGGGCTCGCGCTCCACCCAGGCCTTCTTCCATGGCATCCACCCCGCACCGACGTGGCGCCGGCCCAGGTGGTCCGGCGCCACCCTCGCGTAGAAGCGGATCAGGTCCGCCGAGACCGCCACCTCCGTCAGGGCTTCGCCGAACGGCTTCCCCGTCTCGCTTCGCACCAGCTGCGCGATCTCGTCCGAGCGCCGCCTGAGCACGCCGGCCAGTGCCTCCATGCGCCGGGCACGGGCGCGAGCCCCCAGCGCCGCCCAGGCGGGCTGGGCCGCCCGGGCGCGCGCCACCGCTTCCGCCACGGCCCGAGCGTCGTAGACGGGGACCTCGGCCAGCCGCGAGCCGTCCAGCGGGCTCCGCACCTCGAACGTCGCCGCGGCCGTCACGGGGACCTGCCTCGCCAGAGCACTCCGCTGGGGTCGAAGCGCGCCCTGAGCTCCGACGTAAGGGCCTCCACCCGGGAATCGTCCGGCGACGCTCCGGGCACATCCAGAAGCTCCAGCGGACCTCGCTCCAGGACGCAGCCGCCGCCCAGCCGTGCGGCGACGCCCCTCAGCTCCGCCCAGGCCTCGCCCGACAGGCCCTCCGCGGCCATGCGTACCGTGCCCGCCATGGCGTCCGCCAGGACGTGCACGGGACCCGGAACCGCCGCTACGGCGGCCAGCAGATCACCGACAGAGGCGGGAAGCGACGCCATCCGGACCACCGCCTCGCCCGCCGCGGCGTGGTCGCGCAGGTCCTCGAACAGGGCTGCAGCCTCAACTCCCTCCACCGTCCGGAAGGACCCACCCACGTGCGCCTGCAGCCGTGCGGCGTCCGCCGCCACGGTCCTGGGTGCGCCGGCCACGCGCACCACCAGGGAGGCCGCCCGCGCGGCGCCGCCTGCCGCCGTGGTCCGGAAGCCCGCCGCCAGAACCGCGGAGGCGGGCAGCACCGGCGCCGTGGACACGGCACGGGCGGGCGCCACCAGATCCTCCGCCCGGTCGGCCTCCATCACCAGGGCGACCTCCCTCTCGGGCCGGGGGAAGAGGCGCACGGTCACCGACACCACCACGCCCAGCGTGCCACGGCTGCCCACCAGGAGCTTCACCAGGTCGAAGCCCGCCACGTTCTTCATGACCCGCCCCCCCAGCCGCAGGACCCGGCCGTCTCCGGTGACCAGGGTCAGGCCCAAGATGTGGTCCCGCGGTGCGCCGTACGAGGCGCACAGTGGAGAGCGCACCCCCGTCGCGGCGAGGCCGCCCAGCGTGCGCGTCGGCATGGAGGGCGGATCGAAGGGAAGCCACTGGGCGTGCGCACCCGTGACGTCCCCGACCTCCCCCAGCGTGGTGCCGGCCCACGCCGACATGGTCAGGTCCGCGGGCTCGTACGTCTCCACCCCCCTGAGACCCCGGGTGGACAGGACCACGAAAGGCTCCAAAGGGGGGACGGGCCCCGGATCGGTGCCTCCGCCCACCGGCACCACCCCGAAGCCCTGCGCCGAGGCCACCTTCAGCACGCCGGCGAGCTGCTCCACCGAGGTGGGGGTGACCGTCGCGTCCGGCCGTGCTCCGGCCACGGCGGGGCCTCCCTCCCGAAGGGCCTCACCGGGGGCGACGCCGGCCAGCGCGGCGGCGACCCGGCTCATGGCGCCTCCTCGTCGGGGAGGACCTTGCCGGGGTTGAAGAGGCCTCGCGGATCGAACACGGCCTTCACCCCGCGCATGGCCTCGATCTCGTCGGCCCCGTGAACCAGCCGCATGTAGCCGCGCTTGTCCACGCCGACCCCGTGCTCCCCGGTGATGGTGCCCCCCGCCTCGACGCAAACCGCCATGATCTCCTTCGAGGCCTTCTCCACCCGCTCCAGCTCCTCGCGATTCCGGCGGTCGAAGAGGATGTTCGGATGGAGGTTCCCGTCACCGGCATGGAAGACGTTGCCCACGGTGAGGTCGTAGCGCCGGCTGATCTCGCCGATGCGCCCCAGCACCTCGGGGAGGCGCGTGCGCGGCACCGTGGCGTCCTGCACCAGCAGGTCCGGCGCGACGCGGCCCATGGCACCGAAGGCCTTCTTGCGACCCTGCCACAGCGCCAGCCGCTCGGTGGCGTCGCGCGCGCGGCGGACCTCTCTGGCGCCGGCGGCCAGGCAGCACGCTTCCGCGCGTCGGGCGTCTTCATCCAAGCCGGCCTGGGTCCCGTCGAACTCCACCACGAGCGCCGCGCCGGCGTCCGTGGGGTAGCCCGCGGCGTACACGCTGGCCTCCACGGCGCGGATGGTCCCCTGATCGATGATCTCGAGGGCAGCCGGGAGCAGGCCCTCGCCGATGACGGCCGTCACCGCCCGCGCGGCATCCTCCACCGACTCGAAGATCCCCAGCAGCGTGCGCACGGCCTCCGGCAGGGGCAGGAGGCGCACCTCCACCTCCACCACCATGGCGAAGCACCCCTCGGAGCCCACCACCAGCCCCACCAGGTCGTACCCGGCCTCGGGGTCACGACCGGCGCCGCCGATCTGCACCAGCTCTCCGTCGACCATGGCCAGCGTCAGGCCGCTGATGTACCGGCTCGTCACCCCGTACTTGAGGCAGTGCGGTCCGCCGGAGTTCTCCGCCACGTTTCCCCCGATGGTGCACGCCGCCTGCGACGACGGGTCCGGCGCATAGTAGAGGCCGAAGGGGCGTGCGGCGTCGCTGAGGCGTGTGTTCAGCACGCCCGGCTGGAGGCGTGCCAGGCGGTTCGGCGGGTCGACGGCCAGAATGCGATTCATGCGCGCGGTGCCCACCACGACCGCGCCCTCGGGCGCCAGCGCGCCGCCCGAGAGCCCGGTACCCGCGCCCCGCGGCACCACGGGGATCCCCTCGGCGTGGAGCAGGCGGAGGACCCCGGACGCCTCCTCGGCGGAGGCCGGCAGAACCACTGCCCGAGGCGGCCACCGGTAGGCGCTCAGGCCGTCGGACTCGTACACCAGGAGCCGGCCGGCTTCGGTGATGACGTGATCACGCCCCACCATCTCGCCCAGGCGGCGCTCGAGGTCAGGGGATAGAGGTGGGTTCACGGTTCGCGGGTGGGCGTCGAAACGGTCGGCCGAGCATCGAGGATAGAGCCGCTATGAGCTTCGCGGCAACCGGAGTCCCCTTCAACCGACCCCCCTCGCGCGGCTCACCCGTCGGGATCGTGGGCGCTGCGCCCCGGGTCGGCGACGGCTATCCCTCCGCGCTCCCGCGCACGTGATCCAGCAGCGCCTCCAGGCTTTTCAGCGCGGCCTTCTCCGTGCCCGGAGGCAGGGCGTCGCCGTAGATCGCGCCCAGCAGGTCCGGCGCACCGGCCCCGGGCCTGCCGGCGAGGGCCTCCTGGACCTGGCGGACGCGAAGAAGCCGGTGGGCCTCGAACCGATCCAGCGCCGCGGCCGCATTCTCCAGGGGTGGGCCGTGGGCCGGATAGATCGTGTCCACGGAGAGGGCGCGGACCCTGGCCAGCGAGGCGAGGTAGTCGGCCACGCATCCCCGATAATCCCCCACCCAGGTGGTGTCGCCCCTGCCCAGGAGCAGGTCCCCGGCGAAGACGGCACGCCGCGCCGGCCAGTGGTAGCAAAGGTGGTCCGCCGTGTGACCGGGAGTGTGCACGGCCACCAGCTCCCCTTCATCGGTGTCCACCACGTCGCCGTCCGCCACCGGGGACGTCACCCCCGGCACACCCAGGGGTCCCACCACCGGGGCGGACAGGGCCCGGGCGAGGGCGGGTGCCGCCGCCGCGTGATCGTCGTGCCCGTGGGTGAGGAGCACCGTCGCGTCGTGGGCGTCGGCCATCCATGCCACGAGAGCCCGGACGTGGTCGTCGCCCGCCGGCCCGGGGTCGATGAGCACCGCCCGCTTTCGCCCCACCCGGTAGGTACGTGTCCCGTCCAGCGTAAAGGGTCCGGCGTTGCCGGCCCCCAGGAAGCGTGGGTGGGCGGGCCCCGTCATCTCACGCCAGGTGAGCCGTCGACGCGGAGGAGGAGCCGGCCGACGGCGTGACGCTACCGGCGCTCGGCCGCGAGCTGCTCGGCCAGCTTGTCGGCGACGGCCTGGAGACCCGCCTCGTCGTCGTCGGTGAAGCTGTCGGGCTCCTCCGAGTCGAGATCGATCTGGCCGAAGATGTCGGCACCGGCCCGGATGAGGACGACCATCTCCGACTGCACGTCGGGAGAGCAGGCCAGGTAGTTCTCCTCTTTGCTCACGTCCGGGATGTTGAGGTTCGACGCCTCGGCGACGGCGCGGCCGCACACACCGGTGCCCACGGGGATCTTGGCGTGCTCGGTGGGGGACCCGATGTAGTTGTGGAGCCAGAGCTCCTTCCCCTCCCCGTCGAGCAGGTACACACCCACCCAACTGAACCGGTCGTCGTCCGCGGCGATGTTGCGGACCGCGTACCGCAGGAGCGCGTCGGACAGGTGCCCGTCGTCACGCATCTCCTGCATCTCTCGCACCAGCTTTCCCGCATCGATCATGCTGTTCGTGTCCCTCGAAGCTGTCCCACCCGCGCCGGCGCGGTCCCGTGCGGACTTCCCGCTCTCCGTCCCGGGGCGCTTCTCCCCTTGAGAAGTGCACCACGGCTCCCGATCCGGAGCCTCGAAGGGTAGAAGCGGCCCGGAGGGGCGTCAACGGTTCCGCCGCGTGGAGAGGGCCCCGGTCCACTCCGTCACCCCACGGTCTCCCGCCGCCTCCTGTCGCCGCCGGCCCGCCGCCGACCGCTTGTCTCCCGCCGCCGGCCGCCCGCCACTCCGCCGGTGCCCCGACGCGGTCAGCGTGGCGTGAAGTCGGTGTCCGGCCCCAGCCTCCGGATGAACGCGGCCAGGAGCCGGGCGGTGTTGGCCAGGTCGGCGAGGCTCACGACCTCGTTGGGAGAGTGCATATAGCGGTTGGGCACGGACACCAGCCCGGTGGGGACGCCCGCGCGCGTCAGGTAGATGGCGTCCGCGTCGGTCCGGGTGGACCGGGGGGAAGCCTGGATGGTGTGGGGAATCTTCTCCTCCTCGGCCACCTGGGCGAGCATCTCGAACACGCCGTTGTGCGCCGCCGAGCCCCGGCTGAGCACCGGCCCGCCGCCGACGAAGTGCTCGCCCAGCTCCTTCTTCTCCTTCTCCAGATCGGGGATGTCGGTGCTGAACGTGACGTCCACCACCAGGGCCACGTCGGGCTCGAGGGTCTGGGCGCTGGTGCGCGCTCCGCCGCCGGAGTAGCCGATCTCCTCCTGGGACGTGGCCACCGCCGTGGCGCACGCCGCCGGCGGGTCCTCCGCCAGCAAACGCACCGCCTCCAGAACCACGTACGCACCCGCGCGATCGTCGATGGCCCGGCTTGCGATGCGATCTCCCGCCAGGCGAAGCAGCCCCTGCGCGAGAACCACCGGATCACCGATGCGGATCCCCAGAGCCTCCACCTCCTTGCGGTCGGCGGCTCCGACGTCCAGCCACAGGTCCTTGGTCTTCGACGCCTTCGCGCGGTCCTCCACGCTCATCAGATGGATCGCCTTCTTGCCGATGACCCCCGGGACGTCACCCTCCCGGCCCAGGATCGTCACCCGCTGCCCCACCAGCACCTGGGGGTCCCACCCGCCGATCTCGTCGACGAAGAGGAATCCATGCTCGTCGATCCAGGTCACCTGGAGGCCGATCTCGTCGATGTGGCCGGCCAACATGACCCGTGGGGCTCCCTTCTGGTTCACCGTGGCGAACGAGTTGCCGCTGACGTCCACCCGCACGTCGCCCGCGAACTTGGCGGCCTCTTCCCTCCACACCCGTGCGGGTCTGGATTCGAAGCCCGAGGGCCCTCGCGCGTCGAGGAGTTTCTCGAGAAACGGCAAGGTGTCGGTTGCCATGGTGTCCGCCCGCGCGTCGGCTGAAGGTCTGGTGGAGTGCCTCCGATGGCGCGATCAGGGTCGACGCGACATGGGAGACACTTCGCTCGGAAGGCCGCTCAAGGTAGGCGCTACGAGCCGGTTGATCCAGGCGGCACCGTGGCCGGCCGCGCCGGGCGGCGTGCCCGCTTTCGGCGACCCGTCAGTCGTTGGAATCCTCGACCCGGATCTCCTTGGTCGGGTCCAGCCCGTCGCCGCGTGGCCGGCGCCCCCCGGGCTCGGCGCCGGCCGCCGGACCCGCTTGCGTGCCCATGAACACGAAGTTCACGGAGCCCTCCCGGATGCGGCGCTCCAGCGCTCGGCGGACCCGGCGCTCCACCACGCGTCGGGTGGGTGGAAAGAGGAGCGCGAGGCCCGCCAGGTCGGTGAGGAGCCCCGGTGTGACCAGGAACGCCCCACCCACCAGCACCGAGAGGCCGTCCAGGAGCTGCTGCTGGGGGAGGCGTCCCTGCGCCAGCTCCGACTGGAAGGACCAGAGCACGCGCAGCCCCTCGCGCCGGGCAAGGGCCGCCCCCGCCACCCCCGTGAGCAGCACGAGAGCCAACGTGGGCAGCAGGCCCACCACCTCCCCGATCTGGACGAGGATGAACAGCTCGACCAGGGGCACCAGGACGAACAGGAGAGCGAGGCGGCCGAGGAGGGTCATGCCCCCATTACCCGATGCCGGACCCCCGGGGTCCGGAGCGGCCCGGTGACGCCACGTGTCCGCGTATGGCGGCCGCGGGGTGGCACGGGAAGCCGAGTCCCGACAGGGACCCCGACCGCAGTGCCGGTGTAGCCTCGTTCCTCACGGGGGGCACCGCCTCCGACCGCGGTCACCGAGCCGGAAGAATCATGGAGCAGACGTACTTCCGCAGAGGTTTCGGGCTCAAGAAGGAGCTCAAGCCGGTCATCGACGCGGAGTACCACTCCGCGCTGGTGGAACGCATCCGCGCCCGGGGCTACACCGACACCTTCGGGGATGTCACCGTGCGCCTCGCCCAGCAGTTCGGCTTCTGCTACGGCGTCGACCGCGCGGTGGACTATGCCTACGAGACCGTCCACGAGTTCACCGACAAGCGCATCTTCCTGGTCGGGGAGATCATCCACAATCCGCACGTGAATCAGCGGATGACGGAGATGGGCATCCGCTTCATCTACCCCACCGCCAAGGGCGTCTTCGACTTCTCCGGCGTCACCCCCGACGACGTCGTGATCATCCCGGCCTTCGGGGTCACGCTCGAGGACTTCGCCACCCTGGGGAAGATCGGCTGCATCCTGGTGGATACCACGTGCGGCTCGGTGCTGCACGTGTGGAAGCGCGTGGAGAGCTACGCACGCGACGGGTTCACCGCCGTCATCCACGGCAAGTACACCCACGAGGAATCGCGTGCCACCGCGTCGCAGGTGAACAAGCACCCCGGGGGCAAGCACCTCATCGTGCGGGACATGGACGAGGCCATGCTGGTGTGCGACTATATCGCGCAACGGCCCGGACACCTCTCACGCGAGGCGTTCGTCGAGCGCTTTCGGGCCAGGAGCTCGTCGGGCTTCGATCCCGACGAGGATCTCGCCCGCATCGGTGTCGCCAACCAGACGACCATGCTCGCCAAGGACTCCATGGCCATCGGCGCGAGGATCCACGAGGCGATGCGCGAGCGCTACGGCGAGGCGTACGCCGAGGAGAACTATCGGTCCTTCGGCACCATCTGCTCGGCGACTCAGGAACGTCAGGACGCGGTGGGGGAGATGATGAAGGACCCCCCGGACCTCATGCTCGTCATCGGCGGCTACAACTCTTCGAACACGAACCATCTGGCCCATCTCTGCAGGCAGCATACACGTACGTTCCACATCCAGGATGCCGTGTCCATCGACGTGGATACGGGGCGGATCCGGCACAAGCCGGAGCTCAACCCCGAAGCCGCCGAGGTCGAGGAGGCGGACTGGCTTCCTCCGGGGCCGTTCCAGCTCGGCATCACCGCCGGGGCTTCCACCCCCAACAACAAGATCGGCGAGGCCCTGACGCGTGTGCTGAGGATCAGGGGAATCGAGGTGAGCCTGACGGGGGACGCGCTGCCCGCGTGAGGTTCCGATCGCCGGCGCGCGGCCGGCGCGGTGGCCGCCCCGCCGTTGCGGGAAAGCTACTTCAGGTCGCCTTCCATGATGGCGACACCCAGCTTCTTCAGGAGCACCCGCAGGGACTCCTGCTCCCCGCCGGAGAGGTGACCCGAGAGCATCTCGATGTACTCTCCGTGTCCGGGGAAGACGCGGGCGATGAGCTCGCGGCCCTTCCCGGTGAGCTTGGCCTGGATGACGCGACGATCCTCGGGTGACCGATCGCGGTAGACGAGCCCCTGTTCCTCGAGGCGGTCCATGACATACGTGATGTTGCCGCCAGTCACGAGCATCTTGTCCGCAAGCTCGCCGAGCGACAGCGGTCCCAGGTGATACAGTGCCTCCAGGATCCCGAATTGCGGGGTCGTCAAACCGTATTCCTGCACCTTGGACGCCACGGCCCTGGCGTACGTGGCGTAGCATCTCGCCAGCGTGATCCAGAGACGTAGCGCACGCTCGCGCGGCTCCGGCCAGTCCCGGGCGGCCGGAGCGTCGAGGTCGCTCGGTGTGGGGGGCATCGTCCCGCCGTCGGTGTCGTCCATCAGATGTGTATCGGTCGGCCCAGGGCCGCCAGCGCGCCTTCCGACACGCCCTCGGAGAGGGTTGGATGCGGGTGAATGGCCCTCTCGAGCTCTTCCACGGTGGACTCGAGGTGGCGGCCGACGACGAACTCGGCAATTAGCTCCGTCGCGCTGGGACCGACGATGTGCGCGCCCAGGATCTCGGAGTACTTCTTGTCACGTATGATCTTCACGAAGCCGTCGGTGTGACCGAGGGCCACGGCCCGGCCGATGGCCACCCAGGGGAGCTTGCCGACCTCGATGTCGAACCCCTTCGCCCTCGCCTGCTCCTCCGTAAGCCCCACCGACGCCACCTCCGGATGGCAGTACGTACAGTTCGGCACGTTCCCGTAGTCCACGGTTCCTTCGCCCTTGCCGGCGATGCGCTCCACGCAGGTGATCCCCTCGTGGCTCGCCTTGTGGGCCAGGAGCTGGTGGCCCGCCACGTCTCCGATGGCGTAGACGCCGGGGACGTTCGTGCGCATGGCGGCGTCGACCACGATGAAGCCGCGGTCGTCGGTCTGGACGCCGGCTTTCTCGAGGCCCAGTCCCTCGGAGTTCGGCACGCGGCCTACCGCGGAGAGCACGTACTCCACGTCGATCTCGTGGGTCTCGCCCTTCGCGTCCTTGAAGGTGGCCCGCACGCCGTCGTCGTGGACTGCCGCGTTCTCGAAGCGCGCCGAGGTGTAGACGTCCACGCCGCGCTTCTTGAAGCTGCGCTCCATGAACTTCGAGACGTCCGCGTCCTCCAGCGGGAGGATGCGGTCCAGCATCTCCACGATGGTGACCTTGGTGCCGTACGAGTCGTAGACGTCGGCGAACTCCATGCCAATGGCGCCGGCGCCCACGATGAGAAGGGACGCCGGGGCCTTCTCCCGCATGAGCGCGCCGGTGGACGACCAGATCCGGTCTTCGTCGATCTTCAGAATCGGGAGGTCACGCGGGCGCGACCCGGTGGCGATGATGACGTGGCTCGCCTCGTAGACCGTCTTCTTCCCGCCCTGGGCCTCCACCTCGACTCGGCCCTTACCCTCGAGGCGGCCGAACCCCTGGATGTGCGTGACCTTGTTCTTCTTGAAGAGGAAGGCGATCCCCTTGTTCATCTGGTCGGCGACGGCCCTGCTGCGCTTCTGCGCCGGCGCGAGATCGAAGGACACGTCCTTCGCCACGATGCCGTGCCGCGCACCCTCCTTCATCTCGTTGACGAGCAGGGCGCTCGTGAGAAGTGCCTTGGTCGGGATGCAGCCGATGTTCAGGCACACGCCTCCCAGCTTGTCCGCCTCCACGCACGCCACGTTCATGCCGAGCTGGGCCGCCCGGATGGCGGCCACGTACCCGCCGGGCCCGCTGCCCACGACGATGAGGTCGAAGCGCTCGACGCTCGACTTGCCAGCCACTCGTCACCTCGCTCTTTGAAGAAGGGGTATTCGCCCCCGAGATGTCGACAACTTGAAGGGTCGACGAAGGTAGACCCCGGGCGAAGGAGCGTAAACCCCGTCGTCTCGTGGCCTTGTCGCCCGGGCAGGGACTACCCGCTGGCTCCACGAACGAGCCGCCGTGAAACCCCTGTGTCACCCGCTTCGTAGGTCCGTTCGACTCCCCCTTGTCCTTGAGTAGAGCGAGATGCCACCCTATATATCCGTGACCGTTATATAGCGCCCACGGATGTATGCCCTGGATATCGACGATGATCGAACCCGACGCTCTCGACCGTGTGCTCCCCCTGACCCCGACGGTCTTCCAGGTGCTCGTGGCCCTCGCCGACGGCCCACGCCACGGGTACGCCATCGCCCGGGAGGTGGACGATCTCTCCGACGGCCGGGTGGTCATGGGCCCCGGCACGCTGTACGGATCGCTACAGCGCATGCAGCGGGCCCGGCTCATCGAGGAGACTGAGAACCCGGGCGAGGAGGGCCTCCACGCCGAGCGCCGTCGGTACTACCGGATCACCGCCCTGGGGAGGGCGGCCCTGAGAAGCGAGTCGGAGAGGCTGCTCCGGGCTGCGAACGTCGCGCAGGAGCGCCTGGGAGGGTGACGGGGTGAGGAAGGCGCACGGCGGAGGGCCGGGACGGCCCGAGCGCGGCACCCCGGCCGGACCCGGTGACTCCGGAGCAAGTGAGCGGGGGGCCGGCTCCCCGGACGGGCCCACTTCCCGGGACCGCTTCCGTCGCCTCTACGAGCGGCTGCTGTCCCTCTATCCCTCGGCCTTCAGGGAGCGGTACGAGGCGGATCTGCTCCAGGTCTTCGACGACCGCCGGCGCGAGCCGCGCTTTCGGGGGTGGCCGGGAGGTGTACGGCTGGTGGCCTTCCTGCTCCGTGACTTCGTCACCTCCATCCCCCTGACTCACGGAAACAGGAACGACGAGACGAGATGGGAGCGGATGATGAGCAACCTGCTCAGGGACCTCCGGTACGCCGGGCGCATGCTGGTGAAGGACCCGCTCTTCACCGCTGCCGCGGTGATCACGCTGGCCCTCGGGATCGGCTTGAACGCCGCCACGTTCTCGGCCGTTTACGGCCTTCTGCTGCGACCCCTGTCCGGCGCCCAGCAGCCCGACCGACTGGTGCAGCTCTACAGAAAGTGGCCGGGCATGGACCGCGGGTCGTACTCCATCCCCCACTACCAGGACGTGCGCGACCGGTCGGGGGAGGTCTTCTCCGACGTCGCGGCGTGGTCCTTCGCGCCCATGTCCGTCGCCGCGGACGGCAGGAGCCAGCGGGTTCTCGGCATGCTGGTGAGCGCGAACTTCTTCCAGACGTACGGTGTGACCCCCGCGCTGGGACGTGTCTTCCTGCCCGACCTCGAGGATCGGGACCCCGGCGCCCACCCGGTGGCCGTCCTCGGCCACGGCTTCTGGACGTCGCGTTTCGGGGGCGATCCGTCGGTGGTGGGCCGGACGCTGACCGTGAACGGGCGGCCTTTCCAGGTGGTGGGCGTCGCGCCTGCGGACTTCAGGGGTCCCCTCAACGTCGCCGCCACACCCATCTACGTGCCCCTCATGGAGCAGCCGGTCATCCAGCCGGGCTTCGACCTCATCCATGCTCGCGGCAACAACTCCCTGACTGCCGTCGCACGCCTTCGGGACGGCCAGACGGTGCAGCGGGCCGGACAGGTCATGAGCGCGATTCTCGCGCAACTACGCGAGGAGTACCCGGACCAGTACAAGAACCAGGTCGGGACCACCATCGTGCCCCAGATGGAGGCCGGCATCGCTCCGCAGTTCCGGGCAGCGCAGGTCAAGATGAGCGCGGTCATGATGGTGGTGGTCTCCCTGCTCCTGCTCATCGCCTGCGTCAACGTCGCGAACCTCTTCCTGGCGCGTGCGCGTGAGCGGAGACGCGAGCTGGGGATCCGGCTGAGCCTCGGGGCGGGCAGGTGGCGCATCGTGCAGCAGCTCCTCGTCGAGAGCTTCCTGTTCAGCGTCGTCGCCGGGCTGGCGGGGATCGGCCTCGCCGAGATCGCGGTGCACGTCCTGAGCACCGTGCGGCCACCCATGGACGGTCCCTGGGCGCTCTCGGTGGGCATGGACCGGACGGTCCTCGTGTATGCGGTCCTCGTCGCCCTGGCCACCGCCCTCGTCTTCGGTCTCGTGCCGGCGCTCCAGGCAGCCCATCCGGACACGGCTTCCGCCGTGAAGGGCGAAGGGCCACGCCACGGGGGAACGTCACGCATGAACAAGGGCCTGGTGGTGCTTCAGATGGCGCTTTCCCTGCTGCTGCTCATCACCTCGGGGCTCTTCCTCAGGAGCCTGCAGGGAGCGACCCGCATCGACCCCGGCTTCAAGGACCCCGCGCACATCGCCATGGCCTCCATGGACCCGGGGCTCCAGGGCTACGACGCCACCCGGTCCCGGACCTTCTGGGATCGGACCCTGGACGAGGTGAGGAGCCTCCCGGGGGTCGGGGCGGCCGGCCTCGTCAACGACCCGCCCCTCGGCCTGGGCGGGTCCGACGGCGGCGTCACCATCCCCGGATACGAGTTCGCCGAGGGAGAGCAGCGCACCGTCGACTACGCCTTCGTGACCGAAGGGTACTTCGATGCGATGGGCGTCCGTCTCCTCGCAGGCCGAGCGTTCACCCTCCAGGACGACGACAACGCGCCGCCGGTCATCGTCGTGAACCAGCGCTTCGCCCAGCGCTTCTGGCCCGGCCAGTCGGCGTTGGGGAAGGTCGTGCACACCGCCGGCGCGGACCGCCGGGTCGTCGGCGTGGTCGAGACGGGGAAGTACCGCAGCCTCGGCGAGCCCCCGACGAGCTTCATGTTCCTCGCCCAGAGGCAGCGCCACCTCACGGGCATGACGCTGGTCGCCCGCACGAAGGGCGATCCCCAGGTCGTCATGCAGCGCATCCGGGAGATCGTGCGGGCCCAGGATCCCGACCTCCCTGTCTACGACGTGCGCACCATGGAGAACTTCATGGGCACGGCACTGATGCCCGCGCGTCTGGGCGGATCCGTGCTCGGTCTCTTCGGCCTGCTGGGTCTCGTGCTCGCGGCCGTGGGAATCTACGGCGTGATGTCCTACTCGGTGGCACAGCGCCGCCGGGAGATCGGCATTCGCGTGGCTCTGGGTGCCGACCGCGGCACGGTCATCGGGATGGTCCTCCGGGAAGGGTTGCGCCTGACCCTCCTGGGTGCCGTCATCGGTCTGGTGGCGGCTGCCGCCGGAGCCCGGCTGGTCAAGGGGCTCCTCTACGGCGTCGGCACGCTGGACCCCGTGGCGTTCACGGCGGTGCCCCTGGTGCTCGTGGCGGTGGCCGCGCTGGCCGTCTACCTGCCGGCGCGAGGGGCGGCGAGGGCGGATCCCATGAGGGTGCTGAAGTCGGAGTAGGGTTCTCAGCGCGGCTGCGGGCGCGGCCAAAGGCGGGCTTCAGGCGTGCTCTCCGCTCGCTGCCGAATTCGGGCGGCGCGGGCCAGCGCGGCGGGCGAATCGGGGCGATGCGTCAGGGTGCACCTACACCAGGATCGCCGCCGGCTCCTCCAGCATCGCCTTCAGCGTCGCCAGGAAGCGCGAGCCCTGGGCGCCGTCGATGACGCGGTGGTCGCAGCTCATGGTCATGCGCATGCGCTGCCGCACCACCACCTCGCCGTCCACCACCACCGGCGTGTCCTCCACCCCGCCCACGGCCAGGATCCCCGCCTCCGGGGGGTTGATGATGGCGGTGAACTCGTGGATGCCGAACATCCCCAGATTGGAGACGGAGAACGTCGAGCCGGTGTACTCGTCGGGGAGCAGCTTCTTGTCCCGAGCGCGGGAGGCGAGCTCGCGGACCTCCCGAGCGATCTGCGCGATCCCCTTGAGGTGCGCGTTCTTCACCACCGGGGTGATGAGGCCGTCGTCGATGGCCACCGCCACGCCCAGGTGGACCCCGTTGAAGCGGCGGACATGGTCCCCGTGCCACTGCGCATTGCAGTCGGGGTGCTTGCGCAGCGCCGCCGCCACCGCCTTCAGCAGGATGTCGTTGATGGACACCTTCTCGGCGCGTTCCTCGAGCATCGCGTTGATCGTCGCGCGGGCCTCCAGCACCCGCCCCATGTCCACGTCCACGGTGAGGAAGAAGTGGGGGATGGGGGAGAGCGATTCCACCAGGCGCTTCGCGATGGTCTTGCGGAGCTGCGAGACGGGCACGTCCTCGTACTCGCTCTCGTCCGGCGTCCACGCCGCGCGGGCCGGAGCCCCGACGCCCGCCTCCCGCGCGGCCTCGATGTCCCGCTTCACGATGCGGCCGCCGGGGCCCGAGCCGGCTATGCGCGCCAGGTCCACGCCCAGGTCTTCGGCCAGCCGGCGGGCCAGGGGCGAGGCCTTCACGCGACCGCCGTCGGTGGAGGCCGGGGCCGGCGCGGACCCGGAAGAGGCGACGGGCTGCGCGCCCGACGCCTGCCCGGCGGAAGGCGCCTTCGCGGCCCCGCGTCCTGCGGACTTCCCCTCCGCCGCCTCAGCCGGCGCCGCCGTCTCCGCGGCCTTCGCCTGAGCCGCCTCGCCACCCGCGGCCCCGTCACCCGCTTCCGCCACCGCCGCCGAGATGTCCTCGTCGGCGTCGGCGATGACGGCGATGACGTTCCCCACGGGAACGGTGCCGCCCTCGGGCAGGATCACCTTGCGCAAGATGCCCTCGCCCCGGGCGACGAGCTCCATGGTGGCCTTGTCGGTCTCGATCTCCGCGAGCACGTCGCCGTTGGCGACACCGTCGCCTTCGTGCTTGTGCCACTTGACCAGCTGTCCCTCCTCCATGGTCGGAGAGAGGGCCTCCATGTGGACCTTGGTGATCATAGGTCACCCATGTTGTGGGCGCGCTCAAATGGGCTGCAGAAGTAGGAGGGCACGGCACGCCGCCGAGGAGTACTGATCACGTACTTCGCAGGCGGCGGGCTGCAGTCCTGACGACCTCCTGCGCCCATTTCAGCGCGCCTCCCTGTACAGGACCTTGTTGCAGGCCTCCACCACGCGGTCGGCCGACGGCTTCGCCATCATCTCCAGGTTCTTCGCGTACGGCATGGGCACGTCGGCCTGCGTGACCCGGAGCACCGGCGCATCCAGGTAGTCGAACGCTTCCTCCTGGATGGTGGCCACGATCTGCGCGCCCACGCCCACGTATGCCCACCCTTCCTCCAGGTAGACGGCGCGGTTGGTCTTCTGCACGCTCCTCAGGATGGCGTCCACGTCCAGAGGCCGGATGGAGCGCAGATCGACGACGTCGGCACCGATGCCCTCCGTGGACAGCTTGTTCGCGGCCTGCAGCGCCACGTGCACCATCTTCCCGTGGGTGACGATGGTGACGTCGTCACCCTCGTGCTTCAGGTCCGCCACGCCCAGCGGAATGACGAAGTCGTCGTCCTCGGGAACCTCGCCCTTGAAGTTGTACAGCAGCTCGCCCTCCATGAACGCCACCGGGTCGTTGTCGCGGATGGCGGCCTTGAGCAGGCCCTTGGCGTCGGCGGGGGTGGCGGGCGTCACCACCTTCACGCCGGGGGCGTGCACGTAATAGGTCTCGCACGCCTGGGAGTGCTGGGCGGACAGCTGCAGCGCAGCGCCGGTGGGACCCCGGAAGACGATGGGGATGGGAAACTGGCCGTTGGACATGTACAGCAGCTTGGCCGCCGAGTTGATGACCTGGTCCAGGGCCAGGAAGGCGAAGTTGAACGTCATGAACTCCACCACCGGCCGGAGCCCGGCCATGGCCGCTCCCACGCACAGGCCGCCGAAGCCCAGCTCGCTGATGGGAGAATCCACCACGCGGTGGTCGCCGAACTCGGCCAGCAGCCCTTTCGACACCTTGTAGGCCCCGTCGTACTCGGCGACCTCCTCCCCCATGAGAAAGACGTCGGGGTCGCGCGCCATCTCCTCCCGCAGCGCCGCGTTCAGCGCGTCGCGGTAGGTCATCACCGCCATGGCGCCTCCTCCCTCCCGTCGAAGCGGAGCCGCCCGTTGCCGTCCACGTCGGCCCAGACGTGCTCGTACAGAGCCTCGGGGCCCGGCACCGGCGACGCGTCGGCGAACTCGAAGGCCTCCTGGGCCTCCTCTCTGGCCTCGGCGTCCATCGCCTCCAGGCCGTCCTGATCCAGGCTTCCGGCCTCGAAGAGGTGGTCCCTGAGGATGGCGATGGGATCGTCGAAGTGGGTGTGCTGCTCCACCTCCTCCTTGGGCCGATACGTCCCCGAGACGGGATCGGACATGGAGTGGCCGCGGAAGCGGTACGTCTCCACGTCCACGAAGCGGGGGCCTCCCCCGTTCCGCACCTCGGCAGCCAGGTCCCGAAAGTGCGCGTACGTCGCCAGGACGTCCTGGCCGTTCACCTTGCTGGCCGGAATCGCGTACGGCGAGGAGCGCTCCACCATGTCGGTGAGGGACACGCGCCGGAAGGCCGTGCCCATCCCGTAGTGGTTGTTCTCCACGACGAAGATCACGGGCAGCTCCCAGATCGCCGCCATGTTGAGGGCCTCGTGGAAGCCGCCCTGGTTCACCGCGGCGTCGCCCATGAAGCATGCGACGATGTCGTCCTCGCTCTTGTACTTGATCCGGAAGGCGATGCCCGTGGCCAGCGGGACCTGCCCGCTGACGATGCCGTGGCCGCCCATGAAGCGCACGGACCGCGCGAACATGTGCATCGAGCCGCCCTTGCCGCCGGAGGTCCCGCCGGTGCGCCCGAACAGCTCCGCCATCACGGCCGTGGGAGCGACGCCCTTGGCGATGGCTTCGGTGTGGTCCCGGTACGCCGTGATGACGTAGTCGCTTTCGCGCAGCGCCTTGATGGCCCCGGCCGCCACGCCCTCCTGACCGATGTGCAGGTGGCAGAAGCCGCCGATCTTGCCGATGGCGTACGCCTCCTCGGCCTTCTCCTCGAAGCGCCTGTACCGGAGCATCTCGCGCAGGAGGTCCAGCGCCAGCTCCGGCGCTATGCCGTGCATGTCGAAGGGGCTCTCCTTCGGCGCCTTGGCTCTGCGGGTCTTGGTTCCGGCCATCAGCGGGCTCCCGGGTCTCCGGGGGCCTTCCCCCCCGGCCTCCCCAGCTCGAGCTGAACCAGGTCCAGGCGGACCTCCGCCGGAGCGGGGACGTCCGCCTCCATGACCCGGGTGATGGCTCCGGGCCCGCCAGCCTCCACCTCCCGGGCCTGCTCCCTGGCGTGGTAGCTGGAGCGTACCAGGGGTCCCGCCTCGATGTGCCTGAAGCCGAGCTCGGCCTCGCCCACGCGCTTCCACTCGGCGAACTCCGCCGGCGCGACCCAGCGGGCCACGGGGATGTGCATGGGAGAGGGACGCAGGTACTGGCCCAGCGTCAGGATGTCCACGGCGGCCTCCCGCAGGTCGGCCATGGCCTGCCGGATCTCCGGATCTTCCTCCCCCATCCCCAGGATGATGCCGGTCTTGGTGAGCATCCCCGGGTCCATGCGCTTCACCGCCCCCAGGAACGAGATCGAGCGCCAGTACCGGCCTCCCGGACGGACGTCGGGGTGCAGCCGCTCCACCGTCTCCAGGTTGTGCCCGAGGATCTCGGGCTTCGCCTCCACCACCGTCCTCAAAGCGTCCTCGTCGCCCTTGAAATCCGGAATGAGGACCTCCACCGAGCAACCGGGGACGGCGTCGTGGATCCGGCGGATGGTCTCGGCGTAGATGCCGGCGCCGCCGTCCGGAAGCTCGTCGCGGTTCACGCTGGTGATGACCACGTGCTCCAGGTCGAGATCGGCCACGCTGGCGGCCACGCGGCGGGGCTCGTCGGCGTCCAGCTCCGTGGGCATCCCGTGGGCCACGCCGCAGTACTTGCATGCCCGGGTGCACACGTCACCCAGGATCATGAACGTGGCGGTGCCCGCCTCCCAGCATTCGCCGATGTTGGGGCAGCCGGCCTCCTCGCACACGGTGTGCAGCGCGCCGGTGCGCATCATCTGCTTGAGACGCAGATAGTTGTGCCCGCCCGGCGAGCGGACCTTCAGCCACGCCGGCTTGCGCGAGCGGATGTCGATGGTGTCCAGGCCGGCGTGCGCCCGGATGCGGGAGGTGCCCTTCGGCCTTACGACCCCGGTGTCCTTCCCCTCGGGGGCGTAGCCGCGGGGAGTCTCCGTGGCGCTGTTGCTCACGCCTCTATCCTCCGACCCCTTGCGGCCCCGACGCGACAACGCGCGTGGCCGGGCAGGGCACGATCAGACGAAAAGGTCCCCCGCGGTGCGCGAAGTGCCCGTCCCACAAGCGCTTCGCCCCCGGGGGAGCCTGAAATCATAGCCCGATTCCGAAGCCGTGTACAAGGTAGGCGACCCCGAAGCCGAGGTAGTTCCCGACGGCGTACCCGACCAATCCGACGATGATCCCGGGGAGCACCAGCCCGGGCCAATCCCGGCCCACGGCCACCGCCAGGGCCGTGGACGGTCCCCCGACGGCGGCCTGGGAAGCCACGGAGAGCGTACCGAGGTCCAGCCCCAGGAGGCGCCCCACGCCGTAGAGGACCAGGCCGTGCGAGCCGATGACGGTGGCCGTGTAGTAGAACACCACCACCCCCACCGCGATGATCTGTCCCACCTGGGACCAGATGCCGATGACCACGAAGAAGAGGTGGAGCAGCAGGGTGCCGAGCTGGAGGGCGCCCTCGGCCTTCCGGAAGAGGGGTGTGTGGCCGACGATGAGGGCGTAGGTGGTGAGCCACAGGACGGAGGGCACCTGGGGGACGAGCCGCGCCGTGAGGTCCGCGGCCACCAGGAGGCTCAGCCCCACCGCCAGCAGAACCCCGAGATCCAGGGCCGAGACCGCTGCCGGGTCGAAGAACGGATGGGACTTACCACCGTTGTCGGCCTCCCCCTCCCCCAGCTCCAGGGCTTCCTTCGGCACCGGGGGGTAGAAGCGCACCAGCCACAGGGGCAGGATGAGGTTGGCCGCCATCCATATGCCCCCGGTGAGTGCGTCGGCGGCGGTGGTGCCCGCCCACACGGAGTCGGGCAGCCCCACGCCCTTGCCCACGGCGACGAAGTTCAGGGAGCCGCCGGTGTACGTGCCGGTGAACACGCCCGCCATCTTCCACGTGTTCACGCCCAGCTCGTGGGAGAAGGCGAGAGCGCCCAGGAAGGCCCCCAGGATCGTCCCGACGCACGCGAGGCCGAACGCCGCGAGCATCCGGGGCCCCACCTGCTTCAACGCCCGCAGGTCCACCGACAGCAGGAGCCAGGCGATGGCCAGGCTGGTCACCGGCCCGGAGATGGTGTCGTAGACCGGCGACTTGCCCGGCACGATGCCCGTGTTGGACAGGATCGCCCCGAAGGCCAGCGTGAGGATGGACGCCCCGATCTTCGAGAAGAAGGAGACGTGCCGGTCCAGCCAGAACGCCAGGGCCGTCACCACCGCGATGAGGGCCGCCAGCGGGAGCGTGGATGAGATCAAAGCTCGGGGCCCCAGTCGCTGGGCATGCTCCCTTCCAGGATCTCCCGTCTGCGGCGCAGGCGTCCGAGGATGTGGTTGCGGGCCTCGTGGGGATCATCCGTCAGGTAGATGATGTCCAGGTCCTCCGGGGCGATCTTGCCTTCCTCGACCATGCGGGCCCGGATCCAGTCCACGAGGCCTCCCCAGTAGTGGGTCCCCATGAGCACCACGGGAAAGTGCCGCACCTTTCCGGTCTGGATGAGCGTGAGGGACTCGAAGAGCTCGTCCATGGTGCCGAACCCGCCCGGGAAGATCACGAAGGCCTGGGCGTACTTCACGAACATGGTCTTGCGGATGAAGAAGTACCGGAAGTCGATGGAGACGTCGACGAACTGGTTACCCGCCTGCTCGAACGGAAGCTCGATGTTGCAACCCACCGACTTCGCACCGGCTTCGCGCGCCCCCTTGTTCGCCGCTTCCATGATGCCGGGACCACCGCCCGTGATGATGGCGAAGCCCGCCTCCCCGAGAAGGCGCGTCGTCGTCACGCACGCATCGTACATGGGGTCGTCGGGCTTGACCCGGGCCGAGCCGAAGATGGAGACGGCCCTGCCCACCTTGGTCATCTCCTCGAAGCCCTCGACGAACTCGCCCATGATGCGGAAGATCCGCCAGGCGTCGCGGCCGATGGTCTCCAGCTCCTCGACGCTCGCCAGCAGACGCTCGTCCTCCGTCTCGCGCTCGTACGAATACGGACGCGCCCGCTCGTGGCTCAACGCGCTTCGTCGGCTCATCTCGCTCCCCCGTTCTTCGCTTCAGTGTCCATTCGTCACAAAACGCCGCTCTCCCTGAGCCACCGGCCGGTGTGTACCAGCGCGTCCTCGTGCCGGTGGGGAGGATCCCAGCCGAGCTCGTCCCGGATGCGCCGGGATCGAAAAGGGTTCTCCCCCATGGCCAGGCGCACCACCCGTCCCAAAGGAAGATGCTCCATCCCCGGCGCCGAGACGCCGAGGGCCCCCAACACCCCCGCACCGACCCGCACCAGCGGCGCGGGTATCCGTACCAGCAGGGGCGCCCGCCCCATCCCCCGGGCGATGCCCTCGACGAGCTCCCGCTGGGTAAGGGGATGGTCGAAGCCCACATCGTACGTCGTTCGCCCCCGTTTCGCCTCCAGAACCAGGCGGACGGCCACCGCGACGTTGCCGGCGTACACCGCGGGCACCGTATTCCGGCCCGATCCCAGCGTCCACGCCACGCCGTAGCGCATGCTACGCGCCACACGCACCGCGAACAGGCGGTCCCGCTCGCCGTAGACCGCCGACGGGCGGACCACCGTGACGGGCAGGCTCCTGGTTCTCTCCACGGTGCGGGCTACCCGCTCGGCCTCGCGCTTCGAGCGGGCATAGAAGTCCGATGGAGGGATGTCCGAGTCTACCGGCGAGGACTCGTCCACTGGACCGGCAACACTCCCGTACACCGTGACCGACGACACGTGCACCGCGTGGCTCACCCCCGCGACCGCCGCTGCCTCCAGCACGTGGCGCGTACCCTCCACGTTCACCGCGCGGACCTCCGGCCAGGAGCCGCCACGGTACACCAGCGCCGCTGCGTGGACGACGTGCGTGCAGCCGTCCATGAGGGGCGCCAGCACCGCCGCCTCGTCCCGCACGTCGCCGGCCGCCAGACGGCACCCCAGACCTTCGAGGAAGTGGGCGTCGGATCCCCCACGCCTCAACGCCACGACGTCGTGGCCGGCCTCTCGCAGGTGCGCAGCCAGATGGGAGCCCAGCAGGCCGGATCCACCCGTGAGGAAGACGCGCATGGGCATGGGCTGGTCGTACGGCCAGGGGGCCGTCCGTGCCAACCCCCGGCCGGCTCCCGTCAGTGGGTGGCCACGAACGCCTGCGCCTCGGGCTTCACCTCCGCGAGGTACTCCTTGTGGGCTTCGTACTCGGGGAGCTTCTTGGCCACCTGCGCGTCGTACACCTTCAGGAAGTGCTTGTAATAGCCCAGCGCCGCGGCGGTGTCGCCCAGGGCGAGGGACCACTGCGCCGCCGCGCCCAGGCCGAGGAGATGGTCCGGATCGGTCTTCAGGATCCGCTTCGCCGTCCCCAGGGCGGTCTCGGGATCGCGGAGGCCCTCCAGGAGGGACAAGTGGAAGAGCTCATCGAGGTCCAGTGGCTCGGCCACCTGGTACGCCTGCACGGC
This sequence comes from Gemmatimonadota bacterium, assembly GCA_022340865.1. GTDB lineage: Bacteria > Gemmatimonadota > Gemmatimonadetes > Longimicrobiales > Gaopeijiaceae > SZUA-318. Next base: position 93,533 of record JAJDNC010000004.1, read on the forward strand.
CATGGGCTGGAAGTTCAGGGCGTCCGTCGTGTCCCCGTTGGCCAGGTCGGTCATGACGTGGTTGAAGAGCCGGTCCGCCGCTTCCTGAGGCGACATCTTCGACAGGTCGATGGTCGAGGCGCCCATGGCGGCGTTTCCGGCGGCACCTGCCGCCGGCGCCGCCTCGCCGGGTCGCTGCGCCGTCGGGTTCTGGGAATGAACCACCGACCATCCGATGACGAGGATCAGGCCGAAGAGCGCCGCGCCGGCGATCCACCAGGGCAGGTTGGCGCCCCCCAGCGTCGCCGCCGCCGCCGCGCGATGCTCCGCCAGGACGCTCCCGGCACCGGTGCCGCGAGTGACGGACGCGCCGGCGGCGCCTGCATCCGCGCCCACGGACGCGCCGCACTGGTTGCAGAACTTCGCGCCGCTGTGCAGCTCGGCGCCGCACTGGTTGCAGAAACGTCCCCCCAGCGACGCGCCGCAGTGCTGGCAGAAGTTGCCGCTGGCCGGCTTCCCGCACGACGGGCAGGTGCCCGCACTACCGTCCGCGGGGCTCATCGGCGGAGCGCGTTGAAGAGGAGCGGCCAGGTGGCCACGGACTGGCCGCGGTAGTTGGGCTGGAACCCGAACAGCACCACCGAGCCCCTTCCCAGGCTCGCTTCCAGGATCGCCGGCTGCCCGGCGACGTGTGACCCGCCCAGCTCCCATCCGGAGAGCAGGGGGTCTCCCGATCCGTATCGGGCGAGGACTTTGACGCGATCGTCGTTCACGTTGAATGCCTGGCTGTTTCCGGAAAACCACGCGACGCTCTCGGCTTCCGCCCCCTCACCGACGTCGGTGGCGGTATCCACCCGGAGCCGCAATATCGAACCCGGAATGTAGAAATCCTGGCTCGGCAGGCCATCCACCGCGTTGGACACCTGGAGCCCGAAGAGATCGGTGACGAAATCGACTGCCTGTTCCACCGCCACGATGCGCCCTCCCGCCTGGACGAATTCCCTGAGGGCGGCGACGCCCTGGTCGCCCAGCCCTCCGGCGTACCGAGGAGGTACCTGATTGGCGCGGAAGCCGTTCCGGATGGACTGCGCCCGCTGGTTCTGCAACACGATGACGTCGTACCGGCTCGCCAGCCCCCCCCTCCGGATGTCGGCATCGTGGAGGGTGTCGTACTTCAACCGGTACTCGTCGAAGACCCACCGGGTCCAGCCTTCGTCCATGGGCTCCTGCCACGACTTGTAGATGGCCACGCGCGGCGCATCGGGACCGCGGAGGTGCGCCGGCAAGGTGAATGCGAAGCGCGGCACGGAAATGGGAGCGGATAGCGCGACGCCCACCGGCTGGTCCAAGGCCACCGCATCGACGTCCATGAGGTAGGGTAGCGTCTGGGCGGTGACGTCGTAGGGGCGCAGCGGCGGCCCTCCGGGGTAGGCACGAAGATCGGGGTAGTGCTGCACCTCGAGCATCGCCTGGGCAAACGAAGCGTAGGGCTGATGCATGGGCACCACCCAGCTCCCCGCCGGGAACCGGATGCCGTCCGCGGAGAATGCCGCCTCGGCCTTGTGCACCTCCACGTCGGCCATGGTCAGGATCCGGAGGACGTACCGTACGCCCGTCTGGTTCGTCTGGTCGGCCGGGATCACCCACGCCTCCGGCCACCGATCCCACTTGTCCACGGCACGCTTGCCGATCTCGTAGAAGTTCTTGAGCCAGTAACGCCGGTTCCGGGCCGCGTTGCTCAGCAGCGCCAGGGCGCCAGCCTCCTGGTAGTCCACGATGTCCTTCAGCGTCCAGTGGCCGCCCGGCCACGGGTCGGGGAAGTTCCACGACGACGTCGAGGCGTCGTAGCCGCGCCCGGGACGGAGCTGGTCGGGGCTGATGTCGACGGGGGTGGCGATGCGCACCGACGCCGTCTCGCTGAGGATGCGCGCGCCGGCATGGTAGTGCTGGTAGGCGCGGGCCGGCGTGAAGGCGTCGTACACGCCCGCCACCACCGCGCCCCTCTTGCCTTCGGCCTCCAGATCGGCGGCCATCCAGGTACCGAGCTGGTTCACCGCGGTGGTGATGGCGGGGTCGACGTTGGGCTCCCAGGGATCGATGTAGGGAGGAAAGAAGATGCGTGCCTGCGTCGCACCCATCTGGTGGATGTCGTGGACGATCTGGGGGTGCCACGCGTTCTGAGCCTTGGTCACCGTGAGCACGGTCTCGTCCTGGGTGAACGCATACCAGTCGCGGTTGTTGTCGTGTCCGGTGTAGAACTGATAGAGCCAGGGCAGGGGGCCTCCCTCCCAGGGTGTCCCCAGTCCCTGCTTGTACCAGTCCACCACCCACTGGAGGCCGTCGGGGTTGAGCGAGGGGATGTCGAGGAGGATGACGTTGTCCAGGATCTCCTTGATCTCGGGATCGTCGGACGTGGCCAACCGCCACACGAGACGCGCGGCCATCTGGGCGCCCCCCACCTCCGTCGCGTGGATCGAGTGGGTGATGAGCACCACCGTCTTGCCCTGGTCCAGGAGATGCTGAAGCTCCGCGTCGCCGGAGATCTTCCGCGGGTCCGCGAGCTTCATCTGGATGTCGTGGAGCTCCGCCAGCCGGGCCTGGTTGGCCGCGCTCGTGATGGTCAGCATCACGAAGGGCCGGCCCTTGGTGCTCTCGCCCAGGGTGTCGATGCGCACGCGCCGACTCGTTTCGGCGACTTCTTCGTAGTACGACGTGAGTTGGGTCCAGTCGGCGAGCTTCCGGTCCTGGCCGATATCGAAGCCGAACGCCTGGAGGGGCGTAGGCACCGTCTGGGCGGATGCGGCGACGACGGCGAGGAGCACGGCCCCGAGGGCCGGGACGACCCTGCGAATCATCAGGACTCCTTACTCGTGGGCAGTCGCACGTGCCCGCTCAGCGGCGAGAGCGGCGGAGCGGCAGCGCGCGCATGCGCACGTCCATGTGTCACGGTCCACGAGAGCGCATCTTGGAATGGAGGCTCAGAGCATGGTATGTCGCCGTTTCCGCGCGGGCAACGGAGCGCGAGCGCTGCCATGAAGCGTGCCCGCTGCGCTTCGGGCTCCCGGCGGCGCGGTCGCCGCGGCGCCGGTCTCACGGCGGCTCTCGGGACGCTTCTTCCGCTCCTCCTCGGTGCGCTCCCCCTCCTTGCGCAACGGCGCCCCGTCTCCGCTCCCACCGACACCTTCGCCGACCCCGCGGTCCGTGCGCTCGTCGCGCGGGCTCGCGCCGCGCGCGACCGCGACATCCAGGGGATCCAGAGCTACGAGGGAACGCTTCGGGAGCATTTGTACGTGGGCCTGACGGCGTTCCGCTTCCGCCGGGAGCGAGGCCTCTTCGAGCAGGAGCGCGTGGCACGGATCCGCTGGAGCGCCGATGGCGACCGCGCCATCCAGTGGCTCGGCGCCCGCCAGGCCATCCCCATCATCGGGGCGGACACACGGCGGAACGACGCGGCCGTTCGCGCCTACGTCGTCACGGGCAACGGGGACACCGGCCGCAAGGCGGCCGGGGACACTGCACGGAACCAGGTGACCGCCCGGGTCACCGTGGGCCAGGCCGGGGCCAAGTCCTCCTCGGACATGCAGCGAGAGCTGACCCGGGAGCTGCTGAGGGACCCCAGCATCCCGGACTTCGCGTTCGATCCCTCCGGTGAGCGTCTCGACTTCGGCGGGGACTGGGCGCTGAACCCCCTCTCCGACAGCGCCGGCGCCGCGTATCGGTACGCCTCGGGCGACACCCTGCGCATCAGCCTTCCCGGCAACGAGCCGGCCGTGGTGCTCTACGAGGTCAAGGTCGAGCCCCGGCGGGCCGACTTCCACCTGGTGGCCGGCTCCCTCTGGTTCGACGCCCGCACCGCTTCTCTGGTACGCGCCACGTACAAGCCGGCGCGTGCCTTCGACCTGAGCCTGGACGAGCCCAAGGACGCCAGGGACGTGCCGGGCATCCTGAAGCCCGTGCAGGCCGACATCTCGTACATCACCGTGGAGTACAGCCTGCAGGACCTCGAGTACTGGCTTCCCAGGCGCTTCGCCCTGCAGGGCGAGGTGCGCATGGGGCGGGTCCTGCGCATGCCCCTCACGGCGGAGTGGACCGTCAGCGATTATGCTGTGAACGACACGGCCACGCAGATCCATGTCAACGGCCCCTTGCCGCCGGGCTGGGCGCGTCAACAGGACACGGTCAGGGACTCCCGGGGCGAGCGGCACCCCGTCACGGTGGTGGTGCCGCCGCCGCAGAAGCTCCTCCACTCCCCGTCGCTCTCCTCGTCCTTCGGCGCACGAGCGCCCACGGCCTTCACCGACGCCGAGCTCAACCAGCTGAAAGGCCAGCTGCAGGCGCTCCTGCCCACCTACCACCGGTTCCGCCCGACGTTCGCCTGGGGCCTCCAGCGGGGGTTGATCAGGTACAACAGGGTGGAGGGCCTGAGCGTGGGCGGCGCGGTGACGGTGCCGTTCACACCCCTGACCTCTCTCGACGTCGAGGCGCGCATGGGCACGGCCGAGCAGGACCCCGACGTCACCGCCACGCTCCGGCACGGCACCGACAACCACCAGTGGCGGCTGGCCGGATATCACCGCCTCGACGCCATGGGGGACTGGGGAACTCCATTCTCCATCACCAGCTCGTTGGGCAACCTCGTGTTGGGGACCGACCGCCAGCAGTACTACCGGGCTACCGGCGCCTCTCTCGGATATCTCAGCCTGGGCAGGCAGGTGCGGTGGGAAGCCACGGCGTTCCACGAGCTTCAACGCCCGGTGTCGCGCGAGACCACGTTCTTCCTCCTGAAGGCCCTGCGCCACGACACCGTGGACGCCGTGCTCCCCGCTCGGCCCCTCTCCCTCACGGGAGTCCGGGGCACGCTGTCGTGGTTCTCCGGCATCGACCCGTCCAAGCTCATCGTCACCGCCCGACTCATCGGCGAGGCGGCCATGGGGGATGCGACGTACCAGCGTGCCGCGCTGTCGCTGTCGGCGACGCATCCGCTCTTCTTCGGCCTCGCCGGAGCGTTGGAGGCCGGCGCGGGGGCGCTCTGGGGGGATGAGCCGATCCAGCGCGACTTTTTCCTGGGAGGATCCGCCACGTTGCGCGGATTCGATGCGAACGAGTTGCACGGAGCGTCCTTCTGGAGGGGCAGGGTCGCGTTGGCCGCGGGCCCGCCCGCAGTGCGCATCGGCGTCTTCTCGGACGTCGGTTGGGTGGGACCCGGAAGGGCCTTCAGCCTGGCCGATCCGAAGGTGTCGGTGGGCATCGGGGCATCCTTCCTGGACGGCCTGTTCCGCGTGGACGTGTCGCACGCGGTGCGGGGTGGAAGGAAGTACAAGCTGAATCTATACCTGGACGGCCTCTTCTAGCCGGAACCCGTGACGGGCACGCGGGATCGGCGCCTCTCGCTGGTGCGCCGTCGGGCTGCCGGACCCGATCTCCACGCCGGTGGCTCGCTGCGGAGCCGTCTCTCGGTACAATTACTTTCGTCGTACTTTCGTGGTCAGCGCGTCGCGCGTACCCTTTTCGGCAGAGGTTCGCGGGCAACCATCCAGGAGGAAACCGTGAAGCGTCTTGCGCTGATGGCTCTATGTGTCTCCCTGGCCGCGTGCGGAGGTCGCGAGCAGGCCTCCAGCGGGCCGGCGGTCGTCCTTTCGGGGGACTCCATTCGCGAATGGATGAAGGTGCTGTCGTCCGACGCGTACCTGGGCCGGGGCTCGGGTCAGAAGGGCGGTGACATGGCCTCGCAGTACCTGGCCGACCGCTTCGAGGAGGTCGGGCTCGAGCCCGTCGACGGGTCGTACTTCCAGCCGGTGCCGATGGTCGGATACACGACGGATCCCTCGTCGGTGAGCCTCTCGTTCAAGGGCAAGGACGGTGCGTTCACCGCGACGTACCTCGACGACTACGTCCTGAACGCCGGCGACCCTCGAGCCGCGGCCGCCGGAGGCTCCGCCGAGGTCGTGTTCGTCGGCTACGGCATCGACGCACCGGAGGAGCAGTGGAACGACTTCGCGGGGGTGGACGTGAAGGGGAAGTTCGTCCTCATGCTGGTGAACGACCCGCCCGCCCCCCCGGACCAGCCCGAGCTGTTCGGTGGTCCGGCGATGACGTACTACGGCCGGTGGACGTACAAGTACGAGGAGGCCACGCGCCAGGGCGCCCTGGGTGCCCTCATCGTGCACGAGACGGCTCCCGCCGGATACCCGTGGAGCGTCGTGCGCGGCGGTTGGTCGGGTGAGCGGTTCTCGCTGCCGCCGGACGCCAACGGGCCGACGCCTGCCCGCATGATGGGGTGGGTCTCCAGAGACGCCGCGGTCAGGCTGCTGGCGCTCGGAGGCCTGGACTTCGATTCGCTGAAGGCCGTCGCAGAGAAACGCGGCTTCGTTGCGATCCCGACGGGGGTCGTAGCCAGTGGCGCGCTCAAAGCGAGGGTGCGCGAGGTGCAGACCCGCAACGTGGTGGGCCTCCTGAAGGGCTCGTCGCGACCCGACGAGGTGGTGACGCTGACCTCGCACTACGACCACTTCGGCATCGGCCGGCCGGTGGACGGGGACAGCATCTACAACGGTGCCTCCGACAACGCCTCGGGCACGGCCATGCTCGTGGAGATCGCGGCAGGCTTCGCGGCGCTCCCCGAGAGGCCCGCCCGCTCGCTTCTCTTCATCGCCACGGCAGCGGAGGAGCAGGGTCTGCTGGGATCGCAGTGGTATTGCCAGTCACCCCTCTTCCCGTTGGCGAAGACCGCGGGTGAGATCAACATGGACGGGGCCAATCTGTGGGGTGAGACGGACGACGTGACCATCTTCGGCGAGGAGCGGAACGGCCTGGGCGAGTTCGGCCGCCGCCGGGCGGCGCAGATGGACCTGCGCATCGTACCCGACCAGGCGCCGGAGAAGGGCTACTTCTTCCGCAGCGACCACTTTCCCTTCGCCAAGGCCGGCGTGCCGGCGCTCTATGTGGTGCACGGCCTCAGCTACCGGGGGCGGCCCGAGGGGTGGGGCAAGGCAATCCAGGAGGACTTCACCGCGCACCGGTACCACGCGCCCAGTGACGAGTTCTCCGACGACTTCGTCTTCGACGGAGCGGTGCAGCAGGGACTCCTCATCGCCCGCATCGCCTGGGACATCGCCCAGACCCCCACATGGCCGAACTGGAACGAGGGCCAGCAGTTCAAGGCTGCGCGCGACGCCATGATGACCCGGCAGTAGGAGCGGGGAAGGACGGGGTCGCGGTCCGCGCGGCCCCGTCGCCGGCGGCTTCCGGTGGGCCGGAGGCGGTCGGACGGACGCAACGTCGGCGCGGCGGGTCCCTCGCGGGGCCCGCCGCGTTCGTCGCGACGCTGCCTACAGGCCCGTGGGCTGGTCCACGAAATCCCACTCCAGCCCGAAGCGGTCGGCCAGGTGCGCCGCGAGGGCGCGGACGCCGAAGGTCTCGGTGGCGTAATGGCCGCCCATGAGCACGTGCACCCCCAGCTCCATGGCATCGAAGTGCGTGTGGTGGGATCCCTCACCGGTGACGAGGGCATCGAGGCCCAGGGCCGCGGCCTCGCCGGTGAACGAGGCGCCGCCGCCGGTCACCACCCCCACCCGACCGATCTCCGCGGGACCTCCCGGGATCACGTGGACCCGGGCGCCGTCGAGAACATCCGTGAGGCGACGGGCGAGCCCGGAAGCGTCCAGGGGGGTCGGGAGCTCGCCCCACCACCCGATCTCCACGCCCCCGTGCGCGGCGAAGCGCCCCCGCGGGTCCAGCCCCAGGGCGCGACCGAGGAGGGCGCAGTTCCCCACCTCGGCGTGGCTGTCCAGGGGCAGGTGCGCGCTGTACACCGCGATACCGTGCTCGAGGAGGGGACGCAGCCGCCGGAGGTGCCTCCCCGTCACGGGTTGGAGGCCATCCCAGAAGAGCCCATGGTGGACCAGGAGCAGGTCCGCTCCGCGCTCCACCGCCGCGAGGATCGAGGCCTCGGATGCGTCCACCGCCGCCACCACCCGGGAAACCTCGTCGGGACCGCCCACCTGGAGGCCGTTCAGTGCCGTGGGATAGTCGGGGTGCGCGGGGATGCCCAGATAAGCGTCCAGATATTGGAGTAGGGATTCTAATTTCATCGGAGGGCTCTGCGGCGTGGGTTCGGGGGAGCGTGGACAAAGGTGTGGACAAACCCGGCGCCGACTGCCCCTACCTTGCTGCATCCGCCCCCATGAGTGCTCATAAAATCATGACCCACAATGACTTGCATGGAAAGGACGCCGGCCGTCACACGGTGCCCGAGAGATGAGGAAAAGCCCCCGCTTCGCACATCACGCGTCTCCCCGGACCGTTCCGGCACAGGGCGCCCGGGCTCCACCGCGGTCCTGCGAGCCGGGGATGGTCGTCAGGATGCCGGGGCTTCGGCGGGCTGCGGGGAGGGCACCTCGGTCTCCGCATGGAACTCCCCCATCTGGACGGTCCCGTTCAGGATCGCCCCCTCCTCCAGGTGCATCCGCCGTGCGCGCACGTCGCCCTCGATGCGACTCGTGGCCTGGAGCTCCAGACGGGATGCCGCCACCAGGGTACCGTGGACGGCTCCTGCGATGACGGCGTCCTGAGTGGTGATGTCGCCCTCCACGGTGGCCTCCCGTCCCACCACGACTGCCTTCCCGGCCTGAATGGAGCCCGAGACCGCGCCCTCGATGCGGATCGTGCCGTCGGTCTGGCAGTCACCCACGACCTTCATGCCCGGGCCGATGATGGAGATCACCGACTCCGGGGGGGATCCGTTTCCTGCCCGCTCACGCGCCATCTCGCCTACCACCTCCAAGAAGCGTCGTTTGTCCAATGCGGCCACGGTGCATGTAGGCCGGATGTGCACCGGCGCGGCGATGTGTCTTCTCTGTCTACGGTTGGTGAACCAGCGTCAGCGGGTCCACGGGCTTCCCGTCCTTGAGAATCTCGAAGTGCAGGTGCGGGGCCGTCGACCGGCCCGTGGAGCCCGACATGGCGATGACCTCGTCCTGCCGTACCTGTTCGCCGGGGGTTACCAACGTGAGGGACGCGTGCCCATAGAGCGACGTGTAGCCATCCCCGTGATCGATGACGACGAAGCGACCATATACCGGATCCTCTCCCACGTCCACCACGGTCCCGGCGCCGGCAGCCCGGACGTAGGAGTCGGTGGGCACCGCGATGTCCAGGCCCGGGTGGTCACCCTTTGTGCCGGTTTCCAGCCCCTGGGTGACGAAGCCGCGCTCCGTGAGGGGCCAGCTGCTCGGAGCCGAGGCCTTCGCGAGGTTCCGGGTGTCGGTGGCGCGGGTTCTTCCGGTGCCGTCGGCGGGAGGGAGCCACACGTCCGAAGGAACGTCCGAGGGGGTAGCCCCGAACAAACCCCGAATCCTGGCATATTCCTGCTCCATGCCGTTCAGCTGGCGACTGAGCTCCTGGATGCGCGTCCCCTCCGCCTGCAGGGTCTGCACCTGATGTTGGAGCTCCGTCACCCGTGACGCTCGAGCGGCCAGGTACCACCAGCTCCCGGCCACCAGCGTGAGGCCCAGGGCCACCAAGGCGGCCAGCCCGGTCAGGGTGCGCAGAAGCCTGTACGAGAGGCGGAACGTGCGCGCCTCACGCCCGTCCTCGGGCACGAGCATGATGGTCAGGAAGCGGCTCTTCCCGCGGGGATCGCTCACCCCACCACCTCCGAGGCCTCTCGCCTCGCCACCAGCTCGAACACGCGCTCGAAGTCCTCCGGTCCGTGATAGGTGATCTCGATCACGCCCTTCCCCTTACGCCCCCTCCGTATGCTCACCCTCGTGGAGAGGGCCTCCTGGAGGGCCTCCTCGAGCGCCGCCACCACGGGATCGACCGCTCGCGTCTTCGCCGCCTTCCGCTTCCTGGCGGACGTGCCCTCTGCGGTGCGCCGCTCCATCTCCCGAACGGACCACCCCTCCCGCACCGCGCTCCGCGCCAGCTCGGCGGCCCGGACGGGGTCCGCCACGGAGAGGAGCGCCCGCGCGTGTCCGCTGGTGAGGCTGCCGCTCTCCACGAGCTTCCGCACCGACGGCGGCAGCTTGAGAAGCCGCAAGAAGTTGGCCACGGTCGAGCGGTCCTTGCCCACGGCCCGTGCAATATCGGCCTGGGTCAGGGAGAAGCGCTCGCCCAGCGTTTGATATCCCTCGGCTTCCTCGAGGGGATTCAGGGCTTCGCGCTGGAGGTTCTCCACCAGGGCCAGGACCAGGAGCGTCTCGTCCGACGCGTCCCGCACGACAACGGCCACGTCTTCCCAGCCCAGCCGGGAGACCGCGCGGAACCGGCGCTCTCCCACCACGAGCTCGAACCCCTCCCCTCCCGCCGGCGCGGGGCGCACCACCAGGGGCTGTAGGAGGCCGTTCTCCTTGATGGACGCCGCGAGCTCTTCCAGCTCCGCGTCGGTGAAGCTCCGTCGCGGCTGGAGCGGGTTGGGCCGGATGTCGGAGACCTTCACCCGACGGATTTCCGCCTCCGCCGTCTGGGGACCCAGGTACTCCCCGAGAAGCGCACCGAGGCCTTTCCCCAAGCGATCGCGTTTCATCGGCCGGGACCCCTCCGGGAGCTCTCACCGGCCGGGAGGCGTGCCAGAACTTCTTTCGCCAGTTGGAGATACGCCTGCGCGCCCTGGGACAGCACATCATAGAGGACGATGGGCTTGCCGAAGCTCGGTGCCTCCGCAAGGCGCACGTTCCGGGGGATCGCGGTGCGGTAGACCTTCGCCCCGAAGTACTCCCGGGCCTCGGCCGCCACCTGGCGGGAGAGGTTGAGGCGACGGTCGTACATCGTGAGGAGCACGCCCTCGATGTCCAGCGAGGGGTTCAGTCCCTTCTGCACCAGGCGGATCGTGTTGAGGAGCTGGCTCAACCCCTCCAGAGCGTAGTATTCACACTGTATGGGGATGAGGACGGAGTCCGCCGCGGTGAGGGTGTTGAGCGTGAGGAGCCCCAGCGACGGGGGACAGTCCACCAGGACGTAGTCGTATCGCTCTCGCACCTCCTTGATCGCCCTGCGCAGGATGGTCTCCCGATTCTGGGCCTCCACCAGCTCGATCTCCGCGCCGACCAGGTCGCGGGTGGACGGGATGAGATCCAGGGTGGGAAAGTGGACGGCGCTGGCGACGGCTTCCTGGGCCGGCCGCTCACCGATGAGAACGTCGTATACGGTGGGAAGCGTGTCACGACGCTCGAGACCCAGACCGCTCGTGGCGTTCCCCTGGGGGTCGATGTCCACCACCAGCGTCTTCTTCTCGGCGACGGCAAGGGAGGCGCCCAGATTGATGGCGGTGGTCGTCTTTCCGACTCCGCCCTTCTGGTTCGCGATGGCGATGACCCGCGACATGTTATTTCTCTGCCTCGACCGCCCGGAGGGACCGCTCGGAATCGGGGGCGACGAATATATGGAGGCCCCTGCGCAAGGTAAAGCCGACGCTGCGGCATCGTCGCCTTGACGCGCGCACCTCCAGACGGGAGTTTCCGCCTTCAGAGGGGACGGGGCCATAGCCGGCGAGGTCGTCCGCCGAGGATCCAACGACAGAGGAGCCGTCAATGAGTGGAGCGACGCAGCTGCGTCGGTCACGACGCCTGGTGCCGGGGGCGGTGCTCCTTCTGGCCGCGGCCTCCGTGGCCTTTGCCGCCGCTTGCTCGAACCAGAGCGTCAGCGCGGATCCGGCCGTGGCCCCCTTCGTGGGGGACTGGGCAGCGGACACGCTGATCCTGACGTCCCAAGCCGATCCTCAGACTTCGCTGGATCTGGTCGCGCTGGGGGCGACGTTCACCCTCAACGTACAGCCGTCGGGGCAGTACACCGCCATCCTCATCTACTCCGGGCAGACCAACACGGAGTTCGGCAAGCTCGAGGTATCCGGCCAGACCCTGACCCTTCACCCCACGGGTTCCAGCCCTGCCACCGCCGGCACCTACTCCTTCAACGGCGACCACCTCGTCCTGGACGGCGACACGGAGTTCGACTTCAACCTCGATGGGACGAACGAGCCGGCCCTGGTGCACATCGATTTCGTGAAGAAGTAGCGTTTCACGTGAAACACACCGGCGGCCGCGCCTTGATCTGAGCCATCGCGCCGCGGCCCCGGACGCGAGCCGAGCGGCCCCACCGCACGTCACCCCCCGAACACCAGCCGGCCCCGTCCCGGCGTGTGTCACCCTCCCGCAGCGGTCGCCCCATCGGACGAGAGCTGCGCCCGCCACCTCCGCACCTCCAGGATGAGGTTCTGAAGATCCGCCGGCGATACCCCCGGTATCCTCCCCGCTTGCGCCAGGGTCTCCGGGCGGATACGCTGCAGCTTCTCCCGCGCCTCGAAGGACAGCGTGACGAAGCCCAAATACGGTAAGTCATTGGCCAGCTTTATGTTAGCGTGCTTGCGCACGCGCATGGCCCGCTCCCTCTCCCGCATCACGTACCCCTCGTACTTCACCTCCACCTCCACCGCCGCCAGCACGTCCTCGGGTACCTCGGGCATCGTCGCTCCCCCGGCCTTCACCAGATCCTCCGCCCGCACCCCCGGCCGCCGCAGGAGCTCCGCCGCTGGAGCGCTTCCCGGCTCCGGCGTGGCATCCGACGGCTCCGCCGGCCCGGCGACGGCCCTCGTGGGGAGCCACGTCTCCCTGAACCAGACCAGTACCCGCTCCTCCGCCGCAAGCCGGCGGGTCAGGGCCCTCTCCTGGTCCGCCGTCAGCATGCCGCGATCCCGGGCCAGCGGACCGAGCCTACGCGGCGCGTTGTCCTGTCGCAGCAGCAGGCGAAACTCGGCCCTCGACGTGAAGAGCCGATACGGTTCGTCCACCCCCCGGCTCACCAGGTCGTCGACGAGCACGCCGATGTAGGCCTGGTCCCGCTCCAGCACGAAGGGCTCCTCCCCCTTCACCTGCAGCGCCGCGTTGATCCCCGCCACCACCCCCTGCCCCGCGGCTTCCTCGTAGCCCGTCGTCCCGTTCACCTGCCCGGCAAGAAAGAGCCCTGCCACGACCCTCGTCTCGAGGGTGTGCCGAAGCTGGTGGGGAGGGAAGTAGTCGTACTCGATGGCGTACCCGACCCTGGTCATGTGCACGTCCTCGAGCCCAGGTAGTGTTCTCAGGAACGCCATCTGCACGTCGGCGGGAAGGGACGTGGACAGCCCGTTCACATACAGCTCCGTCGTGTGCAGGCCCTCCGGCTCCAGGATCACCTGGTGCCGCGGAGCGTCCGGAAACCTCACGATCTTGTCTTCGATGGACGGGCAATAACGCGGTCCCTTCCCCGAGATACTTCCCCCGTACAGCGCGCTCCTCCCGAGATTCTCCCGCACCACGCGCTTCAGGTCCTCCCCTGCCCACGTGATCCAGCACGGTCGCTGCTCCGGCACGGCCTCCGCGGCGTAGGCCGCGAACCGGAAGGGGGTCTCGTCACCGTCCTGCCGCTGCAGCTCCTCGAGCCGTACCGTCCGTCCGTCCACACGAGGCGGCGTGCCCGTCTTGAAGCGCGCCACCTCCAGCAGCGACCCCAATCCCTCCGCCAACTCCACCGACGGTGCCTCCCCGGCGCGACCGGCCCCCACACCCGTGTCGGCCCCCACGTGGATGCGCCCCCGCAGAAACGTCCCCGCCGTGATCACCACCGCCCGCGCTTCCACTTCAGCACCACTCCGGGTGCGCACGCCCACCGCCCGCCGCCCGTCCACGACCACGTCGGACACCATGTCCTGGAGGAGCTCCAGCCCCGGCAGCTCCTCCAGGAGCCGGCGCACGGCGAGCACGTAGAGCGCCCGATCACACTGGGCCCGGGGCCCCCATACGGCCGGCCCCTTGGAACGGTTGAGCATGCGGAACTGGATCCTCGCCGCGTCCGTGGCACGCCCCATGATCCCTCCCAGGGCGTCCACCTCGCGGGCCACCACACCCTTGGCCACGCCACCGATGGCCGGGTTGCAACTCATCTGTGCGACGCGACCCAGGTCCGGGGTGATGAGAAGCGTGCGCACCCCCGACCTGGCCGCCGCGGCCGCCGCCTCCACGCCGGCGTGGCCTCCACCGACGACCACGACGTCACAGCTGAGCTTCATCGGGGTAGGGACGGGCAGGTTATCATGAGTGGGTTATCTGCCTCTCTGTGGCTTCAAGACCGGTGTTCGATGCGGAATGGTCCCGGCGACGGCGCATGATCCGGCTCTACTCTGGTAACCGAATCCACGCGGGAACCCAACGGCCCTTTGCCGAGGGCGTGCTCCAGGGCGTCCAGGGCCGTCGCCGTGCCGGCGGCACAGACCTCCACGCTCCCGTCGCGGCAGTTCCACACGCTTCCCGACAGCCCGAGGGACGTCGCGGTGCCCTCCGTCCACCAGCGGAACCCGACTCCCTGCACGCGCCCTCTGATGCGGTAGCCGCGTACCTCGCGGCCGGTCCCACCGCCGCTCTCCTCACTTGCCAATGCAGAACTCCTTGAACACAGCGTCGAGGACCTCGTCCTCCGCGATGGCTCCCACCACCTCCTCGAGGGCCGTCTCCGCGGCCCGCAGATGCGTGCTGGCCACCTCCGCCGGCACCTGCGTCCGCAGGGCCTCCACGAAGGCCGCCACCTCCCCCCGGGCGGCCTCCAGGGCCCGGGCCTGACGCCGCCGGGTCACCACGGGAACATCCGGCGAGACCCCCACCAGCCCCTTGAAGACCAGGCGCGGGAGGATCGTCCTCAATGTCTCCAGGCCCACCGCCGTCACCACGCTCACGGCCACGCGCTCCGCGTACCCGGCATCCTCCTCCGTGTGCGGTCCCGCCGCCGCGAGATCCGCCTTCGTGTCCACGCGCACCACCGGCGTCGGCGTCACCGCGTCGAGGAACTCCATGGCCGCGGCATCGGGCGAGCTTCCCGCTTCCACGCAGAACAGGATGACATCCGCCCGTGCGAGGTACCGGCGCGCCACCTCCACACCGAGCCGTTCCACCCGGCCCTCCGGCACCCTCAGGCCCGCGGTGTCCACGAGCCGAAACGGGAAACCGCCCATCTGGACCCGTGCCTCCAGGGCGTCCCGCGTCGTTCCCGGCTCCTCCGTGACGATGGCGCGCTCCTCCCCCACCAGCGCGTTGTACAGCGACGACTTCCCGGCATTCGGCCGGCCGGCCAGCACCACCACCGCACCCTCCCGCAGCAGCTCCCCCTCCGGTGCGGTGGCCAGAAGCGCGTCCAGGCGCCCCACCACGCCGGCGGCCTCCGCCGTCACGTCCTCCAGGGGCACCGGAGCGTCGTCTTCCTCCGGGAAGTCCAGATGATGTGCCAGGAGCGCTTCCACACGCACCAGGGAGCTCCGCAGCGCCGCGACCCGTTCGGACAGCCCCCGCTCGAGCTGACCCATGGCCGCGCGGTGGAGCCCGCGTCCACGGGCTTCCGCCAGATCCGCCACCGCTTCCGCCTGGACCAGGTCCAGCTTGCCGTTCAGGTAGGCGCGGCGGGTGAACTCCCCGGCCTCCGCGCGGCGAGCCCCCGCGGCGAGGCAGGCGTCGAGAACAAGCGCCGGCACCAGCCATCCGCCATGGCAACCGACCTCCACGACGCGCTCGCCGGTGTAGCTGTCCGGGGCCTCGTAGCAGGTTACCAGCGCCCGGTCCAGCGGCTCGCCTGACACCGGATCCTCGAGGTCCATCACCGTCGCGCGACGCGCCTGGGGCGGAGTCACACCCGGCGTGAGGGCCGCCAACACGCTCCACGCTTCCGGTCCCGAGAGGCGCACCATGGCCACGGCGGCGGGGCCGGGAGCCGTGGCGACGGCCGCAATGGTGTCGCCCTGTGCGCTCACCGGCATCGGGACTACCCCGTCAGGCGTCTCTTCCGTCCCGGGGGGCGCTCCCGGCTCTCTCTCAGCGCGACCCACCGCACCGCTCGGGCAGGTCCTACTCCTTCTCCTTCGACTTCGCGGATGACTTCACCGCCACCTTCTTCCGCTCCTTGGCGATCCAGATCTGCTGCGGAATCGTCGCGATGTTCGCCACGGCGTAGTAGAGGTTCAGCCCGCTGGCCAGCTTGAGAAAGATGAAGAGCATGAAGAGGGGCATGCCCCACATCATCATCTTCATCTGGCTGCTCTGCTGCTGCGGCAGCGAGCGCATGGTGACGAACTGCATGGCGAAGGTGGAGAGGGCCATGAAGATCGGCAGCACGTAGATGGGATCCGGCGCCGACAGGTCCGTGAGCCACAGGAACGGGGCCCCGCGGAGCTGGATGGATTTCTCGAAGACGAAGAAGAGCGCGATGAGCACGGGATACGGCAGCATGAGGGGCAGGCACCCCGCCAGGGGATTGAAGCCTTCCTCCTTGTGCAGGCGCATCATCTCCTTGTTCAAGCGCTGCGGATCGTCCTTGTACTTCTTCTGGATCTCCTGGAGCAGGGGCTGCACGGCCATGTTCTTCAGCTGCGCCCGCATGGCCTTCTGGTTCAGCGGCCAGAGCACCACGCGCATGAGCACGCCGAACAGCACCAGCACCCAGCCGTACGACATGCTCAGGTTGTTGTGCAGGAAGACCAGGATCGCGGTGATGACCGAAACCAGGGGCCGCATCACCGGACGGATGAAGCGCCATCCGTAGGGGTTCACATCCTGCATGTCCTCCCCCAGGGAGGACAGGCGCGCGTAATCCTGCGGCCCCAGGAAGAGCCGATAGCCGAAGCTCCCGTCGGGATGCACCGCCTGCGTCACCGCCATGTCCGGACGGCCCGGGAGCGTGCCCTTCGACACCACCAGCCCACCCAGGTAGTCCGCCTCCTGCGGCGGGCTCTCACCACCCTGCCCGGCCAACATGCCGATGACGAAGAACTTGCTCTTGAAGGCGGCCCACAGGTAGGGGCCCGCCTGCACGCCCAGCGCCGGCTTCTGGAGGAGGGTGGAGTGGATCCCGCTCTGCACGTGGTTCCACACGTACGCCATGGACCTCGCCTCACTGGCGGAGTCCGCCTCGGTGTAGGGGAGGCCCTGGCCCAGATTGGTGATCATGAGCGCGTGGTCCACGCCCGAGACCTTGCCCCGCACGTGCACCACGTAGGAATCCGGACTGAACTCGTACGACAGCTCGACGGTGAGACGGCCGTTGGGTAGCGCGTACCGGAACTTCAGCGTCTTCGGTCCGCCGCCCTTGGTGACCTGCAGCCCGTCGGCCGGCTCGACCTGGAACGGGACCTTGCTCAGGTCCACCGTGTCGGGGCCCGCCACCAGCTCGTGGCCCAGGTAGCCCCCGGCGTCCTTCGGCACCAGATCCACCACGCCGTCCCGCTGGTCGTGGTTGAGCCGCTCATACTGCAGCATGTCCGCCGCCAGCAGCCGCGCCCCCACGTTCGAGAACGTGAATTTGTAGAGCGGCCCCGCGACCGTCACGGGCGTCTCCTTGACCTGTGCAGCAGCAGCAGCAGCGGCCACCGAGTCCCCCAACACGTTCGTCGTCGGGTGGCTCGCCGGCGCCGCGCCCGTCCGGGTCCCGGTCGCCGGCGCCGCGCCCGTCTGGGCACCGCTGGCCGCGGCCGCCCCCGGGGTCCCCTGTCCGGCCACCGCAGTGGTGTCCGCAGCGGTCCCCGGCACCGGCTTCTTGGGCGGGAAGAGCTGGTTGGTGACCACGAGGACGACCAACATCAGCACGATGGCGAGCAGGAACCTCATTTCGCTCTTCATCGATCACTCGGCAGGGCGTGGCCCGCCGCCTCGTGCGTCGAGGTCATTCCGAGAGGCTCGCCCCCGTGCGTGTGGCGCGCCCCCTTCCCGTGTTCCCGGCGTGTCGCCGGCGGCACGGGATCGTACCCCCACCCACCCCAGGGATGGCATCGAAGGAGCCGGCGCAGGCCCAACCACGAGCCCCTGAGCGCGCCGTGCACCTCGATGGCCTCCTTCGCGTAGTGCGAGCACGTGGGCTGGTACCTGCACGAGGGAGGCGTCCAGGGAGAGATCACCACCTGGTAGAACCGGATCAAACCGATCAGGAGCTTTGCGACCACAGTTCCTCCACCGCCCTCATGACGTCGTGGGCGAGCTCCTCGAACTTCGCCTCGTAAGCTTTACCCCGTGCCCGGATCAGCACGTCCACCGTCGCCCCCCGCGTCCCGAGCTCCGGGAGCACGCGGCGCCGGCCGATCTCCCGCAACCTGCGCTTCAGGAGATTCCGGTCCACGATCCTCCTCCCGTGCTTCCCGACCACCACGCCGAGCCGGGAAAAGGAAGCGGGGGAAGGCGCCAAGAAGACGTCCACGTTCGTGGTCCTCTTGCGCTTCCCCCGCTCCAACAGCTCACGGATCTCGCGGGTGCGCCGGATGCGTGCCGTCCCGGAAAGTCCCTCGCCTCGTTCCTGCCCGGAAGTCGCTACTTCCCGCCCACCGTTACGGCCAACCGCGCGCGACCCTTCCTGCGGCGGCGGGACAGGGCGGCGCGACCACCGCGGCTCTTCATCCTCGCGCGGAACCCGTGCTTGTTGACCCGCTTGCGATTGCGGGGCCTGTAGGTCGGCTTCATTCCGGACAGCCCGGTTCATGGGTGTTGTTCGCCTGAAATCGAGCTTGGAAAGATAGTCCTGGGCGTCCGAAATCGTCAACGGGCACAGGTTCGGAAACCCGCTCCGCGCGCGTGTTTGCGCCTCGGCCGCGCATGAATTGACTTTCGCATACCGGCTTTCTACCTTCGCCGCCCCCCCGAGAGGGACTGGAGCTCTCGGCCGGTAACTCAACCCCGTTGCGCTCCCGAGGATGTCGGTCCGTAACCCACGCCACCCTGCCTGTTCCGTCGTCGCTCCGTCGGCGGTCCCCGCCCAAGCCGAGAACCCATGGAGCTGACCGCCGCCGAGCTCTGGGCGTACATCCAGGAAGCCGTCCGGGCTTCGGTGCCCGAGCAGGGCTTCCGCACGTGGCTGGCGGGACCCAAGGCCGTGGGCCTGTCCGCCGACGAGCTCATCATCGAGGCTCCCAGCCCCTTCCACAGGGATTGGATCGAGAACAAGTACACGCCTCTGCTGGAGAACGCGGCCCAGCGCATCCTGAACCGCCCTCTCGGCATCACCGTCACCTGCGACGAGGCGCCGGCCGCGCTTCCCGTGCCCGTCCCGCAGGCGGGCGCTCTCCTCCCGGAGGGCCCGCCGCCACAGCGCCCGCCCGCGCCGCGTCCGTATCTGAACGAGCGCTACACCTTCGAGCGGTTCGTGGTCGGCACGAACAACCAGCTGGCGGTGGCCGCCTCCCGGGCCGTGGCCGAACGCCCGGCCGAGATGTACAACCCCCTGTTCCTCTACGGCGGCGTGGGGTTGGGCAAGACCCACCTCATGCACGCCATCGGCCACCGCATCGTCGCCGACCATCCCGACGCCAGGGTGGCGTACGTGTCCTCCGAGCAGTTCACCAACGAGATGGTGAGCTCCATCCAGCAGGGCACCATGGCGGCCTTCCGGCGCCGGTACCGTGAGATGGATCTCCTCCTGGTCGACGACATTCATTTCCTGGAGGGGAAGGAGGGTACACAGGAGGAATTCTTCCACACGTTCAATGCACTCTACGATGCCCAGCGTCAGATCGTTCTGACCTCCGACCGACCGCCGAAGAACCTGTCGGGGGTGGAGGAGCGACTGGTCTCACGCTTCGAGTGGGGGCTGGTCGTCGACATCAAGGCGCCCGACTACGAGACGCGGGTAGCGATTCTCCGCAAGAAAGCAGCCGACGACAATCTCGTCCTCGACGATGCGGTCATCGAATACATCGCGCAGTCCTGCACCGCCTCCGTACGGCAGTTGGAGGGCGCCGTCATCAAGCTCCTGGCTCTCTCTTCCCTGAAGCACCAGGAGATCACGCTCCAGCTCGCCCGTGGCGCACTGAACGGCATGCTGCGCCGGGAGCACGACGAAGGCCCGGTTCTCTCTCCGGAGCGCATCCAGGAGTTGGTGGCCCGCCGTTGGCGGGTGAAGGCGGAGGCACTGGCGTCGAAGCGGCGCACCAAGGACCTCACCGTGCCACGGCAGGTGGCCATGTACCTCATCAAGGAGACCCTGGGGACCTCCCTGGTTCACATCGGCCAGATCTTCGGAGGCCGCGACCACTCGACGGTCATCCACTCCATCAAGAAGGTCCAGGAGGAGATGGAACGCGATCCGGAGTTCCGCAGGAAGGTGGATGAAGCCTGGGAAGAGCTGCGGGCGGCATCCCTACAGGAGTAGCGTGGAGATCATGGGGAAAGTCGGATGGCTATCGACATCGGGAGCACAGAGCCGGTGGTGGGTGCGGGAATCAGCCAGCGTCTCAACTCATCTTCCACAGGTATCCCCGCCCCGCGGAGAGCTTCCGGCGGCTCGCATGTCGGAGCCCCCACACATGACTCTTCCACATATCCACACCTCCTACTACGGCTATGTTTTTATCTCTTAAAGAGAGATAGCTTCTACCACGTTGTCGAAAACCGTCAGCTCGCTCGCTGTCGCATCGCTCAGGAGCCCGAGGGCCCATGAAATTCACCATCACCAGGCAGAACCTCCACAATGGTCTTGCTGCCGTCTCGGCCAGCATCCCGTCCAAGACCACCCTGCCTGTGCTCTCCAACATTCTCTTCGAGGCACGGGAAGGTATGGTGTGGATGAGCGGTACGGATCTGGATGTGTCCGTGCGCGTCAAGGTCCCTGCGGACGTCAAGGAGGAGGGAAGCCTCACGGCTCCGGGCAAGAAGCTCCAGGAGATCACCCGTGAGCTCCCCGATCAGCCCGTGGAGGTGTCCACCCGCGGAGACCAGATCGAGCTGAGCAGTGGCCACAGCAACTTCAAGTTCAACGGTCTTCCGGCAGAGGAGTTTCCGTCGCTGCCGCAGGTTCAATTCGACGAAGGCTGGAGAGTGGGTGGTGCCGATCTGCAGCGGCTCATCCACCACACGTCCTTTGCGGTCTCCACGGAAGAGAGCCGGCCGATTCTGAACGGCGTGCTCTGGGAGCTGCGTGACGGCAGCATGCGGATGATCGCCACGAACGGCCATCGCCTGGCTCGTATGGGCGTGGCGACGGCTCCCAGCAATGCCCCGTCGGCGGACTTCATCGTCCCGCCGGCGGCGCTTCAGCACGTTCAGCGGCTCTTCAAGGGCGAAGAAGAGCTCATGGTCGCGCGGAACGGCAATCACCTGGGCTTCGGGAGCGAGGCGGTCGAGGTCTTCTCCCGTCTCATCGAAGGTACCTACCCCAACTACGACCAAGTCATCCCCCGGGACAACGACAAGGTCGCGACGGTTCCCAAGAAGGCACTGGAGTCCGCGGTTCGCAGGATGGCGGTGGTGGCATCGGACCAGACACACCGCATCCGCCTCAAGTTCGAGACCGACCGCGTGCATCTGAACGTGCTGACTCCCGACCTCGGCGAGGGACACGATGAGATCGACGTAGGCTACGCCGGCGAAGAGCTGGAGATCGGGTTCAACGCCAACTACCTGCTCGAGGTCCTCCGGTACATGGCCAGCGACGAGGTGAAGGTGACCTTCAAGGCACCGGAGCGGGCAGCCACGGTCGAGCCGGTGGCCGAGGGGGACGAGAGCATCGACTACCTCTGCCTCATCATGCCGCTCCGGCTCCTCGACTGACGACGACCGGGGGAGCTGGTCGCCCGGAGCGCGGCGAACGAGGGCGGTGGAGGAGACATCTCCACCGCCCTCCTGCTTTTCGCATCCAAGGAGCGATCAGCGCGCAGCGCCTTCCCGGCGTGCGGCCTCCAGGAGCTCCTGACCCGTGAACACGGACAGTAGCTCGAGGCCCTCGGACTCGAGGAGCCGGCGGCCACCCTCCTCCCTGTCGACCAGGGTCAGAACACCGAGCACCTCGGGGCCGTGCTCGCGAACGGCAGCTACCGCAGCCAGAGCGCTGGAGCCCGTGGTCATGCAGTCCTCGATGACCACGCAGCGTGCGTCCTTCGGAAGCCCGCCCTCTATACGCTGCGCGGTGCCGTGCTCCTTCGCCTTCTTCCGCACCGAATACGCATCGAGATGGCGGCCCTCCAGCCAGCTCCGATGGGCGATGGCGTACGACACCGGATCGGCACCCATGGTGAGACCGCCCACATGGCTCGGCTCGAGGCCGCTCCGGCGAAGGAGGTCGAAGGCCACGTACCCCACCAGGACCTGGCCCTCGGCGCTCATGGTCGTCTGTCGGGCGTCCACGTAATACGAAGAGCGCACCCCGCTGGACAGCGTGAAATCGCCGATGCGGACCGAGCGCTCGACCAGGAGCTCTCTGAGCCTGTCACGATGGTTCATGCCCGCCATGGTGCCTGCCGCTCACACCCGACGCAAGGCCGGCCACTCCCGAGGGGTCGGCCTTGCGTTCACCCGGGATCGCTGCCGGGCACCGCCAACCCGAGGGCGACGTGCACCTCGGCGGGAACCCGCATGGGCTTCCGGTCGGCGCCGACCCACACGGCCGTGACCCGGGCGCGTGCGAGCACCGAGGACGGGTCGGCGGCGGGGCTGATCTCCTGGGCCAGCACCATGCTGGTACGCTTGTAGCCATCCACCCACGTGCGGATGCGGAGGCGCTCGTTCAAGCGCGCCTCTTTCAGGTAGTCCACCTCGATGCGCACCACGTAGACCCCCCAACCGCGGGCCACGAGCTCCTCGTAGGGGAAGCCCCCTTGTCGAAGGGCATCGAAGCGGGCGTATTCCAGGTAGTTCAGAAAGACGGCGTGGTTGGCGTGCCCGAAGGAGTCGAGCTCGTAGCTGCGCACCTCCACGAAGGACTCCGCCACACGTGCCTGGTGAGATAGATCGCTCATGCGCTAAACAAGGCGCCGAGACCGGCCCCGGGGCAAGGAGGGCGGGCCGACGGGAGCGGAGTGCCGGGAGAGAAGGGGACCGGCCCGGGTTCATCGACTCGCTTGCCGGGGATGTCGATCCCCCGATAACCTGGCGGCCGTGACCACCACAGCGCGCTCTCGTCGACACCCGCGTCACCCCGCCCGCCTTCGTGCCCTGGCGCTGGGTGCGGCGCTGGCCGCGTGCATCCCGACGGCGGCCGGCGCCCAGACCTCCGGCCAGGGGATCCTCGTGCTGGCGGCGGCCAGCCTCACCGACGTGCTGCCCCGGGTGGCCGAGGCGTGGACCCGTCAGGGGGGAGCGCCGGTGCACTTCTCGTTCGACGCCACGTCGAGGCTGGCGCCGCAGGCGGTCGAGGGTGCCCCCGCAGACCTGTTCTTCTCCGCCGACGAGGCGTGGATGACCTGGCTCGAGGAGCGGGGCGGCGTAGTGAAGAGCACCGAGCGCCGCTTCCTGGAGAACACCCTCGTCGTGGTGGTGCCGGCGGGCGCGCCCGCCCCCTCCGGCCCGGCGGCGCTGGTGGGCGTCGCGAAGCTGGCCCTGGCCGGAGAGAACGTGCCGGCGGGGCGCTACGCCCGCGAGGCTCTCGAGGCCACGGGGGTGTGGGCGAAGGTGAAGGACCACGTGATCCGGGGTGGCTCGGTGCGGGGCGCCCTGGAGTGGGTCGCTCGCGGCGAGGTGGGTGCGGGGATCGTGTACGGGACGGACGCCCTGTCCGAGGCGCGGGTCTCGGTGGCGTTCACCTTCCCGGAGGACACGCACCAGCCCATACGCTACCCGGCGGCGGTGCTGACCGCCTCCCGGCATCCGGCCCTGGCGCGCGCCTTCCTGGACTTCGCGGCGGGGCCCCAGGCCCGAGGGATCTTCGAGAGCGCCGGCTTCACGGTGGGGGAGGCGGCGAAGGCGCCCGGCTCGGCTCCTCACGCGACGACCCCGAACCCGGCCTCGGCCGTGCGCATCTCCCTGATGGTGGCGCTGCTGGCCACCCTCGCGGGCTTTCCCGTCGCGGTGGCCTTCGGATGGCTTCTGGCGCGCCACGACTTCCGGGGCAAGGTCGTGCTTTCCACCGTCGTTCTCGCGCCGCTGGTGATGCCGCCGGTGGTCACCGGATTTCTGCTCCTGAGCGTGCTCGGAAGCCGGAGCCCCCTGGGCCGCGGCCTCGCGGCGCTGGGGCTGCAGGTCCCGTTCACGCTCCTGGGGGCGGCGGTGGCGGCACTGGCGGTGGGCTTTCCCCTCTACGTTCTCACGGTTCGCAACGCCTTCGAGGCTGTCGACCCGCACTACGAGGAGGTGTCCTGGACGCTGGGCGTCGGACGGCGCAGGACCTTCTTGCGCGTCTCCCTGCCGCTGGCCGTGCCCGGGATCGTCGCGGGGGCCGTTCTCGCGTTCGCGCGGGCCCTGGGGGAGTTCGGCGCTACCGTGGTGCTGGCCGGCAACGTCGAGGGGCGGACGCGGACCATCGCGCTGGCCATCTACACGCTTCTCGAGGCCCCGGCCGCCCGCCGGGACACGTGGATCCTCGTCGGTGCGAGCGTGGCCATCTCCCTGGCGGCGCTGGTGGGGTACGAGGCGCTCTCCCGGAGGCAGCGCAGGAGGCTGGAGGTGCGGGGTGGCGGGTGACACCTGGGGGGGCATCCGCATGCACGTCGGGGTGCCGCTGGCGGCGCATCCCCTGGAGGTCTCCCTGGAGACCAGCGCCCGCTCCGTGGCCATCGTGGGGCCGTCGGGGGCCGGAAAGAGCACGCTGCTCCGGGTGCTCGCCGGGGTGGAGCACCGGGCCCGGGGCGAGGTGGTGGTGGACGGGGCGGTCTGGCTCGATCCGAGCCGGGGCATGGTGGTGCCCCCGTGGGAACGACGTGTGGGGTGGGTCCCGCAGGAGATGCTGCTCTTTCCCCATCTTTCGGTGCGGGAGAACCTGGGATTCGCCGGCGGGAGCGACCGCGAGGTCGAGGAGACGGCGGCGCTCCTCCAGGTGGGGCACCTGCTGGATCGACGCCCGCGGCGGCTCTCCGGCGGCGAGCGCCAACGCGTGGCCCTGGGCCGTGCCCTCCTGTCGGCTCCCCGCCTGCTGCTGCTGGACGAGCCCTTCTCCGCGCTGGACCGCGCTCTCCGGAAGCAGATCTCCGCGACCGTCAGGCGACTGATCGTGGAGCGGGCGATTCCGCTGGTGCTCATAAGCCACGACGACGCCGACACCCGGATGCTTGCCGAGGAGCACTGGCACCTCCGTGACGGTACGCTCGAGCCCTTGTAGCTCACACCCGGTGCGACACCGGCGGCCCGTCACCGTGCCGGACGGTGGATCCGGCACCCACCCTTCGGCGCCGCTACCCGTCCAGCAGCCCGGCGTCGCGGATCACATCCCCCAGCTCGGCCCGGGATTCGAGCTCGAGCTTCTGGAAGATGTTGGACAGGTGCGTGCTCACCGTTCTCGGTGAGATGCCCAGGTCCTTGCCGATGGCCTTGTTGGACTTGCGGCGAGCCACGAGCCGAGCGATCTCCAGCTCCCGCTCCGTGAGCCCCGCCAGCCCCTCGCCCGCACCCCGGGGCGGTGGGCGGTGGCCGAGCTCCCGGAACTGGATGCGCGCCTTTTCCAGCTCCTGCTCGGCCCCCAGTCGAGCGAGCACGTCGTGGACGCGACGCAGCTCGGCGAGGGCGCCCC
This sequence comes from Gemmatimonadota bacterium, assembly GCA_022340865.1. Lineage (GTDB taxonomy): Bacteria > Gemmatimonadota > Gemmatimonadetes > Longimicrobiales > Gaopeijiaceae > SZUA-318. Next base: position 118,934 of record JAJDNC010000004.1, read on the forward strand.
CGGTGTCGCCGATGTCCGCGAGGCGTCCGGCGAGCTGGCGGCGTATGCGCACCGCATACGGGATCATGGGGATCTCCTCCAGGGCTTCGGCTGCTTGCCTCATGAGGACCGCGCCACGCGCCGGGTCTCCACGCTTCCAGCACACGAGCGCGTCGCACGCGTCGGCCCACGCGAGGCCCAGCTTGTGGCTGAGCGCTTCGGCGAGGGTGCGCATACGCTCTCCGACGTCCGCGGCCTCGTCGATGTGGCCCGCCCACAAGCACGCCTCGGCCAGGATGGGCAGGAGACGGTGGACGGCCCACAGCCGATAGCCCGTCCCCTCGGCGATCTCGAGGCCCCGCCGCGCCGCCAGGATCGACGCCTCGTAGTCCCCGATCGCGACCCGGTAGTGTGCCAGTGCGATATACGCGGGTACCACCATGTGCACGTCGCGCAGGCCCCCGGGCTGGTCGATGCCGGCCATCTCGCACGCTTCGTCAACCATGGCCTGCGCCCGGTCGAGATCCCCTCGCCCGATGTGGATGAGCGAGGTCCATGCGAGGACCCGGGCGAGGAGCGAGGCCTGGTTCAGGCTACGCGCCAGCGCGATGGACTGCTCGCCCACCGCGATGCCCTCGTCCCACTCGCCGGAGCCGAAGGCCCGCTCGATGGCCATGTCTGCGGTCCAGAGTCTCAGGACGGGGGAGCGCAGGCGATCGGCGAGGTCCGTGGCCGCTTCGATCCCCTGGGCCATGCCCTTCGTGTCGCCGGTCATGCCCGCGAGCACCGCGAGGCCCCAGCGGGCCCAGAACTCCACGCTGAGGTTGCCGGTGGAGGCTGCCAGGTCGATGGCCCGGCGCGCGTGCTTCTCGGCCGTGGCGGGAGGGCCGATCCACACGTGCAGGAGCGACAGCGCCCGGTGCGCCCGGGCCAACAGCTCGGGGCTACCCAGCGCTTCCGCCCGTGGCAGCGCCGCCTGGAGCTCGGCCAGGGCCTCGGGCGCGCGACCCAGCTGCTGGAGACAGTGTCCCCGCACCAGATGGATGTGAACGGCATCCGCCGTGCTTCCCATGGCTTCCGCCGCCGCGAGCCCGGCCTCGAGATGGGCGAGGGCCTCCTCGTGTCGCCCGCACCAGAACGTGGCGAGACCCAGAGCCCGCCAGGCGGCCGGGTCCGCCTTCGCGTCCGTCGCCGGCCTGGCGAGGAGCGCCGACCACATGGTGGCGGCCTTCTCGTACTCCCCCAGACGCAGATGCGCCCGGGCGATCTCCCGCCTCAGGACCGGGGCCGTGGTCCCGTCCGGCGCGCTGTATTCCGGCGGGATCCGGTGCAGGGCGGAGCGCAGGTAATCCACGGCCTCTCTGTCGGCGTGTCGTTCGGTGGCCCGCCGCCCGGCGGCGGTGAGGTAGAGGATGGCCTTTTCTCCGAAGGCGTCCGTGTCGGTGCGCGCGAAGTGGTAAGCGAGCTCGTCGGCGTGGTCCATCGCCCGCTGTCCCCAGAAGGCCTCCATGGCCTCCGCGACGGCGCCGTGCATCATACGCGCGCGCTGTAGCCCGAGCTCCTGGTAGAGGGTCTCTCCCACCACGGGATGTATGAACTCGTAGACCACGGAACCCCCGTCGGCTCGCTCGGTGAGGATCCGATGGGCGCACAGCTCCTCCAGGGCCGACAGCAGGGCGGGGCCGGGGAGCTCGCCGACGGAGACGAGCAAGGGGTAGTCCGCCCTCGTGCCGATGACGGCGACGAGGTCCGCCACCGTTCTCGCGTTCTCGGAGACGCCCGCGAAATGGGCCGCCACCGCATCCCGGATGGAGGCCGGCAGCCCCAGGTCCTTGGCGTCCCAACCAATCCAGGTGCCCTCCTGACTCGTGAGACCGCCGCTGGCGACCAGGGCCTTGAGGATCTCCTCCACGAAGAAGGGGTTGCCCCGGGTCCATCCGTAGAGCATCGCTGCGAACTCCCCTACCAGGCCGGCGTCCACCGCGAAGGCGCGGGACACCAGCTCGGTGACCTGCTCCCGGGACATGGGCTCGAGATGCAGGGTGCGCGCGACCCCGACGGAATGCAGGGACCGCTCGAGCTGGCTCAGGCGGGGGTTCCGGTCCCGCTCGTCGTCGTTGTAGGTGCACACGATGAGCAGCGGCCGACCCACTGCCTGGCGCGCGATGAAGTGGAGGAGCTCCAGCGAAGAATGGTCCGCCCACTGCAGGTCCTCGAGGATCACGAGCAGCGGCGTACGCGCGGCGCAGTTCTTCAGGAACTCGGTGAAGTTCCAGAGCAACCGGGTGCGGAACTCCGCGGGATCGTCCTCGGAGAGCGGGCCCCGCTGCCCGCCGTGCTCCAGGGTCGGAAAGAGATAGCCGAGGTCGCCCTCGCCCCCTCGCGACAGCACGGAGAGCGTATCGGGTTCCATCTCCCGGAGCATGGGCAGAAAGGCGTCGGAAAAGAGCGCATAGGGCACGCCAAGCTCCACCGCGTAGGCACGGCCCCGGGCCACTGACCAGCCCCGCTGCACGGCCTTGTCCGCCAGCTCGTCCACGAGCCGGGTCTTACCGACGCCGCTGCCGCCGGAGAGCACCAACGTGGAGACCGCACGGTCGCCACCGTCGATGAGATCTCCGAGGGCAGCCAGCTCCTCGGTGCGGCCTATCAGCGGCAGGGGAAACACGGGACGAGTCCCGTTTCCCCCCTTCGCCGGGGGTTTCGCGAGAGCGCTCATGATCACGCGCGGAAGAGAATCGCTGGCAGGGATGCCAGCCAAAGTACGATGCCCCGGGTTGCACCGACAGGTAATGCCGGGGCAGCCGAAGGGTCGCGCATGGGCGCGGCCTGTCGGCTCTCGTGCCGGAACGGCCGCCCCAACCCATAGCCACGTAAGTCACTGTCATTCATAGTGATGGGCGCATGGGGACCAACGCCTTCGGCGTCGGTGCCCTCGCCGTAGCGCTGCTACGACTCGTCGTCGTGCCTTGCCTGAGCAGCGAAAGCCCCATGCGCGCGGGGTACTCCCCTTCTTCAGCACCCTGCTAGACGGCGGCCGCGACCCTCCCGAACCGCCGCTCGCGTGAGCGAAAGTCGCGGACCGCGGTCGCCAGGTCTCCCTTGCCGAAGTCGGGCCACATCCTCGGAGTGAACGTCAGCTCCGCATAGGCGCACTCCCAGAGGAGGAAGTCGCTCAAGCGCTGCTCGCCCCCGGTGCGGATGAGGAGATCCACCTCGGGCGTGGGCTCTCGCAGACCCATGGCCTCGCCCACCCGGGCGGCGAAGCCGTCACGGTCCAGATCGACACTGCCGGACTCGGCGGCCAGGCGCGCCGCCGACACCAGCACGTCGCGGCTCGAGTAGTCCACGGCCAGGCGGAGCCGTAGCCGGCCACCCTGGGCCGTAGCGGCCTCGGCGCTTCGAATGGCCGCCACGAGGGGGGCCGAGAGGCGGTCACGGCGCCCCATGACCTCCAGGCGCACGCCGTTCTCGAGAAGCTCCGGGACCTCCTTCCGCAGATACGACCGGAACAGCCCCATGAGCGTACGAACTTCCCGCGGCGGGCGCTGCCAGTTGTCCGAGGAGAACGCGTACAGGGTGAGCGTTCCCACACCCAGATCGGGAGCCGCTTCGACGACGCGTCGGACGGCGTGTGCTCCCTGACGATGGCCCCACTCCCTGGGTCTGCCCCGGGCCACGGCCCAACGGCCGTTGCCGTCCATGATGATGGCCACGTGGAGACCGGGCGGAGAGGGGAAAGCACTCTGTATCATAGAGACGCTCTGGCAAAAAAAACGGCGTTGAACACCACGCTCAACCCTCCCGGGTCGCGCGGATGATGGCCTCCATATGGTCCAGATACGACGCGAGGGCACGCCGACCCAGCGCCGTCAATGCATAATCGGTCCGCGGGGTGCGCCCCTCGAACGACTTCTTGCACAGCACGTACCCCGCGTCCTCTAGACGCCGCGCGTGGGCGCTGAGGTTACCGTCGGTGGTTCCGAGGAGGTCCCGCAGGTCGGTGAAGGTGAGCGAGCCGTTCACCGCCAGCGCGCTGACGATGCCCAACCTCACCCTCTCGTGGATGAGCTGGTCGAGCTCGAGGGCCCCCGTCTCGGGATGCTGACCCTCGAGCGCTCCCAGGGGAGGGCGGTCGACTGCGGGTGTCGTCGGGCGCGCGCGCCGCGCCGCGCTGCGTTCAGCCGCCATGCTTCCTCCAGATGATGGTTCCGAAGATGATGTGCAGCCCGCCGAAACCGGCCGCCATGAACACGTCGCCCACCGCCGCGGGGGCAAACAGGGCCGCGGTGCCGAGGCCCATGAACGCGAGGCCCATCAGCGGCACGATGCGAACCGAGAAGGCCCCCCCCGTCACCACCCCAGCCCCGTACAGTAGGAGCCAGGTCGCCGGCAGCAGGTCGATGAGGCCGAGCCTCAGGAACGCCAGGGTGAGCAGTCCGCCCACGATGAGCGGAGGCGTCACGTTCCAGGCGAACTTCCGACCCGGCCCGGCCAGGAGCGTCATACCCGCCGCCCGGGCCTTGCCGGCCATGAGGATCAGCGCCGACCCCAGGGAGACGGCCGCCGCGATGAGCCACGTGACCGCCCAGGTGAGCGTTCCCGTGGCGTCGCGGACGAGGACGGAAGCCGAGAGCGCCACCACGCCCATGAGGACCACGCCGCGTCCCGACACCGCGGTGAAGGAGGCCGAGCGCTCCATCGTCTCGCGGATGAAGCGGAGGTTGTCCATGGCCCGGTCGTGAAGGGCCACCGGTGCGCCGCCTCTCGGTCCCAGCTTCTTGGCCGGAAGGTTCATGGATTCCACGCTATCTGCCGTCCGGGCCGGCGTCAAGCACTTTGTGGCGCAGAGTCCACGGGGGAGCGGGCGGGCTCACGCCTGTGGAGCGACGACGTTCAAGGCCCCGGGGAGAATGCGGACATCGAGCTCCGGAGCCGCGGCCCGGCGGACGTCCCCGTCCATCTCGAAGCGCGGCGGAGCACCGAAGGTCAGGTGGAAGCTCTCCCCGCTGAGGAGCTCCACGCGGTCCGAAGACAGGTGTCGCCCCTTCCCCGCCAGGTTGAACAGCTTCAGCCGGGTCAGGGGCGAAGCGTCGAGGATGCTGCACGCGTGGAGCATGCCGTCGCTCACCGTGGCTCCGGGAGCGATGGGGAAGCCGCCACCGAAGAACCGCCCGTTGGACACTGTGAGCATGAGATGACGGCCGTCGCGGGACGAGGCGTCCACAGCCCGCACGCCGAGGTCGACGCCGGGAAAGCGGAAGAGCTGCTGCAGGGCCGTGAGCTTGTAGAGCAGCTCGCCCTTGAGAAAGCGGGCCCGGGCAGCCGCGTCGATGACGGCGATGTCGAAGCCGAATCCCACCAAGTTCAGGAAGTAACGGGGCTCCACCAGATCCGGCCGGGATTCGGCGGCGCTGGGGGTGTCCAGGCGGCCGACGTCCACGCGCCGCACGTGGGCCTCCTTCAGCACCCGCACGGCGTCCGCGGCGTCGGCGATCTGGAGGCCCAGGTTCCGCCCGAAGTCGTTGCCGGTTCCGTTGGGGAGCATCCCGAAGGCCACGTCGGAGCGACCCGACGCCACGATGCGGTCCGCGACGTTGCTCCAGGTGCCGTCCCCTCCCACTGCGACGACGACGTCGTAGCCCTCGTTCACGGCGCGCTCCGCGAGATCGCGTTCCTCGCCGGGAAAGCCGGTAACGGCGAACGCGACGCCCGGGAGCGCTTCCTCGAGGAGCTGCCGATAGACGGGGATCCGCCGTGAGCCGCGCCCGCGTCCGGACGCCGGATTGAAGACGACGAAGACGCGCCGTCCCTCGATCAGAGGGTCTCCAGAGGCTCGAACGTCTGCAGGCCCTCCCCGTACCACTCCTCGCGGAAGGGGTACGTGTTGACCTCGGCGAGGGTCAGGGGCGCGGTCATGGGGTGCTCGTGCAGCGTCAGCGAGCCGCTCTCCTCCTCGTGCTCGGAGTGCACCGCCTCCATGTAGATGTTGGCCTTGAAGCGCTGGTCCCCGTCGATCATGAAGGTGTTGTACAGATTCCGGGCGGGCTTGAACGCATACTCCGTGACGATGGCATCGAGCACGGGGGAGCCCCCGTCGCGGACGTTGATCTCCATCTGCCCGTCGGCGCGCGTGAACCCGATCTCCAGATCTTTCATGTAGTGGGGGAGGTGCCACCGTTCGATGGCGTGCAGCCGGGCCGCCTCCGTGGACGTGCCCACCATGAACGGGTAGAACGCCGCCTTGGGGAGGGGCCTGGCCTGCTCGACCATGGGCGGGACGATGACCGCGAGCACGACCTCCTCGTAGGGGCCCACCATGCTCTCGGTGAACTCGAAGGCGGTGAGGGCGAAGATGCTACGCGTGTGCTGCATCTCGAGCGGTTGAAGGTGCGCAGGAAGGATCTTACGCGCATCGGCTGTGGCCATCTCGAAGAAAGCACCCACGCAGTGGCGGAACCCGTAGTACGTGTACTCCATGTCGTTCTTCTTCCCGTGATCTTGATCCGGACCCGAGCTCCAGGCGCCTTGATGCGCCTCCTCGGGTACAATTAGCGTTGGCCGTCCACGGCGCCACTGCAGGCGCCCGATCTTGAACTTCTCGATACGCTTTAGGCCCCCGGCTTGAAGATCCGAGGCTACCTCGCTCTCGCGCTGATCTGTATCGCTCTGTTGCTGTGCGATCCGGTGCAGCGCCTCATCATCGCGCCCTGGGCCCGGCTCGCGCCACGGAAGCGCATCGCCGTCTTCGGCCGCTGGCAACGTGCCCTGGCCCACATGGTGCTCGGGGGGCTACGCCGGATCGGCGGGGCACAGATCCCCGCGTTGCCGCGTGTCCCGGCGAACGAGGGCACCCTGATCCTCATGAACCACCAGTCCGTGCTGGACATCCCCCTGGTGGTGGCCTCCCTTGAATCCGGGTACCCCAGAATCGTGACGCGAAAGCGCTACTTTCGATGGATCCCGCTAATCTCGCACATGGTCCGCCTCTATCAATACCCCGTGGTGAGGTCGGCGGCAAACCCCGGCGAGACCCGCCGCATGCTCGAGGATCTACGGAATGCAGCCCGAAACACCGACGTTCCTCTGGTGGTGTTCCCTGAGGGTACACGCACCAGGGACGGTGAGATCGGGCCGTTCATGACCACCGGACTTCGCCTCATTCTCCGTCAGCGGCCGTGGACGGTGTATATGCTGGTGGCCGACGGGTTCTGGGAGCGAGCCAAGATGAAGCACTTCGTCGGAGGCATGTCAGCCATCCGTGGGCGCATCAGCCTCACGGGACCTCTGGTGTGGAGCGATCCCAGGAATGACGCCACGGAGTTCATCGAGACCGCGCGGAACATCATGATCACCCGCCTGACGGAGCTGCGGGCGGGAGCCGCGACGTGAAGGAAGCGGCGTGCGGCCACGGCGCCGCAGGCGGCGACGACCCTGGAAACGGGGACGCCCTGGAGGAGGCGCGGGAGCTCGCCGCGAGGCTGGCGGGCGCGGCGGATGGGGCCGTGGCGGCCGTGATCCTCTACGGCTCCCGGCTCCTGGGCGCGAATCCGGACCGGCACAGCGCCCTGGACTTCGTGGTGATCGTCGACGGGTACAGCCGCTTCTACCGGGCGATGCAGGCGGCCGGAGAGCTTCACCGTCCCGTCTGGCTCCTGGCGGGCTTGTCCCGGGTGCTGCCGCCCAACGTGATCGCCTTCACTCCGGACGAGGGCACGGACGGCATCGCGAAGTGCCTGGTGGTCTCCACCGCCGACTTCGACGTTGGGCTGGGACCGCGACCCCGGGACCACTTCCTGGTCGCTCGCCTCGTTCAGAAGGTGGCGGTGATCTGGGCGCGGGACCGAGAGGTCGCCCACAGGGTGGAGGAGCGGCTGGCGGCCACGTATGCCAATGTCCTGTCCTGGGTGGGACCGTGGCTGGACGACGGGTTCGACGCGGAAGCCGTGGGTCGCAGGCTTCTGGAGGTGTGCTACCGCGGTGAGTTCAGACCGGAGGCGCACAACCGGGCGGACGTCATCTTCGAGCTCCAGCGGGACCACTTTCGGGGCGCCCTCGCACCCGTTCTGGCCGCCGCCGCCCGCGCTGGTGTCCTGAGAGCGGACGAGGGACGCGCGATCTACCGGTTCGCGACACCCCCGCCGCCCGCGGAGCGGCGTCGGTGGCGCGGCTACTTCAGGCGGTCCAAGGTCCGGGCAACCGCGCGGTGGCTCAAGCACGTGTTCACGTTCGACAACTGGCTTCCCTACATCGTGCGCAAGGTCGAGCGCCGCACGGGCCGGAAGGTGACGCTGACTCGCCTGGAGCGCAGGTGGCCCCTCATCTTCCTGTGGCCGCGGACCATCCGCGTGCTCCTCAATCGGCCCGAGCGTGAGGAACCGCAATGAGAACCGACATCTCCGTGCTCGCGGGGATTCTCGCGATCGCCCTCCTCTCCATGCCGGTGTACGCGTTCGGCCCGGCGCGTGGCCGGGTGGATCCCAACGAGATCGAGGACCGGGGCTCGTTCGTTCTGGGGAGCTTCGTGCGGAACTGGTTCTACTGGTTTCTGCACCCCCTGGAGAAGGTCTCGCTCTGGCTGCACCTCGGGCCGCTGTTCCACAACCTGCTGGGGGTCGCCTTCGGGGTGGCCGCGGGCGTTCTCTTCGCGGTCGGATGGGTGAACCTGGCCGGGTGGGCCATCCTCCTCGGCGGTGTTGCGGACATCCTGGACGGGCGCATCGCCCGGGCGTTGGGCGTGGCCGACGAGCGTGGCGCGTTCCTCGACTCGACCCTCGACCGCTTCGCCGAGGTGGGCGCGTTCGTGGGCCTCGCCGTGCTCTTCGGGAGGCGCGTGGTGCCGTTGGTGCTCGTGACCACGGCGCTGGGTGGCTCGCTGCTGGTGAGCTACGCCAGAGCCCGGGGGGAGAGCGTGGGGATCGTGTGCAAGCAAGGCGTCATGCAGCGCGCCGAGCGCCTGCTCATCCTGGCCTTCGGGGCGATTCTCGACCCCGCGGTGGCCGCGTGGTCCGGTCGCGCGCCGGGAGCCCTCCTCATCGTGGCCGTGGGCCTCGTGGCTGTGGGTACGGTGGGCACCGCCGTTTACCGCACCGTATGGATCGCGCAGAGATTGTCCTAAGCGACGGTCCGACTGGAAGTTAGACGTTCTTGTCCGCACCCGCGGACGCATTCAGGATGACGGCCTCCGGTCCCTGTCCGCGCCCGTGCTACGTCATCCCGACCTGGCGCTACGTCATCTCTCCGAGCGATCTACGTCAGGAGTCGTAGAGCGATGGCCGCGTCGCGCGGTGCATTCTTCGTGTGCCCCCCAACAAGCCATGCAGGAGCTACGCCCGATGGGTCAACGAGCGCCGCGCGCAGCACGCACACCAGACGTGGAGCGAGTTTGCGTGTGGGGCCGCCCCCGTACGACCCCCGCCACGGCGGTGTCCGCGTGAACGTCTCTGCTGCCGCGCGGCCCGTCCATCCTCAAGAGCCGGCCGGGCAGCATGCCCGGCTCCCGCTGACCAGCCTTCCTAGCGAGCAGCAGGAGGGTCCCACGCGGCACGTGGTGCGGCCCATCGGGCGGGTTCCTGCTCGGCACGGGCCCCTCCTCCTGACGCCGGCCTGACACCGCCGGCGTTCCGTGGGGTCGCGTTCGGCCCCGCTCGCGACCAGGTCGTCGAGCAAGCGGAGCGGAGTGGGGGCGGTCCGGTAGCGCCGGCAGCGCTGCCGGAACGCCCGCCCACTTCCGCGTCCAGGCCCGCTTCAGCGCTGGTACGTCACAGGCCTCCGTAGAGCGCGGAGCCCGTGTCGAAGCCGTCGGCCAGCTGGCCGAGGCCCGGCGTACGACGCGACCCGGCTTGCGATCTTCCCTTGCCGACCGCCGGTGGCACCGCTTTCATTAATGCCTCCATGGCCGGTCGGACATCCCCCCAGCCTGACGGTCCCGTGGCTTCCTCCGCGCGCGTATGCCGTTCTTGTCGGACCCCGCTGCCCGACTGGGCGCGGTTCTGCATGCAGTGCGGGGCTCCCGCCCCCGACGCTCCCGTCGATTCCGACGGGCCACGCCCACCCGCGGCGCCTCATGCCGAGGAGATCGCGAGGGTGCAGGCCGCTCTCGGTGATCGCTATCACGTCGAGCGCGCCATCGGCGCGGGCGGCATGGCCACGGTGTACCTCGCCGAGGACGCGAAGCATCGCCGCAAGGTCGCCGTGAAGGTCATGCGGCCCGAGCTGACCGCCACGCTGGGAGCCGACCGGTTCCTGCGCGAGGTGGAGATCGCGGCCCGCCTCAACCATCCGCACATCCTGCCCATGTACGACTCGGGCGAAGCCCACGGCGTCCTCTACTATGCCATGCCCTGGGTGGAGGGAGCGTCCCTCGAGGGCAAGATGCGCCGAGAAGGCCAGATGCAGGCCGAGGAAGCGTGCCGCCTGGCCCGGGAAATGGCGGAGGCGTTGGCGTACGCCCACGAACGGGGAGTCGTTCACCGGGACATCAAGCCGGCGAACATCCTTCTCAGCGGCGGTCACGCCCTGGTGGCCGACTTCGGGATCGCGCGGGCGGTGGGGGCGGAGGGCCAAGCGCTCACGCAGACCGGACTGGCGGTGGGGACACCCCAGTACATGAGCCCCGAGCAAGCCACCGGCGAGAACGACGTGGATGGCCGGACGGACGTCTATGCCGTGGGAAGCGTGCTGTACGAGATGCTGGCGGGAGAACCCCCGTTCACCGGTCCCACGGCCCAGGCGGTCCTGGCGCGCAGCCTCACCGAGGCACTGCGTCCGCTCACCGCGACGCGCCCTGGGCTGCCGGCCCGGATCGAGGCCATCACCACGAAGGCGCTCGCCCGGAGTCCGGCGGATCGGTACCAGACGGCGGGCGCTCTGGCACGGGATCTCGGTAGCGCGTTGGAACCGTCCGCGGGCGACGTGCCGGCGTCCGTCGGGGCGCATGGCCCTTCCACGGCGCTGCTCTGGAACCTCCTCGGGTTCGCGTCGCTCGCGGCATTGTCGGCCGTCTTCATTCTGAGCCGAAGCTGGGGGCTTCCCACGTGGTCGCTCGGGCTCGCGGTGTTCCTGGTCGCCATCGGTGCCGGAGTGCTGACCGTGACCGGCCGGGTCGAACGACGGCGCCGGAGGGGGTGGAGGGCCACGGGACTCTGGCGCCTCTTCACCCGAACGAACGCGGCCATCGGCGGCGTTATGGCCCTGGCTCTCTGGGCAGCCGTGGCGACGATGGTCGCGGTCCAGGTGCCCGCGTGGGTACGCGGGGAGACCCGCCTGGCGGTGCTTCCCTTCGAGCTGCGCGGAGAGACGCACGATCCCTACCTGGCGGACGGGATCGCCGACGAAGTCCGGGGCAAGCTTGCGGCCCTGCCGGGCTTCAGCGTCACGGCCCGCACCAGCTCGGACCAGTACCGGGAGACGACCAAATCCGTCCAGCAGATCGCCAGGGAGCTCGGCGTGGACTACCTGCTCAGCGCGACGGTCCGCACCGCTCAGGATGCGGCCGGCGGCCGGCGTGTGGAGGTCGTGCCCGAGCTCGTCGCGGCGCGGGCGGGGGACGTGACCTGGCAACAGACCTTCGACGCGAACCTGACGGACGTCTTCACCGTGCAGTCCCAGATCGCCGGCCGCGTGGCCGAGGCCCTCGGCGTTGCCCTCGGAGGAGACGAACGACGCAAGCTGGCCGAGCGGCCTACCAGCAACCTGGCGGCCTGGGACCTCTATCTGAGAGGCGAGGCGCTCACTTCCAACGACCCCGCCACGCTCAAGCAGGCTGCCGGCTATTTCGACCAGGCCGCCGGCCTGGATTCGACGTTCGCCGAAGCCTGGGCGCACCTGGCCTCGTCGCTGAGCAACCTCTACTACAACGGCACCCCGGACCCCGAGGTAGCCCGGCGCGCCCGGGCCGCCGCGGAGCGGGCGCTGGCCCTCCATCCGAACGGAGCAGCGGCCCACGCCGCCATGGCTCGCTACCTTCTGGCCGTGGAGAAGGACCCGATGGGGGCCGAGGACCAGATGACCCTGGCCCTCGAGGCGTCCCCCAACGATCCGAAGGTCCTCACCGCGGCCGCTTCGTTGGAGGAGACGCTGGGCCGTTGGGACGAGGCCCTCACCCATCTGCAGCGGGCTCGGCGCCTCGACCCCAGATCCGTGCGGACCCTGGCGAACCTCAGAAGCCTATTGGTGTCCATGCGTCGTTACAGGGAAGCCCTCGAGGTAGGGAACGACGCTCTGGCGCTTTCGCCGAGCGACCCCAACAACATCGAGGGCCAGGCCATGATCTTCCTGGCTCAGGGGGATCTCGCCGGGGCGCGCAAGGTCATCGAGAACGCCCCGGGGAGCCTCGGCGAGCCCGCGCTCATCGCGTACCTCGCAACGTACAACGACCTCTTCTGGGTTCTGGACGACGCCCAGCAGCGGATGCTGGTGCAGCTTCCCCCGTCGGCGTTCTTCGACGACCCGACGGCGTGGGGCTCGGTCTTCATGCAGACGTACTGGTACCGGGGGGAGAAGGCGCGAGCCCGGGCCTATGCGGATACCGCGCGGACGGCCTTCGAAGCCCAACTCGAGTCGGCACCGAGCGATCCGCAGCTCCATGTGCTCCTGGGGCTGGCGCTGGCCTACATGGGGAAGAAGGACGAAGCCATCGCCCAAGGAGAGCGGGGCGTCGCCCTGGACCCCATCACCCGTGATGCGGTGAACGGCGCGTACTACCAGCACCAATTGGTCCGGATCTACCTGATGGTAGGCGAGCCGGAGAAGGCCCTCGACAGGCTCGAGCCGCTGCTCGACATGCCCTACTTCCTGTCCTCGGGGTGGCTCCGGATCGACCCGACCTTCGCCAGCCTCGAGGGCAACCCCCGCTTCGAGAAGCTCATCGCGGGCAGCGGCTGAGGAGCCCGCCGCTCCCTGGCCTCCTCGACGTTGCCCAGGGTGTCCGCAGCTCGGCCCGCTCCCGCCTCTCCCGGCTCATTGCCCCGGCCGGCGGGTAGTACGGACTTCCCGGCAGCGTTGCCTGGTGTACCCGGAAGCGGAAGACGGAAGAAGGTCGGCCGGCATGCGGCGCATCATGATGAAGTCCAAGATCCACCGTGCGATGGCGACGGAGGCGAACCTCGACTACGCCGGGTCCCTCACCGTCGACCGTGACCTGATGGATGCAGCGGATCTCCTCCCCCACGAGAGGGTCCAGGTCGTGGACATCGCCAACGGCAACCGCCTCGAGACCTACGTCATCGAGGGAGAGCGCGGGTCGGGGGTCATCGGCCTCAACGGCGCCGCGGCACGGCTCGTCCATCCCGGGGATGCGGTCATCATCATCTCGTACGCCGAGATGGAGGACGCCGAGGCCCGCGAGCACGAGCCCACCGTGGTCTTCGTGGACGGCCGGAACCGGGTGACGCGGCTGGGGGTCGAGAGCCCAGGCATGGTGGACCAGGCTTCTCGACCCCCCGCCCGCCCGTGAGCCCGGGAGCTACCCCGCGAAGCAGTACGTGCAGCCCCGCTCCTGGACACGATTCACCGCCCAGACGCCTGAGGGCACCAACTGCACTCCCGGAATCAGGTGGGCGAGCATGTCCTTTTCGATGTCTTCCGCCGGCATGTTCATCTTCTTGGCGAGCTCCTGACTGCCGGCCTTGAGGGCCATGTGGCAGGCGCCGAAGAGGGCGCCGCTGGCCATCAACGCGTCGATGGACGCGCCGGGCAAGGGCAGCTCGCCGGGCGGCACCTTGTAGAAGAGGTTGCGCACGGCCGGCGCCTTGGTCTTCGGGTCGGTGACGTTGGCCATCTCGCCCAGCTTGTACTTGGCCCACATGGCGTCGGTCATCGCCAGGGTCGCCCCGAGGTGCCGCAGGACGACAACGACGCCGAGGTCGCTCTCCGGTACGCCGGTCTCCTCGTTGGTCATGTAGAAGACCCGCGAGAAGACGAACCCCATGCCGTTGTCGACCTCGGGCATGTCGTACACCTGCCTGTGCGCGCCGGTGATCTTGTTCAGCCAGGCGTCGAGCTGCGGATCATCGAGGGGCGGTCCCACAGGCCGGGGTCGGGCGACCAGCTCGGAAGGGATGAGGCTGCCCAGGCCGAGAGCGGCCGCTCCCGCGGCCAGGCCACCCAGGAACCCGCGACGATGAGTGGTGAACTCCAGGTCGAACATGGCGAGACCCTCCGGCGAGAGATGGAAAGAAGAGACTGCGTCAGGGAGTCGAATCGGTGGCGGTGGCGCGGTTGGGCCACCGCCCGGCATCGCGGGGCCGGGCAGAGAGACCGCAAGGCCAACTCATAACGATTAAGATTAAGCTCCTCCGCGCCGGCTGCAACTCCCGGCGGGCCCCGGCGGATCGCCGCCGCCGGTCGCGCAGGCCCGACCCGCCCGCCGCGACAACGACGGTACGCTTTCGGGAGGTCGGCCGACCTGCCCATCTTCAGGGGAAGTCGCAATGGCGCAGGAGCTCGCCTCGGGCATCCGTATCCTGCTGCACGTACGGTCGTCATCGACGCGACCGACCCGAACGTTTGAACGGGCTGGCCCCCTTGAAGAGGGACACGGATGGCGATTCTCCAGAGGTCGAAGCGACTGAAGAAGGAGCTGGGCCTCCTCGGCGTCTACACCATCGCGACGGGCGCCACGCTGAGCACCGGCTTCTTTCTCCTGCCCGGTCTCGCAGCGCTCAGCGCCGGCCCGGCCGTGCCCCTCGCGTATCTCATCGCCGCCGTACCGATGATCCCGGCGATGCTCAGCATGGTCGAGCTGGCCACGGCGATGCCGCGGGCGGGGGGGGCCTACTACTTCCTCGACCGCAGCATGGGACCCCTCGTGGGCACGCTCGGCGGACTGGGAACGTGGCTGGCGCTGTCGCTCAAGACCACCTTCGCGCTCATCGGGATGGGCGCCTACCTGCATCTCGTGCTTCCCGGAGCGTCCGAGCTGCCGCTGGCCATCGCGTTCACGTTCGTCTTCGGAGCGGTCAACCTGTGGGGGGCCAGGGGCGCGGGATCCCTCCAGTCCGTGCTCGTCTTCGGCCTGCTCGTCATCCTGATCTGGTTCATGGGCGGCATCATCCACGTCGATCCAGGACACTTCAGCGGGCTCTTCCAGAAGGGTCCTCACTCGATTCTGGCCGCGGCGGGCCTCGTCTACGTCAGCTACATCGGCATCACGAAGGTCGCGAGCGTATCGGAGGAGATCAGAAACCCGGAACGCAACCTGCCGCTGGGCGTCTTCCTGGCGCTGGCCACGGCGCTGGTGATCTATATCGTCGGCACCGTGGTGATGGTGGGCGTGTTGCCGATGAACGAGCTGGCGGGCGACCTCACGCCGGTCGCCTCGACCGCCCAGCGGTTGATCGGTCGGGGAGGGACGGTCCTGATCGTCGTCGCCGCCCTCTTCGCCTTCTCATCCGTCGCGAACGCCGGCATCCTCAGCGCTTCCCGATACCCGCTGGCGCTGAGCCGCGATCATCTCATTCCTAAGTTCTTCCGGAGGCTGAGCCCCCGCAGGACGCCGGTCGCCGGGGTCATCGCCACCGTGGTCCTCATGCTGGTCTTCCTTCTGGTGCTCGACCCCATGAGGGTCGCCGAGCTGGCCAGCGCCTTCCAGCTCCTGCTCTTCGCGCTGATTTGTGTGGCGGTGGTGGTGATGCGCGAGAGCCGCATCGACTCGTACGATCCGGGCTTTCGATCCCCCGGGTATCCGTGGATGCAGATCGTCGGCGTGCTGGCGGCCATCCTGTTGATCATCGAGATGGGCTGGCTCCCCGTTCTGTTCACCGCGGGCTTCGTGGCGGCGGGCATCGTGTGGTACTTTCGCTATGCCCGAAAGAGGGTCCACCGGGACGGAGCGGTCTATCATGTCTTCGAACGACTCGGCCGCCGCCGCTACGCGGAGCTGGACAGCGAGCTGCGGGGCATCTTGAAGGAGAAAGGGCTGCGCGCGGAGGACCCGTTCGACGAAGTGGTCGCTCGAGCGCAGGTCTTCGAGGCCTCGGCGTCGGATGATTTCGAGGCCATCGCCCGCCACGCCGCCGATCTCTTCTGCGCGCGCCTGCCGGCGGACGCCGATCACGTGTTTCAGGGCTTCATGCGCGGCACGAAGATCGGCGCAACCCCCGTCTCGCACGGGGCGGCTCTGCCGCATGTCCGCCTTCCGGGTGCGCTTCATCCCGAGCTGGTCATGGTCCGGTGCCGGGACGGACTGGACCTTCGAATCCTGGACGAGTTCGGCGACGAGCGGCCGCAAGAAACCCCGGTGCGTGCCATCTTCTTTCTGGTCAGCCCCGAGGAAAACCCCGGCCAGCATCTCCGGCTCCTCGCCCAGATCGCGGGACGCGTGGACGACGACGACTTCATGCGCCAGTGGGAGCAGGCTCGGGACGAGCAGGAGATGAAGGAGATCCTGCTCAGGGACGAGCGGTACCTGGCCCTCCATCTGCAGGGCTCCGAGGCCACCGCGTCGTTCGTCGACCGGCGGGTGTCCGAGCTCGACATTCCGCGGGGCTGTCTCATCGCCATCGTCCGGCGCGGGGATCTGACCTTCGTGCCGCGCGGTGACACCGTGCTCGAGGCCGGCGATCGCCTCACGGTCATCGGCGAGCCGGAGGGAATCCGATCGCTCCGGGAGCGATTCGGTCCGTAGGGGGGGACGAACCCCGCCGGAGGATACGGATCCGGGTGGTGCCCGTTTCCCCTGCCTCCCGCTCGCGGTAGCGCATGAACGAGGTCGCGGTCGGGTTCGTCGAGGCGAGCCGACCTGGCCAGGGAAGCGCGACCCACACGATCAACGGGACGAGGAGCACCGCGAGGGCAGCGAACAGCAGGAGGCGGCGGTAGCGGCGCAGGACGTGTGTCACGAGCGCCCGATACACCGAGCCGACACTCGCGAACCAACGGTCCGGCGACAGGCCAGGGGTGAAGGCCCGGCAACGGCCGGGGGGGATCCACCGCGATGGCCATCCACCTCTCGCGGCTCGCCCATCTAAGGCGTGAGCCTGAACTCCTACGAGGATTGCCTCCCGGAACGCGAAGCGCGCGATGCTGAACCGCGATGGATCCTATGCCGTCCACTGAAATCCACGGGCTTGTGGCGGAGCCGCAGGCCCCGTCCCATCCGTATCGCCTCTTCCTGCTCAAGGCGGGACTGGGCGTTGCGATGATCACGTTTCTCGTATCGCACTTCAACGCGCGTCCGGCGCTGAAAGCTCTTGCGCACGAGCGGTTGGACTTCTTCCTCGCAGCATTCCTTCTTTATGCGGCGGGACAGTTGATTTCGGCCTATCGCTGGAGCACTCTCGCCCGAGTCATGCGCCTGCACGCGCGGTACAGGGAATTCCTCGCCTACGTCTTCGTCGGACTCTTCACCAACCTGTTTGTCCCCGGACTCGTCGGGGGCGATGCAACCCGTGCCTTCTATCTCGGCCGGCGGCATCACAGGATGGCCGACGCGATTGCGTCTACGCTTGCGGACCGCGGATACGGTCTGGCAGCTCTGTTCTGGATCGCCGCTATCGCCGCGCTGTCCTTCAGGAATACTCTCACGAAGAGCGTGACACGCCCAACGATCCTCGTCGGACTGGTGGTACTTGCGGGATATCTCGCTTCACCCCTGGTGGCACGCCTCGGACACGTGGGCCCGCGCTTCGTGCGCCGTGCGGTTGGCGCAATCGACCCGTACCTGCGCCGTCCCTCGTCGGCCCTGCCAGCCATCGGGCTCTCCCTGATCCTGCAGGCGCTACTGGCCGTGTGTCAGTATCTGCTGGCGCTCGGCCTGGGCCTGCACATACCGCTTGCGCTGTTCTTGATAATCGTGCCCATCGCGAACGTCTTCGCGAGCCTGCCGATAACCCTTAACGGATTGGGCGTGCGCGAGCCCACGTACATGCTGCTGTTCGGATTCGCGGGGGTGGGTCACACAGATGCGATCGCCCTCGGACTTCTGTGGTTCGTGGCGACGATGCTGGGAGGCCTTCTCGGCGTGATTCCATTCGTGACGGTCAAGCTTCCGGCGCCCACACCCAAGACCACGGATGAGACCGCCCGGAGCGAGGCACGGCCGTGACCTTCAACTGGCCGAGGCTACCGTCGCCACAGGCCGACCCAGCTCGAGGGGGGCCCTTCACCACGAGGATTGCGCGAAATGGGCAGAAAAGGTCGCAACACCAAGCAAAACGCCCCCGGGAGCCCTTGTGCCGCAGGGACTCTCGAGGGCGGTTCAACTCCGGGGGTGGGACTCGAACCCACGACCCTCTGATTAACAGTCAGATGCTCTAACCAACTGAGCTACCCCGGATCGGAGAGAACCCAAAATAAAGAAGTGCGCGGGAAGGGTGTCAACAAGGTCCCCGGGTGGGTAGCTGCACCGTTGTGCCACTGTCTGTCACGGGGGAGCGAGACCGGCCCCGACTACCCACCCGCCACGGCACGGGTGCGCGTGTCGGCCCGCGCGAGAATGCTCCACAGAGCAGGACCGACGTCGTGCGCCGCGTCCCAGAGCTCCCGGTACCGGGCGCGGGCCCGCCGTGCCGCGTCGGGCCCGTGAAGGGAGGCCAGGGCAGGTCCACGGTAGGGATAGGGGCGCTCGAACCAGTGGAACCCCGACAGCACCGCCATGGCGCCGGAGGCCCCGGAGAAGACGGTGAAGTCCGGCGACCAACCCCCGAGAGGTGCTGACCGGACCTCCAGGCGCCCCTCCTCGAGCATTGCCGTGAGGAGCCGTACGTTCGGGGCCCGCCGGGGAAGCTGGAGGAGGCCCGTGGCTTCGGCGTCGAGCTGGAGCGCGCTGACCTCGGCGACCAGCACACGGAACGAACGCAGACCACCGAGCTCCTCGGGGCCGAGGTCCACGGTCGTCAGGCGAACGCGCGTGACGGCCACGGCGATCTCCGTGGAACGCCGTGCCAATGCGCCGAAGACGTCGCGGAAGTCGGGGCGGCGCCGTTCGTCCAGGAGTACGGCGGGGTCGGGGACGAGCCCCGGGACGAGCGGAAGCATGGGCGCGGGCATCCTTCGGGGGTGATGTGGTCCCGAAGAGTGGACGCGGCCCCGGGGCGCGGGAATGGCGCCCTGGGCCGTCCGTCAGGCGGAGACGGGGGCGTCGTCGATGTCCAGCTCGGTCTGATCCCGGTCGAGGTGCGGTACCTGGTGGCACTTCCGGCACCGGGCCTCGTAGCGCTCCGCGCCGCCGACCTGGATGGTGGGGCCCTCCGCGGGCGCGGGCTTCCCGTCGATGAGACGCTGGTTACGTGTGGCCAGGTCTCCGCAGACCACGCAGATGGCGTGGAGCTTGTCCACCTTCTCCGCGATGGCCAGGAGCTTCGGCAGCGGCCCGAACGGTTCGCCCCGGAAGTCCATATCGGTGCCCGCGACGATCACTCGAACCCCCCGATCCGCGAGGTCGTTCACCACCGTCACGACCCCGTCGTCGAGGAACGGCGCCTCGTCGATGGCTACGACCTGGGTGTCCGGCTGCACGAACTCGGCGATCTGCACCGACGACGACACCGGGTGTGCGTCGATTCGCGAGCCGTCGTGGGAGCTGATGGTGAAGACGCCGGCGTAGCGGTCGTCCAGATGCGACTTGAACACCTGAACCCGCTTGCGCGCGATGAGGGCACGCCGGACGCGCCGCAGGAGCTCCTCGGACTTCCCGCTGAACATGACGCCCGAGATGACTTCGACCCACCCGTCCTGTGCGCCATGATACATCGTTGGGCCTATCGACTAGTGTAGTGGAGATGATGAGCGATGAACGCGGTGGTGGACTTGGGAAGCCGCGGCGACATCCTGATGCAGACCGGTTTCTGGGGAAGGGAAACCCATGGCGGGTCCGGACAATCGGGCTAGTTTAGCCGTGCCGCTTCGACGTTGTCCAGCCGGTCCGCCCGCGGGCCGGCGAGGCCGTTGACGGGCCGGCGCGTCTCGTCCCCGAAGGAGTTGCAGAACTCATGAAGAGCCCGACGTGGATCTGTGCAGCCGCGGCCCTCGCGCTGGCCTCGACCGTTGCCGCGGGCACGGCCCAGGTACGGCCGACGCGCGGCCCGAGCCTGGTGGTGATGATATCCGTGGATCAGCTACGGGCCGACCTCATCGACCGTTACGCGCCCGCGTTTTCGGGCGGCTTCCGCCGGCTCCTGAATGACGGGTATCGGTTCACGGAGGCGTCGCATGCCCACGCCATGACGGAGACGGCCGTCGGTCATGCAACGCTCTCCACGGGTGTCTTTCCGTCGCGCTCCGGAATCGTAGCCAACGAGTGGCGCGTGCAGGAGGGCGGGACCTGGCGGGGCGTCTACGCGGTGGAGGACTCGCAGTCCCCCATCTTGGGGGTGGCCGGCGCCGCGGGCCGATCCCCGAAGAACCTCCTGAGGGGAGGCCTCGCCGACTGGGTCCTCGCGGCCGATTCCGCGGCTCATGTGGTCTCGATCTCGCTCAAGGATCGAGCCGCCATCACCATGGCGGGCAAGACCAGAGGGAATGTCTACTGGATCCTTCCCGCCCTGGGGCGCTTCGTCACTTCCACATACTACCGGAACGACTATCCCAGCTGGGTGACGTTCTTCAACGACTCCGTCATGCCGCCTCTGCTCGCCGATACCGTGTGGAGCGAGTCGGTGCCCCCTGCCATGCGGAGCCTGGCCAGGGCCGACACGGCGCCGTACGAGAGTGACGGAGTGCACACGGCGTTCCCTCACGTCGAATCTCAGGAGGCCCGTCCCGCGGCCCGCTACTCGTGGCTTCTTGCCAAGCCGTGGGCGGATCGGGCGGTGGCGGGCCTGGCCGAGCGGGCAGTGGACGCCCTGAGGCTGGGTCAGCGGGGGCACGTGGATTTCCTCGCTCTCTCCTTTTCGGCCACGGACTACGTCGGCCACGCATACGGGCCCCTCAGTCAGGAGCAGCTCGACAACCTGGTCCGCCTCGACGGTGAGCTGGGCAGGCTGTTCTCCTACCTCGACCAGCACGTGGGACGCGGGCGCTGGGTCGTCGGTCTGTCGGGCGATCACGGCGTGCTGACCATGCCAGAGTACCTGAACGCGACCGGGGAGGGGGCCGAGCGAACCGACGCCAGGACTCGGGCCTCGGCGTTGGCCCAGGCGGTGCAGGATGCCTCCCGGGAGGGCGGCAGCCGTGACGAGATCGCTCGCCGGCTCGCCCGGCTCGTGGAGAGGCGCGGGCTGGTGGCGAAGGCCTACACGGACGCCGATCTGACGGTCGGTGCGCCCGCCGACTCCTTCGCGATCCTGTTCCGGAACTCGTACTACCCGGGGCGGGCCGACGGCTACCTCTCGCCCTACGGGGTCGAGGTACGCTTCGGGTACCACGAGTTGGTCTCCGGCCCCACCGGCACATCCCACGGGACTCCCTATTGGTACGACCGCCACGTCCCGTTCATGCTCATGGGTGCCGGCGTCGACCACGGGGAATCCGCATCAGCGGTCTACACGGTCGATCTGGCGCCAACGCTGGCCTCGCTGGCGGGAATCCCGACCCCTTCGGACCTCGACGGAAAGGCTGTCTACAAGTAAACGGATTTTTCCAAACTCTCCTTTCAATTCGGTACCGGAAAGGAAACCCCCGGACGCGGGAAAGGCGCGCCGTTTCTTACCTCTTGACAGGCGAGGGGGGGAAGCCCCATATGTACCGCACTTCGGTAAACATTTGGACAAGGGTGACTTGCCCGGCCAGCCGCTGACCCACCCGGCGAGCCTCTCGCTGCGGCCCCGAGGCGAGGCCACGCGCTCCCCCCAGCGCGTGTGCGTGAAAGTGTTCAGGACGCAGTTGAAGGCGTAAGGAATCAGGACCCCTTCCGTGAGGGGAGGAGTGCGGTCCTGACTTCCGCACAAACCTGGTATCCAACGAGGTCCTAGTGACCGCCCCATGACCCGGGAGAGCCCGGGAGGTAGATGGTCGCGCCAACGGAAGAACACGCCGCCTGGAGCATACAGGAAGCCGAGCGCCTGCTCCTTTCGCTGAGAGGAGTGCTCTCGGTTCGACTCGTCACACAACCCGGAGGGGGAATCGAGGAGATCCACGTCCTCACGACCGAGGAGGTCGCACCGAAGCAGACGGTGCGGAACGTGGAGTCGGCGCTCCTGGCCCACCTGGACCTCGCGGTGGACCACCGCAAGATCTCGGTGGCCCAGACCAAGGAGAAGCTGTCGGTTCCCGAGGTTCCCGAGCCGGCCGTGCGGGTCATGGTTGCACCGGAAACCCAATCCCGACTGTTGTTCCACGGCCACCAGGTGCAAACGGAACGCTCGCATTTGCTCCGGCACCAGGTAGAGATTGAATGGAGGGGGGAAACGTATCTGGGCGAATCCTCAGCGGCCGATCTCCCGCGGGCACGGCTGGAGGCCGTGACCCGCGCGACGCTGTCGGCCGTCGAGCAGGCGCTCAGCGCGGAGTTGGACGACCAGAGAAGCAGATCGGCGACCCTCGCACTGGATGGAGTGAAGGTCGTTAACGCATTCGATAAAGAGTTCGTCGTGGTGGCGGTCCAAGCCATCGCCGGCCGGGACGCGCGGGAGCTCGTGGGAGCCGCCGTCTCGGGGGGCCTGCCGGACCGCGCCGCGATAATGGCGACACTTCAAGCCACGGACCGCTGGGTCCGGGGCCGAGTCTAGATCGGGCCCGCAGGGCCCGCACTACAACCCGAACGCGGAGAAACGAGGACCCCTCGGTCTGCCGGCCAAGAGCGAAGCCGAGCGAATGAGCGGAGCGCACGCAGTCTTCCAGCGCTATCGGAAGCTGACGCCTGCTATGAAAGGAGGTGCGCGCGATGTTCAGCTCGCTGTTCGACTTTTTCGGCTCGCTGCTCTCGATGCTCGGGAACGGCTACGTCACCTGGTAGGCCGCCAGACCGAGGGGCTCTTTCACCTTTCCCTGTGACCCGTCTTCAGCCAATCAAGCTGTACGTGGGTGCGATGGCCGTTGCTGGTATCACAGCACTCACGTTTACCGACTGGTCTTCGTTCGTTGGCCTGGATTCTGGCCTGGGCGGCTGGGCAGTCTTGGTCGTGGCGGCTGTCGTTTCGGAAGCCCTCGCGATTCGGCGGCTAGACGCCACCAAGAAGACCGCCAGCAGCTCGTCGATCATGTTCATTCCGCTGTTGGCCAGCGTTGAACTGTTCGGTCCAGCATCTGGCGTCGCATTGATGGCCGTTACCGGTACCTTCGGCGAGCTCGTGCGCCGCAAATCCGTACTTCGTGCGACGTTCAACGTCGCTCAGGGCATCGTCGCAACGGATGTTGCTGGCTGGGCATTCTTGCTTTTCGGTGGGTCACGAGGAGGAATCAACGGCGCAGACGGCAATGCGTTGGCCCACGGGCAGTTCATCGTTCCGTTCATCGCGTTTGGTCTCGTCTTCTTGGCTCTGAATCACGCGGCGGTTGCCTTGGCGATCGCACTGAGCCAGCAGCTGCGCTTCATGGAGATCTGGGTTGAAATTGTCAGACATTCGGGTGCGGCTTGGCAGGACCTATCGATCAGCCCGTTGGCGATCGCCGTGGCTTACGGGTACGTCAATTTGAAGATCCGTGGCCTTCTAGTGGTCCTGATTCCTCTGTTATTTGTAAGACACGCATATGGGATTGTGGTGCAGTTGCGTGATGCGAACCGCGACCTCCTGAGCGCCCTCATC
>JAJDNC010000015.1 GCA_022340865.1 Gemmatimonadota bacterium
AGTGGGACCAATCAGGGTCGGTGGCTCGGCAAGCCTCCAACGGGGAAGAGGGTCCAAGTCAACGAGATGTCGATATTCCGCATCGGAGATGGTCGCATAGCCGAGCAGTGGCTTTTGCCAGACATGAGCAGCATGCAGCAACAGCTGAATGGCGCGGGTGATGGATGAGGGCCCATTGAGGCCATTTGCAGGCGCCACCGCGGGAAATGCCAGGTAGTTCTGAAGCGGCAGCGGGCCTACGCATAACAAGTTCCGCCTGCGCAGCCTTCGGCCGCTCCACCCAACCTGCGCGTACACGTTGCGCATCTTGAGAGTTCAAGGGAATCATTTGCCAGCTTGATGTTGGAAGCGTGCAGCGCGCAGGTCCGGAACTCAAGGAACGTCCTCCGCAATGACGCGCGATCAGAGGGAGGAGGGTCAACTACGGTGAACCCGCGCAGTTGGCGCCATTGCTACCTGAGCGGCGCTGTCACTCGATGGACCCTGTGGGTCGTCACGAGTGCTGCCCTGGTGGGCGTCGCTTGCTGCCGAGAGACATCAGCAGCGGGCGGTGTCAAGCTATCCCAATACCCTCATCGCGTGTTCCCGACGCTCAAGTGGGACACACTGGTCACGATCGGCGCACCCTCTGCCAACGACACTATGCTCCTAAATCCGTCACAGATCGTTCTCTGGGGGAGCAGGATCGCGGCATTGGACTGGGCCAACAAGAGCGTAAGGGTGTTCTCCAGGGCCACCGGTCATCTTCTGTGGAAGTACGAACGCACGGGGCAAGGGCCTGGAGAGCTCACGTGCATTTCGGATGGCGTGATCACGCCGGCATCGCGGCTGTGGGTCGTGGACGGCTGCGCGAACCGGAAGGTTCTGGAGTTGGACACCGCTGGAGTCCTTCTCCGTGAGATCCACCCGCGTGCGCTCCCTCCGTCTGGTTGGGACCGGATCGCCTTCGTCGGTAGACGCGCTCTGGTAACAACCCAACTGGCGGACCAAGCCCTCATCTGGGCCGAGCCGGACTCTCTCACCCCCGAGCAGGTAGAAGCGCTGCCTTGGCCGGACTCCCTCGACTCAAGCTACCGCCTCGACTTCGATGTTGCCTCGGCAGGGGCCCGCGGACCGGTCGTGCTGGCCTATGAGTTGGGGCCTGCCTTTGTGGTACTCAATGGAGACTCGGTTCGGGTGCATCCCTACATCGACCGTGTCCACTTCATGAAGAAGCCCAACCCGTTGCGTCCGGCTAGCAGGCCGGACAGCATGCGGTACGCTGCCATCACGGCTTCCATCGTCGGGGACGAGGTATTCTTCCTGTTTGGCGGGCGACCGCGGAGGCGCGAGTACCCGGCGAAGCCCACGCTGCTCATCGACGTGTACGGTCTGACTGGTGCCTATCGCCGGTCGTACCTCCTTCCGGTCGACACGCGCTCTATGGCCACCGAGGATGGGCAGGTATTCTGGGTCATCGAAATGTCGGAGGGACTTTACCCGGAGATCATGGCCCTGCGGCCGAGAAGCGACTTTGCGAATTAGTAGTGACCTCGGCCGCACGCTGCGACCGCGGCAGTCAGAATGGTGATCGCGCGTCAAGCGGAGAACATGAGGTTTCTGCTCGCGCCCGTGCTCCGCACGGTCGCGGCCCTGCGGGACACCCGCCTGCGCACTCCGGATGCTGAACGAGCGCGCGCGCCGTATTGTATTCGCGGCGTCGTTCCGGGACGTGGGTGAGGGCGGGCGTCAGAAACCAATGAACGTTAGCCGACATGCGAAAGAATCGGGGCTTGTTGACGGTGAATGAGAACGGAAGTGGACAGGGATGAGGCGCACGTGGACGATCATCGGTGTTGGTGATGTGGCACGCAGCTTCAAATGGTATCAGTCTCTGCTTGGCCTCCCGGAGACGGCTCCGGCTCATGACTACTTCGGCCAACTCGTGGACCCAGATGGGACGGTCTTGCTCTGCGTTCACCAGTGGGGTGCCCACGAGCATCCTTCGTTGATGGACCGGGATCGCGCGGAGCCTGGCAACGGCCTCCTGTTGTTCTTCCGTGTAGATGATCTCGACGCGGCATTACGGAGCGCGCGCGCTCTCGTCGCTAAGCTCGAGGAAGAGCCTCACGTAAACCCGAACACGAGAACCAGGGAGTTCTCACTCAGAGATCCGGATGGGTATTACGTCACGATCAGTGCGCTTCCTGAGTCCTGATGGAACACAAAGCGAGCGGGGCGCTTGACGGTCGCTCTCAAGCCGCTGGGCGCCTCAAAGAGAAGGGGCGGAGAATACGAGAGGGCGCACGTCGGAGAACAAGCGAGTTGCGCCTGCGCGGCCTTCGGCCGCTCCGGAGAACACCGGCGCAAGGCGGTGGGCCCGCGGGACACAGGCTATGAAAGATGTGAGCGTAGTGGTGACGAAGACTCTTGACGACGCGCCGGCGTCGCAACTCAAGGAACGTTATCGGCAATTGGCTCTGTGGAGCAGAGACAGCAGGAGCGCCAGGCATGAGTAGGCCAACAGTCGCGCTGGCGGTGTCCCTGATCGTGAGTTGTTGTGGGTGTAGTGATCGACCCGCCGCGATTCATGGTCCGGTGCGTCCCTGGGACACGGTGAAGGTGGACCGACACATAGTTTCGTCGCGAACCGCGGCGGAGGTTGCCAGAGCACATCGGTGGGCACTGGGAGCGCAGCCCAGATTCGAGGTGGGGGTCTCAAATGGCGGCGGTGACCACATCTTTGGCTCGGTCGAAGGCGCGGTCATGTTGGCAAATGGCGGGGTGGTGGTTGCCGACGTCCAAGCGAGCACGCTGCTGTATTTCGACACGGATGGACGGTTCGAGGCTACCGCTGGCGGACCGGGTGAGGGCCCGGGCGAATTTGTGCTGCTATTCTGGGTGGGCGCCTGCTCGGCGGACTCGGTTTATGCATACGATGCCCGTTTAGGGCGTGTGTCGGTGTTCACGAGCCACGGGAAGTTCGAGCGAGCTTTTCGCCTTGTTTCTCAAGGGGGTGTGCCCGTTGACCCGCCGCGATGCTCACCGAACGGAGCGTTGGCGGTGCGGGGAATGCCGAACCTGTCCAATGTTCCGCAAACGGGGCGGTGGGTACCGCCCGTGCCGTTGATGCTCGCTGACCGCGTGGGAGAGACGGATACGATCATCCCAGCCTTCCCGTACCGGGAGTACGTGGCGAGTTCGACGAGGGCCAGTGTGGCTCCGTTGGGTGGAGAGCTTCTTTATGGGCTTTCGAGAGATCGCCTCTTTGCTGGCTTCTCTGATCGGTACGAGATCGGCGTGTTTACGCTGACCGGAAGGCTCACGGCCGTCTTCGGGCTCGACCTCCCGCCACGTGGCGTGACTCAGGCGGACAGCCGCGGATACGTGGGGGAGGTAATCGGTGGCATGGACGACGCCGGCCGTACGAGATTCAAACCGTGGATCGAAGCACACATGCCGGACCATTTCCCATTCTTTGATCGGGTTGTTGTGGGGACAGGCGGCGACGTCTGGATCCGCCGTTATGTAAGTCCGGTGGATGACGTCCATCAGTGGGACGTATTCTCAGCGCATCCTCCGTTCATCTACCGCGGGTCCGTCAAGGTGCCGAAGGCGCTCGAGATCCTGGATGTGAGAGGGAATTCAGTAGTTGGCCGATGGATCGGCGAGAATGGCGAGGAACGGGTTCGCGTGTACACCTTGGATTCGTCGAGCGGAGGCTGACCCGCCCTTAGTGCACGAACACCTGGAGCTGCACCGCCGCCCCCGCCCGGGCACGCCCATGGTCGAAGCTCACCCTGACATCGGTCATGAGCTTGGTGGGGAACGGAGCATCCCTCGCGGGCTTGGCGGAGGATGCGCCCGGACTCCCGTCGCCGAGAAAGCGCGTATACCCGGCGACATACCAGAGACCACCTGACGTGGCGGTCCGCACGGGCGTGTCCAGCCGCTCGACGGACATGGCCAGCTCGTCGCACCTCGTCAACGCCAGATCCCCGAGCGCGTAATATCCGCTGCTGATCTCGTCACCCAGGTCGGCGTGCAGGTACTCCCCCTGGATCTCCCAGCCTCCGGCGGCGAGGCGTGCGTCCACCCCCCAGCGGACGTCTCTTCCCGCGAAGCTCCTCCCCTGGGAGGAGAGCACGCCCACGTCCATCCCTTTCGTCCGGCGCCACGCCAGGGACCCGCCCAGAGTCCCCCGGGTGCCGCCTCCCAGCGTCTTCGCCAGGACCAGGCGGCCGGTGGCGAGGAAGTCGCCTTCGCCCACCGCGTTCCGGTCGGCCCCCGCGCCGTTGAAGAGCCCCGCCGCCAGACGCGCCGACCCGGACGGGGACGCGAAGAGCGCCTGGGCGCCGATGTCCCTGCCCATGGTCCTGGCTCCGGGAATCAGGGTCTCCACCACCGCCGCGCGCTCGACGAGGGGCACAAGGTAGTCGGGCTGAGAGCGCTGCAGGCTGAAGGCGGGGACGAACTGGCCGACCCTCACCGACAGAGCACGCCGGCGGTACTCGGCGAACACGTCCTGGAGGACCAAGGCTCCCGCGGCACCGTTACGGAAGATCCCCTGCACCTTGAAGGCGAGGTGGTCGACGCCGAATATCGCCCCTTTCACCCACAGCTTCGCGCGCCGCACGCTGAACCCGTCGGCCGGGTCGGCGCTGCCGTAGCGCAGCTGGGCGTAGCCGTGCCACTGGATGGCGTTCTGCGCCGCGAGCGACCCGGCGCCCACGAGGGCGCCGGCGAGGACCGCAGTCAGAGTCCCGGCGAACCGAAGGGAAGGGCGCCTAGAGGACACCGGCCAACAGCTTCGCGGCAATGCCGAAGAGGACGATGGCGAAGACCTGCTTGACCCTCGAGGACTTCGCCTTCTTCACCATGAAGCGGCTCCCCGTGAACGCGCCGACCAGCACGGCGAGGGCCAGCAGCATCGTCAGGCTCGCGTTCAAGTGGCCCTGCGCCACGTGGCCGGCGAACCCGGAGAACGACGAGAACGTCACGGCGAAGGCCGACGTCGCCACGGCCTTCTTGGTCTCGTATCCCATCCACATCAGAAGCGGTGACATGATGAACCCGCCTCCGATGCCGAGGAGCCCCGCCATGAACCCGGCGAAGATCCCCACCGCGGCTCCGATGATCAGCCTCTCTTTCAGAGGCATGAGCTCCTTGGGTTCGGGCTTCCGGGACGTGAGCAGCATCCGGAGCGCCGCCGCCACCACGGCGACGGCGAAGAGGGCGAGCAGGAGCCGCACGGGCACCGCCCGGGAGGCGAACGCGCCCACCGGCGCGAACACGAACGCGCCGATGGTCATGCCGAGTCCGCCCTTCCAGTCCACCAGCCTTCCGTGGAAGTAGGCCACGAGGGCGATGAGCGTCGTCAGCCCGTTGAGCAGGAGCGCCAGGGGGATGGCGACCTCCTTGACCGGGAAGCCGGCCCACGTCAGCACCGGCAGGTAGATGAGCGCGCCGCCGAGCCCCAGCATGGAGAAGAGGAAGGACACGCCCACGAAGCCGATGGCGATCGCCGCGTACAACATCGTCGGCTACCTGCTCGCGAGCATGGTTTCCTGACAGGGGATGCAGACCCTGGCATCCCCCACGACGCGGCCGTACCGCTCCACCACCATCTCGCCGCACCGCTCGCACACGAACGAGCTGAAGTCCTCTTCTTTGGTCGCCATGTCGTAGTCGAAGACCTCGCCCACCGTGAACATCGCGTCCTCCGGGCTCGAGAAGACCTGCTCGATGAGCGGATCCACGACCTCCTCGGGCACCTCCGTGGGTGGCACCCCCTTCATCCGGTACTCGGTGAAGAAGGGCGTCTTCTTCGTCTGCATCTGAGCTTCGCCCTTGGGCACCACGCGCACGGCGCGACCGGTGCGCTTGTCCACCAACGTGAGGCCGAACTTGCCGTAGCCCAGCTGCTTGATGTTGCCCTTGCCGAACGTACACCCTGTGACCGTCTGGACGCCGTCGCCGAAGCAGTGGGCGCAGTGGTCGTCGCCGAGCTCCACCAGGGCGAGGAGCGTCTTGGCTCCCGAGCGTCCCACGCCCAGTCGGTTCATGGCGATGGCTCCGGCCCGGAGCCCCAGCGGCATGGCCGGACATTTGTGGCCGTGCAGCTCGAGGCCGCTCTCGAGAAACGCCTTCGGATCCACCATGGTGTCTTCCCTCGTTCCCGGATCGGTGGAGCCGCGGATCGGCTCCGTTCACGAAGGGAAGGTGGCTCCCGGTCACGGGGGCCACATTGACCGCGGTCAACGGGGGAGGGTGGGGGAGTCGCGACCCCCTGGTCCGACAGGCGCGCTACGTGGCGGCGGTGTCCGCCGCCTTCCGCAGGGCGTCCACGGCCAGCACGCGGTACCGGCCCGGCCCCGCGCGCTCGAGGATGCCATCCTGGACGAGGCCGGTCAGGGCCCGGGAGAAGGTCTCGGGCACGAGCCCCAAGGCGCCGGCGAACTCGTGCGCGGACACCGGCAGGCGCACCGCGACGCGGTTCCCGGTGAGTGACGCCTCGGGAGGGATCAAGGCGAGGAGCGCCCCCGCGACGCGCGCGGAAGCCCCGGGCGTGGAGAGCGAGCGGATGAGATCGAACGACGCCCTCAGGCGTCCGCCCAGCAGAGCGACGAGGGCGATGGCGAGCTCCGGCTCCGCCCGCATCGCCTGGAGCAGCGCGGTCCGGGCCATGACGTCCGCCTCCACGTCCTCCATGGCCTGGGCGTACGCCGGATAGCCCTTGCCGTCGAGGAAGGGCAGGAAGCCGAACAGATCGCCCGGGCCGAACAGGAAGAGGGTCACCTCGCGGGCGTTGGGCAGGAGGCGGTAGATCTTCACGCGGCCCGCCCTCAGCGAGACCAGCATCCCCGTGGTGTCGCCCTCGCGCCAGAGCAGCTCGCCCCTGCGGAAGTGGCGTACGTGGAGGTGGTCCCTCAGGAGATTCAGGGCTTCCCGGGCCGAGTCCTGCAGCTCCGGGTCCGGCCAGAGATCGGACGTGATGGTGGAGGTTCTCGCCGACGTCGGCATCACTTGGGGGCCGCTCCGCCCCACCGCAGGTGATCCGCGAACTCGCCCGGTGTGCTCATGGAAGGGGGGCCTCCGCCACCGTTCCGTCCGGTGCGTCGCCGCCGAAGAATCGCCGGCGGAAGGCCAGCGACAGGTTCACCAGAGAGATGAGCACCGGCACCTCCACCAGAGGTCCGATGACCGCGGCGAACGCCACTCCCGAGTGGATGCCGAAGACGCCCACCGCCACCGCGATGGCCAGCTCGAAGTTGTTGGACGCCGCCGTGAACGAGAGGGTGGCGGTCTTCGCGTAGTCCGCGCCCGCCGCGCGGCTCATGAAGAAGGTCACCCCGAACATGATGAGGAAGTACAGCATGAGCGGCACGGCGATGCGGAGGACGCCGGCGGGCCGGGCCAGGATCTGCTGACCCTGCGTCGAGAACATCACGATGATGGTGAAGAGGAGCGCCACCAGGGTGATGGGCGAGATCCGGGGCACGAAGGACGCGTGGTACCACGCCTTGCCGCGCGCGCGCACCAGGGCGAAGCGCGTGAGCATACCCGCCAGGAACGGGATGCCCAGATAGATGAACACGCTCCTGGCGATCTGGCCCATGGTGATGTCCACCACCGCCCCGGAGAGTCCGAGCTTCGGCGGCAGCACTGTGATGAAGAGCCAGGCGTAGACGCTGTAGAAGAGCACCTGGAAGATCGAGTTGAACGCGACCAGGCCCGCGGCGTACTCGGGGTCTCCGGCGGCCAGATCGTTCCACACGATGACCATGGCGATGCAGCGCGCCAGCCCGATGAGGATCAGGCCGACCATGTACTCGGGATAGCCGCGCAGGAAGAGGACCGCGAGGCCGAACATGAGCACCGGGCCGATCACCCAGTTCTGGAGGAGCGAGAGGCCGAGGATGCGCACGTTGCGGAAGACGTCGCCCAGCTCCTCGTAGCGCACCTTCGCGAGGGGCGGATACATCATGAGGATGAGCCCGACGGCGATGGGCAACGATGTGGTGCCCACTTGCGTGCGCCTGGTGAGGGTCCCCACCGCATCTGGCCAGAGGGACCCGAGGCCGACGCCCGCCGCCATCGCCAGGAAGATCCACAGCGTGAGGTACCGGTCGAGGAAGGAGAGCTTCTTCGTGGTGGAGGTCATGCGCGCTTCCAGGGCGGCGACGGGTGGATCGATGTCCGCATATCAATCGTCACTGATATGTCAGGTGAAAAAAACGCTACGGCAGGGAGCATCCGCGGCTCCGGGGCTCGGCCACCGCGGCGTCCTCACGCAGGCCGCGCAGGTAGGACTCGAGCTCCTCGACGGTACCGTCCGACAGCGAGTAGTGGACCCAGCGCCCTTCCTTCCTGTCCAGCACCAGACCCGACTCGCGGAGCGTCCGCAGGTGATGGGAGAGGAGGGACTGTCCCAGCCCCAGGTCCGCCTGGAGCTCGCAGACGCACCGTTCGCCGTCGCGCAGCGCCTCCACAATCCGCAGTCGGTTCTCGTCGGCGAGGGCCTGGAGCGCCTTGAGGGCGGCGGGCGGAGATACGGAGAGGGTCTTGTCCATGGGCCAATTATATCAATCCGCGCTGATATGTCCACGCCGGGCACGGAGTGCCCGTCGGCCGCCGAAGTGCCGTCTTACCCCGCGCAGGAGTCCGGGCTGCCCGGACCACCCGGACCGCCCGCAACTCCCATGGCCGGAAGAGCCGCAGGTCGGCTCCTCAGACCCAGAACAGTCCCACCAGGCCCACCACGGCGAGCCCGATGAGCAGGAGGGCCGCGCGCCCGCCCGTCGCGCGGTCGGCGAAGCTGCGCGCGTATACGGCCTTGATCAGGTTGTTGCTGGAGGCGGCGATGATGATGGCGGTGGCGGCGACGTGGAGCGACAGCAGCGTCGTGTGCTCCTGCGTCACACCCAGAATGAACGGATCGACGTCCGTGACGCCCACGATGCCCGCGAGGGTGTAGAGCCCCCTGGGGCCCAGGGACTCACGCACCAGCGCCGTGATCACCAGAAGGGCGACGAACACCACCGCGAACAGGAGAGCCGCCTTGATCTCCAGCGGGTTCGCCTTCGGCCCCGCCGACGGTCTCGTTCCGTCCGCCCCGTCGCCGCGGGTCGCGATGAGCCACCCGCCCAGCGCGCCGACCAGCGCGCCGATGGCGAAGCCCGGCAACAAGGTCCTGGCCAAGGCGATGTTGAAGAACGCGATGAGGACCAGGAACCGGACGTACATCACGCCGGATGCGGCCAGAATGCTCCCCGCGAAGAGGTTCGGGCGCGGGCCCCGACGCGCCTCCCGCGCCAGCACCACCGTCGTCACGGTGGACGAGTAAGCGCCGCCCAGCAGCGCCGAGACCATGACGCCGCCCCGGCCCTTGAGCAGGCGCTGCACGACATAGCTGCCGAACGACACCCCGCTCACGGCCACCACCACCACCCAGGTGCGGAACGGATTGAGGGCGAACCGCGTGAACGCGTGGTCCGGCACGATGGGCAGGATGACGACCGTCAGCACCAGGAACCGGGCGACGGTCGCGATCTCTCCGGACTCGACGTGCCGCGTGAGGCCCTCGAGAGCCTTCTTGAGGTCGAGGAGGAGCACCGCGATCACCGCGATGGTCGCGGCCATCCAGTACTGGTCCTGATAGACGAGCCCGGCCAACAGATAGGTTGCGAGGCCGCTCATCTCCGTGGTGATCCCGGCGTCCTCGCTGGCCACGAGCTTCCGCTGGTACGACACCAGCATGAACCCGCCCACCACCGCGAACCCGAGCAGCCAACCCAGCAGCTCGGTTCCGGACAGGAGCGCCAGGGCGTAGCTGACGAGCCCGATGAGCGGGAAGGTGCGGACGCCCCCGAACATCATCTTCCCCTCGGCCTGCTTGTGCTCCTCGCGCTCGAACCCGATGAGGAACGACAGGAGGAGGACGAGGGCGATCTGGATCGCGGGGGTGGGGATGAGCTTCCACATGGACCGGAAGATTGTCGCGCCGCGTGCTTGGGCGCCAGCCAGGGGGCCCTCCGGGGAAAGGACGACCTGGAAGGCCTACACCGCCAACAACGTCGCGATGAGCCCCGTGAGCGAGAGCGTCACCGTGTAGGGGAGCGCCATCCAGACCATCCGGCCGTAGCCGAGGCGGATGAGCGGCGCGAGCCCGGACGTGAGCAGGAAGAGGAAGGCGGCCTGGCCGTTGGGCGTCGCGACGCTGGGGATGTTGGTGCCCGTGTTGATGGCCACTGCAAGGTGGTTGAACTGCACGTGTGAGATCAGGCCCGACTGGAGCGCCGTCTTGATTCCGCTGACATAGACCGTGGCCACGAAGACGTTGTCGCTGATCATCGACAGCACGCCGTTGGCCGCGAACATGGTGCCCGCCTGCGCGTGGCCGTGCATGGCCAGCACGGCATCCAGCACCGGCTTGAACAGGCCCTGCTCGTGGATGACCGCCACGATGGCGAAGAACACCACCAGAAGCGCGGTGAAGGGGAGCGCCTCGTGGAAGGCGTGGCCGAGCCGGCTTTCCTGGGTGACGCCCGTGAAGGCCGTGGATAGGACGATCACCGCGAGGCCGATGAGACCCACCTCGGCGAGATGGAAGCCGAGGGCCACCACCAGGAATGCCGCCACCAGGCCCTGGACGACGATCTGCAGCTTGCCGCGCAAGTCGCGCCCTTCGGACTGCCGCAGCTCGTAGCTCTCCATGATCTCGCGGACCGAATCCGGGAGCTCCTCGCCGTAGCCGAACCACTTCAGCTTCTCGAGCAGAACGCAGGTCGACAGCCCCACGATCAACACCGGAATCGACACCGGTGCCACGCGCACGAAGAACTCCAGGAAGCTCCAACCGGCGGCACTCCCGATGAGCAGGTTCTGCGGCTCGCCCACGAGGGTGGTCACGCCCCCGAGGGCGGTGCCCACCGCCGCGTGCATCATCAGGCTGCGCAGGAATGCGCGGAAACGGTGCAGGTCCCCCTGACGGGGGTCGTGCACGAGGGTGTCGTCCTCGTGGTCGTGGTCGTCGTCGAACCCCTTGCCCGAAGCCACCCTGTGGTACACGGAGTAGAAGCCCACCGCGACGGTGATGATCACGGCCGTGACGGTCAGGGCATCGAGAAACGCCGAGAGGACGGCGGCGACGAGGCAGAAGAGCAGCGACAGCCAGACCTTGGAGCGGACCTTCACCAGCAGCTTCGTGAACACGAACAGGAGCATGTCGCGCAGGAAGTAGATGCCGGCCACCA
Organism: Gemmatimonadota bacterium; assembly: GCA_022340865.1. Lineage (GTDB taxonomy): Bacteria > Gemmatimonadota > Gemmatimonadetes > Longimicrobiales > Gaopeijiaceae > SZUA-318. Next base: position 11,235 of record JAJDNC010000015.1, read on the forward strand.
TGAAGATCAGCAGCAGGATCACCGGGAAGTTGGTCACGACGTCCCGGTAGACCGCCTCTGGGCTCGCCATCCCCATCACGACGGCCTCGAAGGCGAGCAGCCCCCCCGGCTGGAGGGGATAGCACTTCAGCGCCATGGCGAGCGTGAAGATGAACTCCAGCACCAGGACCCACCCGGCTACGAAGCCGGCGTGCGCACCGCCCAGCTCGAAGATCAGCGGATTGACGATGAGGAATGCCAGAATCGTCCGCTTGTACCACTCGGGAGACGGCCCCAGGAAGTTGTCGCCGAGGGCACGGACGAACGTCGACACCATGGCTTTCGGACCTTCGATCACGGGGGCTTGCCGCCGGAGGACCGCGACGGGCCGTTCAATGTACAGCACCGTCGAGAGATCTCCAGCGGATCACGGCGCACAAGTCAGCGGACGTCCTGCGGAAGAGCCAGGGACCGCGCCAGCACCGCCCCCAGCACCACCGCGCCGTGGCCGAGCCGCGTGCGGAGGGAAGGCGCGTGCACGACGGCTCGGGAGCATGACGCGTCCACATTCCAGACACGCCTGCGGAAGGCATCGAGAACGTCGCAGTCGCGGGTCAGCACGAAGATCTCCTCGAGGATGTGATAGCTCATGAAGTCGAAGTTCGAGGAGCCCGCCACGAGAAGCTCGTCGTCCAGGACCATCGCCTTCATGTGATTCATGCGACCGGGGTAGCGCATCACCTGGAAGGCGTGACGCCGTGCCGCGGACAGGGCATGACGCGCCAGGTTGGGCTTGTTGTTCCGGGCGGGGGTCAGGAGGCGCACCCGCACGCCCCGCTCGGCGGCACGACCGAGGACGTCGGTGAACGGAGGGGAGAGATACGCGCTCACGATGTCGACGGAGCGTAGCACGCCTTCCAGTGCCCCGAGGAGGGGAGCGAACCCCCTCGGGTTCCCCCGCCCGTTGAGGGAGACGACCCGGAGGGGGCCGGAGCGGACGTCCGTGGCGGTCGGGCGGCCATCCCAGCTCGCGCGGAAGTCGGCCTCGAGGTGAAGGGCGAGCATCCGGTCCTCGACACGCAGCATCATGTCGTGCCACGCGAAGTTGTGCTCGCAGAAGTTGATGCCTCCGAGGTACGCCACCCGTCCGTCGAAGACCGCCAGCTTCTTGTGGCTGCGGCGCAGGAGGTTGACGGGTGAAGGCCCGAGAGGATTGCCGAAGCGGATCCCTACGCCCCTCGCTCGGAGCCGGCGAACCCACCGGTGCGTGCTGAATACCTCCCGGCGGAATGCGCGCTCGGCCCAGGCGAGTCCCTGGATGAGCCGGTCGTTGTGATAGAGGAGCGAGTACGAGTCGACCAGGAGACGCCGATCCCGCGCACCACAGGCCTCCAGGCGCCGACCCAGCGCCGATCCTACCCGATCGCCCTCGAAGGAGAAGGTTTGGACGTAGGCCGTGTCCCGGGCCGCGGAGAGATCATCCTGGAAGCGAGTCCAGAACTCGTCCGAATCGACGAGGAGCTCGATGCGCATGTTCAGCCTCCCGCTCCCAGGGAAGGCAGGAAGCCGTAGGTGAGGTCGCCGCTCGGATGTAGCCCGAGGTGGCTCGCTCCCCACGCGAGCGCGGCGAAGCGGATGAGCCGGCCCGCGGTGCCGAGGCCCACGAACAGGGTTGCCGAGACGCCCAGCGCTCCGCTGGCGAGGCTGATTCCATAGAACGGAGGAAAGCCGGTCAGCGCGCTGAGGAAGATCGTGCCACCCACCGCGCCGCCACGCGCCCTCAGCCTTTCCGCGGCGCGTGCGACCACCCCACGGGCGCGTTTCGGGAGGCGTGAGGGCGACCATCTGGCGAGGCCAAAGAGGAGCGCCTTGCTGACCATCTGGCCGAGGGTGCTCACGGCGGCCACCACCAGCACTGTCCCGGGACCCGCCAGCGCCGCGGCACCCGTCACCAGGAGCTCGGCGTTGACGACCGGAATCAAGCCGCTGAGGAACGCGCCTACGAAGAGGGGTCCCAGGATCTCCATCGACATGGGCCCATCCCGACAAGGAAGAGAGGGGAGCCCCGTGCTACCCTGCCTTCAGGATGTCCCTGTGGAGCACGTCGATCCGTACGCTCCACGACGTAGGCACGCCCCGGGGGCGACGTAGATGTTCCGCGGACACCCTGGGCTTCCCGGGCGGGCCGCGGGCGGGCTCCGGCGTCGGCGCCGTTTCTGCGGCACCGGAAATCGGATCGAGCCCCCTGCGAGGCGCGTCTAAGCGGCTCGTGATCGGATGCCCCGACCGTGAAACCGCCCTCGGGGATCCTCCGTAGGGGTCTTTGACTTTGTCAAAATAATCCCCGCCGGAGGATCCCCATGGGCCAGCGCCCGCAGCTCGGCGACCTGGAAGAGCTCGCGCTTCTCGCCGTCCTGCGCCTCGGCGACGAGGCCTACGGGGCCCGCATTCGGAAGGTCCTGCGGGACGACGCCGGCCGGCCGGTCTCCATCAGCACCATCTACGTGACCCTCATGCGTCTGGAGGAGAAGGGGCTGGTCCGCTCGCGTCTCGGCGACCCCACCCCCGAGCGCGGCGGCAAGGCCAGACGGTACTTCCACGTGCGACCCGAGGGCGTCACCGCGCTGGAGGCCGTGCGGGAGGTGCGCGACCGCATGTGGGAAGGCGTGCGTGCGGCCGCAGGATCCACGGGATCGGCGGGAGCCACGGGGACGACCGGGACCGCCGGAGGCGGCCATGCGCGGTGAAGAGGCGACGGCACCTCCGCGCCTGGCGACCCTTCTGATCCGGGCGCGCCTTCCGGGCGACCTGGCGGACGCCGTGGCCGGCGACCTGGAGGAGGAGTACCGCACCCGCGTGCGTCGGCCGCGCGGGCGTGCGCGCGCCGACCTCTGGTACTGGGGCCAGGCCCTGGCCCTGCGTGCCGGTCCCCTCCGGAGGCTTTCCCGGCGCCTCCGCGCCATGCGACCCACCTGGGAGCGGAACCGTCCGCGCCGGGCGGGCGGTGATCGACCCGACTTCTGGAGCCACATGCCCATGCACCCCGACGACCTGAAGTACGCCGTGCGCCGACTGGTCAAGAGCCCAGGCTTCACCGTGGTGGCCATCCTGTCGCTGGCGCTGGGGATCGGCGCGAACACGGCGATGTTCAGCCTCGTCGACGCGGTGCTCCTCAGGCACCTGCCGTTCTCCCACCCGGAGCGGCTGGTGGACATCTACACGTCGGAGGAGAATGGATACGCGGCCTCCACGTCGTCGTATCCGGACTTCGCCGACCTGAGGGACCACAACGACGTCTTCAGCGGTGTCGTGGGCGAGAGCACGTTCATCGCACGTGTCGAACGCGACGGCCAGCCGAAGGTGGTGTTCGGCGAGCTCGTGTCCTGGAACTACTTCCAGGTGCTGGGCGTGCACATGGCCCTGGGCAGGTCCTTCCTCCCCGAGGAGGATGCCACGCCCATGGCACATCCCGTGGTCATCCTGGGATACCGCACGTGGGTCAAGGAGTACGGCCAGGACCCGGGGATCCTCGGAAAGACGCTGCGCCTCAACGGGCGGCCCTTCACCGTGGTCGGCGTCGCTCCGAAGGCGTTCACCGGGACCTTCCCGGTCATCGTGACGGGCTTCTACGCGCCCATGATGATGAACGATGCCTTCGGGGATTTCGGGGGCGACCAGCTCGTCAACCGCGACAGCCGCAGCATGTTCCTCAAGGCGCGGCTCAAGCCGGGCGTCACCGTGGCCCAGGCGGACACCGCCCTGAAGGCGTTCAGCGAGGGGCTCGCCGAGCGCTATCCCGACACCAACAAGGGCAGGATCATGTCCGCCCTGGCCACGCAGGACGTCGCCATCCATCCCCTGGTGGACAAGGCGGTCGTGCCCATAGCCGGGCTTCTCCTGACGGTGGTGGGCCTCGTGCTCCTCATCACCTGCGTGAACCTGGCGACCTTCCTCCTGGCCCGTGCGGAGGAACGGCGCAAGGAGATCGCGGTGCGCCTGGCCTTGGGTGCGGGACGCGGCGCGCTCGTTCGGCAGCTCCTCACCGAGACCACGCTCCTGGCCCTCCTGGGAGGCGCGGCGGGCATCGGTCTGGCGAAGTGGACCCTGGACCTGCTCATGGGCTTCAAGCCACCCATCCCGGTGCCCATCGAGCTGGACGTCTCGTTGAACCGCACCGTGCTCCTCTTCACCCTGGGCGTGTCGCTGCTGGCGGGCCTGGTCTTCGGGCTCGCTCCCGCCCTCCAGGCCACGCGTCCGGACGTGGCGTCCACCCTCAAGGACGAGGGCGGGCGCACGGGCAAGCCCGGCCGCTTCAGCCTGCGGAGCATCCTCGTGGTCACACAGGTGGCCCTCTCCTTCGTGCTCCTCATCGGCGCGGGCCTGTTCGTGCGCAGCCTGCAGAAGGCCCAGACCATCGACCCGGGCTTCTACACGGGACCCGCCGCGATGGTGATGCCCATGCTGGAGCTCTCCGACCACAAGACCGACGAGGAGAGGACCGCGTACCTCCGGACGCTGAAGGAGCGGCTGCTGGCCGATCCGGACATCCGGCAGGTCGCCATGGCGGACCGGTTCCCTCTGGGGATGTCCATCCGGCTGTCGGATTTCGTGCTGCCCGGCGTGCCGTCGGACCGTTCCGACGGAGCCTGGGAGATCGACGACGTCAACGTGGAGCCGGGTTACTTCAAGACCATGGACGTGCCCATCGTCCAGGGGCGGGCCTTCACCGACGCCGACGTGGGCGGAAGCCCCCTGTTGGTGGTGAGCCAGGCGTTCGTGAAGCGCTTCTATCCGGGCCAGGACGTGGTGGGCCGCACCCTGGAGACCCCCCACGGCGCGCCCATGCGTATCGTGGGCGTGGCGCGTGACACCAAGGTGCGGACGCTGGGCGAGGCCCCCCGGCCCTACATCTATCGGCTGCAGGGCAAAAAGGACGTCGGCAGCATGGAGGTCCTGGTCCGCGGCGAGGGGACGTCCGCCCGGCTCCTGGCCGCCGAGGAGAGGGTCGTGAAGAGCGTCGATCCCGACGTGCCCCTCTTCGAGGCGAAGACCATGAACGAGCACCTGTCCCTCATGCTCTTCGCGCCGCGCATGGCCGCGCTGCTTCTGTCGGTGTTCGGCGCTCTCGCCCTGGCGCTGGCGGCGGTGGGGATCTACGGGGTGGTGAGCTACGCGGTCTCCAGGCGGACGCGGGAGCTGGGCATCCGCATGTCCCTGGGGGCATCGGCCCGGGACGTCGTCGCCATGGCGGTGGGAAGCGGCATGCGCCTCGTGCTGGTGGGTGGTGTCATCGGTGTCGTCCTGGCCGCCGGCGTGACCTGGTCGATCTCCAGGTACCTCTACGGCATCGGCACCACGGACCTCGCCACATTCGTGGCCATCCCGGTGCTCCTCTCGGGTGTCGCGCTGCTGGCGGCCTTCGTCCCGGCGCGCCGCGCCAGCGTCGTGGATCCGGTGCGGGCGCTGAAGAGCGAATAGGTGTGGTCCGGCTCCGGAGCGCACTCCGAGCCGGATCGCCCGGAACGACGCGCACTCGCCGGGAGAGTCGGAATGGCCCCGTCGAGCCTACCCGTCCGCCACCCGCCGCAAGAGCGCGTTCACCGTGGCCCGCTGCCCCTTCTCCGTGGGCACCACCACGGTCTCGCTGGGCGTGACGGGGTACAGGCCGTGCTCCGCGAGAGCCGCCTCCAGCTCGGGTGCGTGGAAGAGCACGCCGCGCCCCCGCGGCATCCCGTCGTACACGTGCGGCTCACCCCGGACCGGCTGGACGCCGGAGCCCGTCAGGTCCAGGTCCGGCGTGAAGTGCGCGAGCAGCAGCAGGCCGCCCTCCTTCAACACCCGCGCCGTCTCCGCCAGTGAGCGATGCCACTCCGGCAGGCTCTGCGCGTTCTGGTAGATGCCCAGGCCGATGACGAGATCGAAGGACGCATCGCCGTAGTGCGACAAGTCGTCCATCGGGCTCTGTCTCACCCGCCCCGCGGCCGCCTCCTCACCCAACAACTCCGCCAGCCTTCGCCGCGTCTCCGCCACCATCCCGGCGCTCGAGTCGATGGCGTGCACGTCCCATCCATGCTGTGCGAGGAACACCGCGTTTCGGCCTCCCGCGCAGCCCACGTCCAGCGCCCGTCCCGGCGTCATGTCCCTTATCAGCGGCACCAGACGGTGGTCCGGATCCCGCGCCGCGAAGCGGGCCACCACGTCCGGTTGCTCCCAGAAGTCGTCTTCAGATCCCATGTCGTGCTCCACGTTCGTTCACCCACTCGGGGTTGTTCATCATCGTCTCGTCCATCCCGGGCGGCGGCATGAGCAGGAAAGCGACAGGCTCGGACGAGCCCTCGCGAGGTCTCCGCTGCCCGAGCCACCAGGGTTCCTCGCCACGAAATTCATCGGTCAGGTAACGGTGTGGTACAAGTAGGAGCCCGAGACGCATGAAGCGACGGATGGCGCCCGGCCCGTGGGCCGGGCGCCATCGCTCTTCACTTCCCCTTCAGCAGCGGCCGCAGCTCCGTGAACCAGTGCCGCACCAGGATCAGCCTGCTCCCCGCGGCCCCTCCCCCGATCTGCTCCCCGAACAGGAACCTGACGTCCCTGGACACCGCATACGCGGCGTGTGCCGCTCCGGTGATGAAGGGCGCTGCGGAAAAGAGGGGCTCGGGCTGGCTCGCCCGAAACGGGGGCGTAGGAGCCACCTGCACGGCCATGAGCATCTGATCACCCGATCGGTAGTACAGCTCCCGGCCGTCGGGATTCCACACTGGCTCTTCACCGCCCCCGTTCGAGATCTGCCACCTTCCGCCTTTCACGTCAGGCCACGGGCGCACGTAGACCTCGTCCCTCCCGCTCCGGTTCGAGACATAAGCCAGCCAGCGTCCATCCGGTGAGATGGCCGGCTCACCCTCGAACGCCGGCGTCGCCAGCAACGGGGTCGTCGTGGTGTCACCGGAGAGTCGCCGAGCCAGGAGGTCTCCTCCGCCAGGCGCACCCGTATCGGTTCGATACAGCAGCCACTTACCGTCGGGCGACGGTAGGACTTCCACCAACGGGCGGGCTTCCTTCGCGATCACCGTCGCCTTGCCGGTTCCATCGGCTCGCCGCCGAACGGCAACGCTCGGGGCAGCGCCAGGGTATTTGATGTAGAGCACATCACGGCCATCCGGACTCCACTCCGGACGGATGCTCTTTCCCCCGGACGTGAGGCGGGTGACGGGACCGTCAGGCAGGTGCTGGACGAAGATTTGCTGTCCTTCGTCGGTATTCTGCACGAAAGCGACACGACTCCCGTCGGGCGAGAGAGACAGGCCGAAGTCCTGCTGGTGGCTCCCGGGCAGCGAAAGCGCCGAGTCCGCGACAGTGGGCGTGCCATGGCGGTCCACCCATACGAGAAGCGATTCGGAGCCCGCCGTTTCGGCATCGTTCCTCAAGGCGTACAGGATCGTTCCCTCGGACGAGACCACTGCCGACGGCAGGCCTCCGGTGGTGGCCAGGCCGTTCATCACCGGGACGGCGGCGCCGGTCAGCGTGTCACGGTCGAGATCGAGTCGCTGGGCGAAGAGGGTGCCGTCCGGCCTGCCGTACAGCAGATGGCCGGTCCGCAGGTACCACCCCGACGAGACGTCGTTCAGGAGCCGCACGAACCTGCCGTGACGGAGGTCCAGCAGGGAGACCGTTCCTGGAGAGCAGGGTTGGGCGCCGCAGGTCAGGGCGAGGACACCGCGTCCCTGCGGCAGGGGCTCCAGGCGCACGATGCCCCACGGCTGCGCGGGAAGCACGACCCGCTGGTGGCTGCCGTCCGCATCGATCTGCAGGAGTCGGTGACTGGTTTTGTCGGGAAAGACGATGGTGCCGTCGTCCAGCCACACGCCGCTCGCCAGCCCGCTCCACTGGGTCGAGTCGGACAGCTGGACGGGAGCCCCCCCGTTCCGCGGGACCTTGAACAGGTCCTGTCCCCTGGTGAAGCCGATCCACTTCCCGTCGGGCGAAAAGAAGGGACCCGCCCCCCCGGCGGTTCCGGGGATCGCCACCGCCGTGTCGCTCGCCTCCTCCTTGAGGAAGAGCTGCCACGCTCCCCGCGCCCTCGTCGAGTCCCTGAAGACGATGGCGGATCCATCGGGGGCGAGGGCCAGGTTCTGCGACCATCCTTCGTAGAGCGCGCCCCCCGGACGTATCAGGCTCAGGTCAATCCACGTGTGTGTCGCAGGGGGCTCGGGGCTGGAGCGCAGCCACCCCCAGGCGGCGGTTCCGGCGGTGGCGGCCAACAGCGCGACCAGGACGGGGACTGCCGTGGACCTGCGGACCGACGGTCCGGAGGTGGCGATGACGGCACCGGTCGTGGTGAAGGTAGGGTCGCGCAGCGCAGCCGCGAAGGCACCCGCGCTGTCGAAGCGGTCGGCCGGCAGCTTCTCCAGCGACTTGGTCACCGCCGCCGCGACGTTGGGCGGGACGGACTTGCGCATGTCGGTGACCGGACGGGCGACGTCGGTCACGATCTTGACGATGATCGCCTGCACCGAGGATGCGGTGTGCGGCGGATCGCCGGTGAGCATCTCGTACAGCACGCAGCCCAGCGAGTAGACGTCCGAGCGGCGGTCGACGTTCTTGTCCGCGGTCGCCTGCTCCGGAGACATGTAGTGCGGCGTGCCCAGGCTCAGGCCCGTCTCCGTCATCCGCCCGCCGGCCGCGGCGCTCAGGGCGAGCGCGATCCCGAAGTCCACCACCATGACCCGCCCGTTGTTCAGCAGGATGTTCTCGGGCTTGATGTCGCGGTGGATTACGCCCTGCTCGTGGGCGTACTGCAGCGCGTCGGTCACCTCGAGGGTGATCCGGACCGATTCCTCGATGGAGAGCTGCGTTTCCCGGTCCAGCCTCTCGCGGAGCGTCTCCCCCTCGACGTAGGGCATGACGTAGTAAAGGAATCCGTCCACTTCCCCGGAATCGAAGAGCGGGAGGATGTGCGGATGCTGCAGCTGGGCAGTGGTCTTGATCTCCTGGAGGAACCGCTCGGCACCCAGGACGGCGGCCAGCTCCGGCCGGAGGACCTTCAGGGCGACCTTGCGGTCGTGCTTCCGGTCCGTCGCCAGATACACCGTCGCCATTCCGCCCTCGCCGAGCTCGCGCTCGATGGCGTAGCGGTCGGACAGGGCGGCGGACAGGCGGGTAGGAGGGTCGGGCATGGGGCCAACATGGGGCACGGTGACGCAACGCGCCAAGGTGAACGGGGCGAAGCGTCTTGCCGCCCCTTCGTTGTTGTACGGATATTCCTGTGGGTTCCCGGTGTTCGCGTCCTCCGCGGAGGGTGCCATGGGCAGCGTCTGGGTTGTGCTGTTCGTCGTGGGCCTGCTGATCCCCCTGTTCGCACTGGTGGGCACCGGCATCCTGGTCGTGCGCTGGAGCCAGCGCATCCAGGGACTGGATCCCGGCGCTCCTCCCCCCTGGCAGTACCTGCTCCTGCACCTGGCCACAGTGGTGGGGGGCCAGCTCGTGCCGGTCTTCCTGCTGGACCTTCCGGGTTTCGGAATCCTGGTGGCATCGGGTGTCCTGACGCTGGTTGCCATGACGGTCGTGCCGTACCGGCTCCGTGCACGGCTCGTCCGCCTGACGGCCGGAGCACTGGGTGAGCCTCCGCCGCCAGTGCCGGCGACGCCGGTCGCGTCGACGGAAACCCGACGCAAGCGCCCGTGGGGGTTGGCTACGCTCTTCGTCCTCACAGGCGTTCTGGTTCCATGGGTGACAGCCGTCGGCGTGAAGCTGTACCTCGACGCCAACGGTCGCCCGACGCTCCCCTTCTCGGATTTCCTCGGCCTGACGACGGTGGTGGTCCTGCTGGCGCTGACGCTGACAGCCTGGGCGTTTCCGTTCTTGCTCCTGGCAACGACGGTACTGGTCCCGCTGCGCTTCGGGCTCGGGGTCGACCCGTCGGCGCGCGGGGGCCGGCTCCCGGTCTGGCTGGCGTTCGCCGCGGGAGTGCTGGCGGGCGTACCGGTCTACATCAGTGTGTTCTGGGAATTCGACACCATGTATCTCAAGGCGCCTCTGGGCCTGCTGCTGCTCGTGCCCATGATGGTCCCCTATCTGATCGACGTGGCCGGGGTGCGCCGACGCCTTCGCGCGTCGGGCTCGATACCCACGCTCGGGTAGAAGCCGGCTGCCTCGGGACCTCCCGCACCCTCGTCCCGGGAGTTCCCCCCGACGTCACACGTTCTCCGTGTATGGGCGTCGAGCTTCCCACCACCTCCATCGACCGGCGGTGCCGCTCGACGTTATGCGGTGGTGACCTCCCGACCCTGAGGTGAGACCCGATGTTCTCCCGCGCCCCCGACGCCATGGCGTCCGTGGCATGCCACCACGCCGCGAGCGTCCCTGCGCTTCTCCTCCCGGCATTCCTCCTCGTGGCGCCGACCACCGCCCTGGCCCAGACGGTGCGGCCCACGGTCTCCGCCGTCCGCGTCGATGCCCCGATCCATGTGGACGGCAATCTGGACGAGGCCGCGTGGCAGAACGCGGCGCCCGCCCACGATTTCAT